>NZ_VDFY01000092.1 GCF_006228125.1 Micromonospora orduensis | reverse complement strand
GGTCGGCGGCGCTCCCGCGCGGCGGGGCGTTCGTGGGCCGCTCACCACCGAGGACCGGGAAGCGGCCGGTGTTCGGGCCGGCCGGGGTCGACCCCGCGGCGGGGTTCCAGGGCAGCGGGGCGGGCCGGCCGTTCACCGTCTCCGGCGACGGCGCGGGCTGCGGCTCGGCAGCACGCGGGAGGTGGGCGTCGGGCACCGGAACCCGGCCGGTGGCACCACCGGAGCCGGATCGTCCGGTACCGCGAGCGACGCCCCCGTCCGGGCGGTAGTGTGAATCTTCCCTCCCCACGACCCCCTCCTCCCCCAGCGAAAATCGGCTTGGGTGACACTACTTCGGTCCGAAGACTATGCGGTGGCCGGAGTCGGCGGGTGGCATTCACCTGTCCGGAGGGCCGCCAGTGGTTCCGTTAGCCAGCGTGGGCAGACGAGGGAGCGTGCAGATGGATTTCGACGTGACGGTTGAGATCCCCAAAGGTCACCGGAACAAGTACGAGGTGGACCACAAGACGGGCCGGATCCGGCTTGACCGCACCCTGTTCACGTCCACCCAGTACCCGGCCGACTACGGGTTCATCGAGGAGACGCTGGGCGAGGACGGCGACCCGCTGGACGCGTTGGTGCTGGTCCCCGAGCCGACCTTCCCGGGTTGCCTCATCCGCTGCCGGACCATCGGCATGTTCCGGATGACCGACGAGAAGGGCGGCGACGACAAGGTCCTCTGCGTGCCCTACGAGGACCCCCGCCAGGAGCACCTGCGCGACATCCACCACCTGGGCGAGTTCGACCGCCTGGAGATCCAGCACTTCTTCGAGGTGTACAAGGACCTGGAGCCGGGCAAGTCGGTCGAGGGCGCCACCTGGGTCGGCCGCACCGAGGCCGAGGCCGAGATCGTGGCCTCCTACCAGCGGGCCCGGGACGCCGAGGCGCGTGGCGAGACCAACCACTGACGACCGCTGACACACCGGGCCCGGGTGCCGCTCAACCGAGCAGCCCCCGGGCCCTGTCGTACAGGTCGAGCACCGCGCAGGCGACCGGCACCACGGCGACCACCAGCGCCGTGTCGGTGAGGTCCGCGACCCGGCCGAGGTACGGCGAGACCGGCCGGCTCGCGTACCCGACGCCGGCCGCGACTGCCACCAGGGCCAGCGCCGCGCCGCCGAGGACCAGCGCCAGCCGCCCCGCGTCGTCGGCACGGCCGGCCAGCACCACGCCCAGCACCGCGTAGCCGGCGAGGCCGGCGAGCACCGTCGGCACCCGGTGGCGCAGCGCCACGAACAGCCTCGACCGCAGCAGAAGCACGGCCGAGGCGACCGCCACCAGCACCCGGCCCCACGTGCCGCCGACCAGCCCGAGCACACCAGCCGCCGCCACCACGAGCAGGGCGTGCCCGAGCAGCATCCCGGTGAGCATCTCCTCGGTGCGGATCACCGCCGCGTGCACGCGGCTCCGGTCCGGCAGGTCCCGGACCCGCTCCGGCTCCGCGTCGGAGGTCGCGGCCGGCAGGGTGATCGGCGGCAGGGGCAGCTTGCCCAGCCGGATGGCCAGCAGCGGAACCACCCCGACGGCGAAGACCAGCGCGCTGAGCAGAATCGCCGCCGCCCCGGCCGGGGGCAGCAGCAGCCCGCCGAGCGCCGCGCCGGCGCCCACCAGACCGGTCGTGACACCGGCCACGAAGACCCGCAGCCGGCTGGCCACCCCGAGCAGCCCGAGCAGCGCCGCCAGCAGCAGCGCCACCGACCCGGCCAGCAACTCGGGCGCGCCCACCCACCGGAGCGGCCCGAACGGCCCCACCGGGTCGCCGGAACCGATGGCCAGGGCGCCGGCCACGAACGCGTACGGCAGGGCGTAGCCGCCGAGGGTGGCACCGGCGGCGCCGTCGTCGTGAGCGCGGGAGGCGACCGCGCCGGCAACGGTGAGCAGCAACGCCACCACGGCCGCCGCCAACCAACCGGCCCGGTGCGCGGGACCACCGGCGAGCAGGGCGAGCAGACCCACCCCGAGGGGTACGGCGGCACCGGCCAGGGCGGCCGCCCGGGTGGCGTTCGCCGACCAGGCACCGCCCCGGCGACGAGCGCCCTCGGCGATCGCCTCGACCACGTCGTCGTACTCCAGTTCGGGCCAGTGCGCGCGGGCCGGCACCAGGTGCAGCACCTCGCCGTCGCGGACCCCCTGCGCCAGCAGCGCCTGGGCGGTCGCCAGCAGGGCTCCGTCGGTGCGGCGCAGCACCCAGCCACCGTGCCGTTCGCCGTCGTCGGCGAGGCCCTCACCGGCGTGCCGGAGCACGTCGGGCAGCAGCTCGGCCAGGGGAACCTGCTCCGGCAGGGCGACGTCCACCCGTCGTTGCGGCGCGCTGATGGTGACGCGGGCCAGCCCGGTAGTCATCGACTGGTCTCCATATCGAGGGGGATCGGAGGCTGCGCGGACGACAGGACTTTACCTACGATGAGCCAGGCTCGGGTTACCCAGCGCGGTCAGGAGGCCGAGTGTCCACCGTCGTCATCAAGCGCCCGCCCCGCCGGCCGGCACCCGAGATCCCGGCCGGTGAGCTGCCGGTCGAGGCACCGCCGGAGATCCCCGCGGTGACCGGTGGACGGTGGCAGCAGATGCTCATGCTGCTGCCGATGCTCGGCGGCACGGTGGCGATGGCCATGATGTTCGGCCGGGGCGGGGGCGCCTACTCGTACGTGGTGGGCGGCATGTTCGGGCTGTCCTCGCTGGCGATGCTGGTGACCTCCTGGGGCAGCGCCTCGGGCACCCCGAAGAAGTCCGAGATGATGGCCGCCCGACGCGAGTACCTGCGGCACCTGGCGACGCTGCGCCGGCGGGTCCGGCAGACCGCCGGGCGGCAGCGGGCCGGGCTCTACTACCGGCACCCGGACCCGGGCCGACTCTGGTCGACGGTGGACAGCCACCGGGTCTGGGAGCGTCGGCCCGCCGACCCGGACTTCGCGGTGGTACGCGTCGGCGTCGGCCCGCAGACTCTGGCCACCCCGCTCGTCCCCCCGGTCACCCGACCGCTTGAGGAACTGGAGCCGATGACCGCCGGAGCGCTGCGCCGCTTCCTGGACGCGTACTCCGTGGTGCCGGACCTGCCGGTGGCGTTGTCGCTGCGCAGCTTCGCCCGGGTGCACGTGCGGACCGCCGGCCGTCCGGGCGGCGCTCCGGCGACCGCCGGCCCCCCGACCGGTGACCCGGCGGCCCAGGCGCTGGTCCGGGCGGTGCTGACCCAGCTGGCCGTCTTCCACGCCCCCGACGAGCTGCTCGTCGCGGTCTGCGCCGGCCCGGAACGGCGGGCCGGCTGGGAGTGGGTGAAGTGGCTCCCGCACGCCCACCACCCCGGCCGCAGCGACGCGCTCGGCCCGGTACGGCTGGTCACCAGCTCCGCCGTCGAGCTGGAGCGGCTGCTGGGCGACGTGCTGGCCAGCCGGTCCCGGTTCAGTCCGGCCGGTCCGGCCACCGACGGCCCGCACGTGGTGGTGGTCCTCGACGGCGGCGACCTGACCGGCGCCACCGACCTGACCGGCGACGGCGGCATCGACGCGGTGACAGTCGTGGACCTGGACACCCCGCCGCCGCGCCTGCTCGACCGGTACGCGCTCCTGCTGGAGCTGAAGGGCGGGCGGCTGCACTCGTGGTCGATCGACGGGCACGCCGAGGTGGGTACGGCCGACCAGCTCGACCCGGCCGACGCCGAGGCGGTCGCCCGGAGGTTGGCGCCGCTGCGGCTGGCCGGCGCGGTACGCGGCCCGGACTCTCCGCTGCAGGCCGAGCTGGGGCTGCCCGAGCTGCTCGGCCTCGGCGACCCGGAGAGCTTCACCGCCGAGCAGGGGTGGGCGCCCCGGTCGGCGCGGGACCGACTGCGGGTGCCGATCGGGGTGGGCGTGGACGGTGGCGCCATCGAGCTGGACCTCAAGGAGTCCGCCCAGGACGGGATGGGCCCGCACGGTCTGCTCATCGGGGCCACCGGCTCGGGAAAGTCCGAACTGCTCCGGACGCTGGTGCTGGGGTTGGCGGCCACGCACAGCTCGGAGCAGCTCAACTTCGTGCTCGTCGACTTCAAGGGCGGCGCCACGTTCGCGTCGTTCGACCGGCTGCCGCACACCGCCGCCGTGATCACCAACCTGGCCGACGCGCTGCCCCTGGTCGACCGGATGGTCGACGCGATCAACGGCGAGCTGGTCCGCCGGCAGGAGCTGCTGCGACGGGCAGGCAACTTCGCGAGTGTGCGCGACTACGAGCGGGCGCGTGCGGCCGGCAGCCCGCTGGCCCCGCTGCCGTCGCTGCTGCTGGTCTGCGACGAGTTCTCCGAACTGCTCTCCGCCAAACCCGACTTCATCGACCTGTTCGTGCAGATCGGTCGGCTGGGCCGGTCGCTCGGTGTGCACCTGCTGCTCGCCAGTCAACGCCTAGAAGAGGGTCGGTTACGCGGGCTCGACACCCACCTGTCGTACCGGATCGGGTTGCGCACCTTCTCCGCGTTGGAGTCCCGCACGGTGCTCGGGGTGCCGGACGCACACGAGCTGCCCCGCTCACCGGGCCACGGCTACCTGCGCGCGGGCACCGACCCGCTGGCCCGCTTCAAGGCCGCGTACGTGTCCGGTGCGGTCCGCCGCCGGGCCGTGCCGCCCGGCGCCACAGGTGGCGCTGGCGCCCGGCTGCTCACCTTCACCACCCACGTCGTGCCGTTGCCCGAGCCGGCCACACCCGCCCTGACCGCCGTGGCCGAGGACGAGAGTGACCGGGAGACGCTGCTCGACCTGCTGGTCGACCGGCTCGTCGGGCAGGGCCCACCCGCCCACCAGGTGTGGCTTCCGCCGCTCGGTGAGCCGCCCGCCCTGGACGAACTGCTCGGGCCGGTCGAGATGCACCCGACGCGCGGGCTGGTCGTGGGCAACCCGGAGCTGCACGGCGCGCTCGGGGTGCCGGTGGCCATCGTGGACAGGCCGTTGGAGCAGCGCCGGGACCTGCTCTGGCTGGCGCTGGACGGTGCGGCCGGGCACGTCGCGGTGGTCGGCGCGCCGCAGAGCGGCAAATCCACAGTGCTGCGGACGCTGATCTGCGCGCTGACGCTCACCCACACCCCGGCCGAGGTGCAGGTCTACTGCCTCGACTTCGGCGGGGGTGGGCTGGCCGCCGTCCGCGACCTGCCGCACGTCGGCGGGGTGACCGGGCGGGCCGACCCGACGGCGGTACGACGCACCGTCGGCGAGATGACGACAGTGCTTGCCGATCGGGAACGCCGCTTCGCGGAGCTGGGCGTGGAGTCGATGGCCGCGTACCGGCAGCGGCGCGCGTCGGCGGCGGCGGCCGGCCAGGCGGCGGCCGACCCGTTCGGTGACGTGTTCCTGGTGATCGACGGCTGGAGCACCGTCCGGGGCGAGTACGACGATCTGGAACCGCTTGTCACCGACCTCGCCACCCGGGGCCTGTCGTACGGCGTGCACGTCGTCGCCACCGCGCTGCGCTGGCTGGATTTCCGGCCGGCGATCCGGGACCTGTTCGGCTCCCGGCTGGAACTGCGCCTCGGTGACCCGAGCGACTCGCTGGTGGCCCGGCGCGCTGCCGCGAACGTGCCGGAGCGCCCCGGCCGGGGGGTGACCGCGGAGAGCCTGCACTTTCTCACCGCGCTGCCCCAGCTCGCCGCGGACGGGGACACCTCCGACCTGGTCAAGCGGATCGCCGGCGGTTGGGGTGGCCCTCCGGCGCCCCGGGTGCGGCTGCTCCCGCCGGTGCTGGCGTACGCCGATCTGGATCTCGCCGCGACGACCGGGCTGCGGCTGCCGATCGGCATCGCCGAGGCGGACCTGCGCCAGGTGGTGCTGGATTTCGCCACCGAGCCGCACTTCGTGGTCTTCGGGGACGCGGAGTGCGGCAAGTCGTCGTTCCTCCGCGCGCTGGCCACCTCGATCATCACCCGGTTCACTCCGGAGCAGGCCCGGGTGATCCTGGTCGACTACCGGCGCAGCCTGCTGGGCGCCATCGAGACACCGCACCTCATCGGGTACGGCACCGCGGCGGCGCACACGGCCGACCTGGTGGAGTCGGCCGCCGGTTATCTGGAGCGGCGGGCACCCGGCCCGGAGGTCACCCCGCAGCAGTTGCGCGACCGGTCCTGGTGGTCCGGGCCGGAGCTGTTCGTCCTGGTCGACGACTACGACCTGGTGGCGGCCGGCCCGGCGAACCCGTTGCGGGCGCTGGAGGAGCATCTGCCGCACGCCCGGGACGTGGGGCTGCACCTGGTGCTGGCGCGCCGCTCGGGTGGCGCGGGCCGGGCGCAGTACGAGCCGATCGTGCAGCGGCTACGGGAGCTGTCCACCGCCGGTCTGGTGATGGCTGGCAGCCCCGACGAGGGGGCGCTCGTCGGCCCGGTCCGGCCCGGTCCACTGCCGCCGGGCCGTGGTCGGTTGGTCACCCGCCGGGAGGGCGTACGCCTCGTTCAGCTCGCCCAACTGCCGCCACCGTGACCTGTTCGGCCGGTTCTTCCCGTGACAGGTGGGGAAACCGGTAATCTCCGATCGTCATGGTTCCGTCGGGATGAATGGCTGAGGATGTGACTGGGGTTCGGCACAGCGGTCCGGCAGCGACCCGGCGGGCGCTGCTCGGCGTGGCGGCGGTGCTCGCCGTGGCGGCCCCGACCGTAGCCACCGTGCCCGTCACCGTGCCCGCCACCGGCGGTCAGCTCGCCGGCGCGCCTGTGGCGTTGGCTCCCGGCGACAGCGTGAGCCGCACCGACCAGGTCCGCGACGAGCAGTGGCAGCTCGACGAGTTGCGCGCCGAGACGGCGTGGCGTACCTCGACGGGGCGCGGCGTGACGGTGGCGGTGATCGACTCCGGCGTGGACCCCAACCATCCCGACCTGGTCGGGCAGGTGTTGCCCGGGAAGGACCTGGTGGGCGGTGTCGGGCCGGACCCGGTGGGCCACGGCACCACGGTTGCCGGCCTGATCGCCGGGCGCAAGGACGACAAGCGGGGCGTGGTCGGCCTGGCACCTGACGCTCGGATCCTGCCGGTCCGGGTGCTCGACGAGCGGAACCGGTACGACGACGCCCTGATCGTCGCGCAGGGGGTCCGCTGGGCGGTCGACCACGGCGCCCGCGTGATCAATCTGTCGCTGGGCGGCAGCGGCGACAGCCCTGCCCTGGCCGCGGCTCTGGACTACGCGTTCGCCCGGGACGTGGTGGTGGTGGCCTGCACCGGCAACCTGGCCACCTCGACCGACCTGAAGGTCTGGTATCCGGCCCGCGAGCCGGGCGTCATCGCGGTCTCCGGGCTGGAGCGCAGCAGCGACAACCTGTGGTCCGGGTCCATCACCGGCCGCGCGACGGCCCTCACCGCGCCCGCCAACGGCCTGGTCGGGGCCCGTCCGCCCAGCGGGTACTGGCGGGTGCAGGGCACCAGTTTCGCCGCGCCGCTGGTGGCCGCCACGGCCGCGCTGGTCCGGTCGCGCTACCCGCAGATGTCCGCCGGTGAGGTGGTCAACCGGCTGCTGGTCACCGCCCGGGACATCGGCCCGACCGGCCGGGACGACCGCTTCGGGTACGGCGTGGTGGATCCGGTCGCGGCGCTGACCGCGCAGGTGCCGCCGGTGACCGCGAACCCGTTGGACGACCAGACCTCCCCGGGTGTGGTCGGTTTCGGTCCGGCCCCCGGCTCCGGCGACGACAGCCCGGTGGCCGGTGCGGGCAGTGACCCGCTCGGTCTCACCGCCCCCCGCAACGAGACCCGGTGGACGGCCCGCGCGGCGGGCGCGCAGGACGACTCGGCGCCCGAGCAGGTGTGGGTCGGCGCGGTGCTCTTCGTCGCCCTGGTGACGGGCGCGGCGATGATGGTGCGCCGGTTCCGGCAACGGGTGCGCTGAGCGGGGCCTCGGGTACCTGCAGGCCTGAGTGGCCCCCGAGTGGGGTAGAACCGTCGCCATGAGCTCGTCCGGCCCCGACACCCTCGCCTCCGACCGTCCGTCCTGGCAGCGTCGCCGTCTCGACCCAGATCACTCGCTGGGGTTGCGGCTGACCCTGGCCGTGGCTGCGGCGTTCCTGGTGCTGGTGCCGTTCTCGCTGCTGGCGTTGCTCGTGCTCGGGGCGTGGGCGCCCCTGCACCGGCTGGACATGTCGGTCACCGACGCGCTGCACGGCTACGCGCTCGACCACCCGGCCTGGGTGGTGGTGATGCGGGTCTGGAGTGAGGTGTTCGCGCCGATGCCGCTGCGGGTCGCCGCCCTGCTCCTGGTGATCTGGCTGCTGCGCCGCAAGGCTCGTCGACTGGCCGCCTGGACGGCCACGACAATGGTGGTCGGCGGGTTGATGGGTCCGTTGCTCAAGCTGCTCGTCGGCCGGGACCGGCCGGAGCTGCTCGACCCGGTGGCACGGGCCGCCGGCTACTCGTTTCCCTCCGGGCACGCGCTGAACGCCACCCTGGCCGCCGGGGTACTGCTGCTGGTCTTCCTGCCGTACGCGGGGCGGGGGGTGCGGCGGGTCGTGTTGTGGGTCGTCGCGGTGCTGCTCACCGTGGTGACCGGCCTGAGCAGGGTGGCGCTGGGTGTGCACTTCGCCAGCGACGTGGTCGGCGGCTGGCTGCTCGGCGCGGCGGTGGTCGCGGCGACCGCCGCCGCGTTCACCAGTTGGCGGGCGCACGTCGGTCTGCGGCCGGTCCGACCGGCCCGCGACGGCATCGCGCCCGAGGTCGAGCGGCACCCGGACGCGACCTGAGGCGTGACGACGACGCCGACCGGGTACTGGCCGGCTCATGTCCGACACCATGGTCCAGATTGTCCGGCGGGTGCTGCTGCCGGTCTCCCTCCTGCTCGGCGTCATGGTGCTGCTGGGCGTGCTCGTCACCCGGGTGTTCGCCCAGACCTGGCCGTTCACCGTGGAAGACGCGGTAAACCGGGAGTTGGCCGCCGACCGCACCGGCGGCTGGAACGACGTCTCGCTGGTGTTCAGCACGTTGGCCAGCACGCAGATGATCGTCGTGGTCACCGTGCTGGTGGCGCTGGCGCTGCGACTCTGGCTCAAGCGCTGGCGGGAACCGTTGTTCCTGTGCGCGGCGGTGACCGCCCAGGCGCTGGTGTTCCTGCTGACCACGCTGGCGATCGACCGGCGACGGCCCGCCGTGGAGCACATGGACGTCTCACCGCCCACGTCGAGCTTCCCGTCCGGACACACCTCGGCCGCGATGGCGCTCTACGTCGGTATCGCCGTGCTGATGGCGCTGCGGGCGCGCAGCACCGGCGCGAAGGTCGCCTGGTGGACCCTGCTGCTGGTGGTGCCGCTCGGGGTGGCGCTGACCCGCATGTACCGGGGCATGCACCACCCGAGCGACGTGGTGGCGTCCTTCCTCAACGGCGGCACCTGCGTCGTGATCATGGCTCGTGCGGTGCTGGACCGGGGGCTGCGGTGGGGACGGGCGAAGCTGCCGGTCGCCGCGCCGGCGCGGACCTGACCGGCGCGACGCTCAGGTGCACTCGCCGGTGCCGACGCCCCTGGTGCGTTCGGCGCCGGCCAGTGCCACCGGGCGGGCCTCGGCGGCGGTCACCGCGAAGCCGGTGTTCGGGTCGTCGGCGGCCGCCGCGAAGATCACGCCGAGCACCAGCCCGTTGGAGGAGACCAGCGGGCCGCCGGAGTTTCCGCTGCGCACCAGCGCCCGGATCGTGTAGATCTCCCGGGTGACGTCACCGGAGGAGTAGATGTCCGGCCCGGTGATCCGGTCGACGTCACGGACCCGCGCCGACTGCGCGTTGTACGGGCCGTCGAGGGGGAAGCCGAGCACGATCGCGTCGGAGCCGCTGCCCGCGTTGCCGGCCGCGAAGCGCAGCGACGGACCGGGCATCCCCGGCACGTGCAGCACGGCCAGGTCGCGGTCCGGGTCGTACACGACCACCTGGCCGTCGTACCGCTCGCCGCCCAGCTCCACGGACACCGAACGGGTGCCGGCCACCACGTGCGCGTTGGTCATCACCCGGTCGTCGGCGTACACGAAACCGGAGCCCTCGATGCGGCGCGAGCAGCTGGGCGCGGAGCCCAGCACCTTGACCACCGACCGCTGCCCGTTGACGACGACCTGGGAGCCGGCCAGGGCCGGGTCGGGTGGCTCGACCTGCCGGGCCCGGGTGGGCGCGAGGTCGCCGAAGACGTCCGGAAAGCCGTTGGTGTCGACGGTGTCCCGCAGCGCGGTGGAGAGCTGCTGGGCCTGGTCCGGCAGCACCCGGTCGACCACGGTGATGAGCGCGCTGTTGCGGACCGAGGCGGCCAGCCAGGGCAGCGAGGACGATCCGAGCGGCACCGCCACGAGCCACGCGACCAGCAGCACCGCGAACAGCGACACGAACGCCCCGCCGACGTCGTCGACCCGCTTGCCCACCTCACTGGTGATCGTCTTACGCAGGTGTGAGCCGAGCCAGCCGGCCAACGCCTGACCGAGCACCGCCAGCCCGAAGACCGCCACCAGCGAGATCAGCACCCGGGTGCCGCTGTCCACGAATTGTCGGGCCAGCAGCGGCCCGAGCTGGAGGCCCAGCAGGGCGCCCAGGAAGAAGCCGGAGAACGACAGGATTCCGATGACGAACCCCTGGCGGTATCCGCTGATCGCGAACACGAGCATGAGCAGCAACAGGACGAGATCCACGGCGGACACGGGTCAAGCGTACGGGCAGGACGCCCACGAGATGACCATCGCTTGCGGAAGGTGACCGCGCGGTCAGCGCAGGGCCTTCTCGTCGATCTCGTCGGTGCCGGCCGACGGTGCCGGGGTCTCCCCCGTCGGGGGCAGCTCGATCACCCGGTCGCGTGACCACGGACGCGCCCAGCCGCCCATCTCCAGCAGGGCCGCCAGCACCCCGGCGGTGAAACCCCAGACGAGCATCCCGCGCGCCGAGAACGCCGGCCCGATCCAGCCGCTGCGATGGCGGACCAGCAGCCGGTTGGCCGGGTCGACCAGCTCGCTGACCGGCAGCCGTGCCACGTGCGCCACCTCGGCCGGTTCCCGGGGGTGCACCGGGTGCGGGTCGTGCCACCAGGCCAGGACGGGGGTGACCACGAAGTCACTGACCGGGATCCACAGTTTCGGCAGCTCGGCCAGCACTGTCACGCTGGACGGGTCGAGGCCGACCTCCTCGTTCGCCTCGCGCAGCGCGGTCGCGCGGACGTCGGCGTCCTCCGGGTCGGCCGCCCCACCGGGGAAGGCCGGCTGGCCGGCGTGGTTGCGCAGGGTGGCGGCGCGTTGCAGCACCAGCACGTCCGGGCCGACGCCGGGCTGCTCGCCGAGCAGGACCAGCACGGCGCTCTCCCGGCCGCCCTCGGCCGGGGTGGTCAGCCGGGTGAAGTCCTCGGCGCGGGCCGTGCCCAGCCGGGTCAGCAACGGCTCGATCCAGTCGGGCGGTCGGCGTGTCACGCGGGCACTGCCAGGCCGAGATGCTGGCGGACCAGCTTGGCGAGCTGGGTGTCGTCGAGCGCGCCGGTGGCGTCGACGTGCCGGATCCGGCCCTGCGCGTCGACGAAGAGGGTCAGCGGGATGGCGTTGCGCTCCAGTGCCCGCTGCACCGCCTCACCCTGGTCGACCAGGATCGGGAAGCGTATGCCGTAGTCCTCTCCGATGGACTGGGCGCCGCCGCGGCTGTCCCGGCTGGTCACCCCGATCACCTGGAGCTGGCCGGCGGCCCGTTCGCTGAGGCGTTGGAAGGCGGGCAGCTCCTTGCGGCACGGCGGGCACCACGACGCCCAGATGTTGATCACGGCTGGACCGGCGACGGACCGCAGCGCGATCGGAGCGCCGCCGGTGAAGCAGGCAAGCGTCAGCTCCGGCAGCGCCTCCCCGCCGGGCGTCGTCGACGTGCCCGAGCCGGGCGTGGCGGGGGCCGACGTGCCGGTGCCGGGCGACGCGGCCGTGGGCGGGGTGTTCAGCGCGGCGCAGTCCCGAAATGGCGACGGCCGTTCCGGCGCCGCCCGCCGGGGTGCGGGCTCGTCGGCCGGGCCGGCGGTGCAACCGGCGACGGCCAGCAGCAGCGGCAGGGCGAGCAGAGCGAGACGCCGGTTCACGGCACCTCCGCGGCGACCGCCTGGGCGGGCACCAGCTCCGGGTCGACTCCGGCGGCCACCGCCAGGTCACGCGCCCGGGGGCCCTTGAGCAGCTTGGCGGCGGCGGCCGGCTCGGTCGGGCCGGTGCCGTACGAGGGGCAGAGCTTCGCCAGCGTGCACGCGCCGCAGGCGGGCTTGCGGGCGTGGCAGACCCGTCGCCCGTGGAAGATGATCCGGTGCGACAGCATGGTCCAGTCGCGCTTGTCGTACAGCGCGCCGATCGCGTGCTCGATCTTGACCGGGTCGGTCTCGGTGGTCAGCCGCCACCGGTGCACCAGCCGCTGGAAGTGCGTGTCGACCGTGATGCCCGGAACGTCGAAGGCGTTGCCGAGGATGACGTTGGCGGTCTTGCGGCCGATCCCGGGCAGTGTCACCAGGTCGGCGAGCCGGCCGGGGACCTTACCGTCGTACCGGTCGAGGAGCGCCTGACCGAGCTTGAGCAGCGAGTCGGTCTTGTTGCGGTAGAAGCCGGTGGGCCGGATCAGCTCCTCCATCTCGCCCCGGTCGGCGCCGGCGTACGCGGCCGCGGTCGGGTAGCGGGCGAAGAGCTTCGGGGTGACCTCGTTGACCTTCTTGTCGGTGCACTGGGCGGAGAGGATCGTGGCGACGGCCAGCTCCAGCGCGTTGGAGTGGTCCAGTTCACAGTGCGCGTCGGGATGCGTCTCGGCCAGCACCCGGCCGATCTTGCGGGCACGGCGTTTGCGCCCGAGGTCGGTCTCGCTGGCACCGGGAGGGCTACTGGTCACGACGGTCAGCCTACGTCGCGCCCCGGACGTTCCTGCTCGGGTCAACCCGCCGTCGGCGCGGTGATCCTGCCCTGCCCGTCGAACCGGGCCCCGCCCTTCGGGAAGTCGGCGCGACTCAGCTCGGTGACCAGGCCCAGGCCGCGGTCGTCCGGGTCCATCGTCGGCTTGCCTGTGGAGTTCATGTACGTCGAGGTGAACGTGCCGCCGGCCCAACTGCCGTCCGGCTTGAGCGACACCTTCAGCACCCCGCCCCAGCCGAGCCGGCCGGTATTGATCAACGTGTTGCTACCGCCGGCGAAGTTGCCCAGGCTGTACGCGATCAGGCGCCCCTGGTAGAACTCCATGCCGCGCAGCACGTGCGGCCCGTGCCCGACGATCAGGTCCGCGCCCGCGTCGATCATGGCGTGCGAGAACTTCACCGGGTCCCCCCGGTTCTCACCCAGGAACATCTCGGTGCCGGGTTTCACCCGGGTCTGGTCCGCGCCCTCGCCGCCCATGTGCACCTGCACCACGACCAGGTCGGCCATGGTGGCCGCCTTGGCGACCACCGTCTTGGCCGTGGCGATGTCGACCAGGCTGTTGGACCAGACGTACGACGAGAAACCCACCACGGCCACCTTGACGCCCTTGACGTCGACCACGGTGATCTGGTCCGGGGCGCCGGTGTGCTTCAGGTCGTACTTCTCCAGCGCCTTCTGCGTGTTCTCGTAGCCCTTCGGCCCGTAGTCGTAGCCGTGGTTGTTGGCCTGGTTGAGCACCTTGAAGCCGGCGTCGCGCAGGTGCGCGGCGTACTCCGGGGGGGCCCGGAACTGGTAGCAGCGGGTGGAGTTGGCCCCGCACTTGCCGGTGCCGGTGTCCACCGTCAGCGGCTCCTCCAGGTTGCCCATCACCAGGTCGGCCTTGAGCGCCTGCGTGACCGAGTTGAAGAAGCCCTTGCCGCCGGCGGCGGGGAGCCGGCTCGGCGCGTTGCCCATGATGATGTCGCCGGTGGCGGAGAGCGAGATCGCACCGCCGGTCGTGGGCTCGCCGCCGCCCTTCGGGCCGGCCGTGGCCACCGGCGCGCCGGTGCCACCGCCACCGGCGCCCGGCTGCCAGATCGGCGCCTCAGCGGCAGGGTCGGCGCAGCCGGCGACGAGCAGGGCGGCCAGCAGCGCGGCGAGGCCGAGGGCGACGCGGCGACGCGGGCGGGACGCGAGGGGGGCGGGAGCGTACATCGTCCGCGACCCTACCGGTCTGTAAACGGGCCGACGAGGGCCGATCGGTTGGAACTTCAGCCGGTGAGCTGCTCAGACCATGGAACGACCGGCCGGTCGCCGCCGGCGAGCACCGCCGCGTGCACCGCGCGGGCCAGCGGGGCGCCCCAGGCGGAGCGCGGTCCGCCGTACGCGGCCTCCGGCCCGTCCACCGGGCAGAGCACGGTGACCGAGTCGGTCGGGGTGCCGGTGCCCGGCAACGCCAGCTCCATGATCGCCTGTGACTTCGCCTCGGTCGCGGTGGCCACGGCGTTGACCAGCGCCGAGTCGGCGAGCCGCGCCGGCACGTACACCACGATGTTGACCGTGCCGACGCGCTGCGCGAGCGCGGCCGGGGTCGGCGCGGCGGCGAGCACCGGGATGCCGAGGCCGACCGTCGCCCAGGCCCGCACGCCGGTGTCGGTGCGGCCCACCACCTCGGCCACGTCGACGCCGGTCAGCAGCCCCACCCCGGGCCCGTCGAGGGCCAGGTCCGCGGCGAGCGCGGCCAGGTGGGCGGCTGGGTCGTCCCGGTCGTACGACATCGGCACGGTCGCGTTCAGCACCCAGTGCCGGACGCCGATTCCACCGCCCAGCGGGCCGCTGCTGACCGCCCGCAGGGGCACGTCGGCGCGCCAGACGAGCAGCGGGGGATGCCGCCGGTCCTCGGTGCGACTGGTCAGAGTTGGCTCGCTCAGCACGTCGGGCAGGTTACGCCCACCGATCAAGATTCCAGGGCCGACCTCTGATTCGTGCTCACGTGCGCCTAGACTTGGCGGCGCGCGAGGGGATCAGCGGACGGCGGACCCGGCCGACGGACGGCACGCGTAACCGGAGGTGCGCGATGGATGAGGTACTGGCCCGCAGCGGGATCTTCCAGGGTGTCGACCCGGAAGCTGCCGAGGCGCTCGCCAAGGAGATGGAGACGATCGAGGTCCGCAAGGGCGAGGTCGTCTTCAATGAGGGCGAGCCCGGCGACAGTCTCTATATCCTTCTGTCTGGGAAGATCAAGGTTGGCCGCCGCGCCGCGGACGGCCGGCAGAACCTGATCGCGGTGATGGGCCCGTCGGACATGGTCGGCGAGCTGTCGCTCTTCGACCCGGGTCCGCGTACGGCGACCGCCACCGCGGTGACCGACACCCGGCTCGTACGGCTGCGCAAGCAGGCGCTGCGGCCGTGGCTGAACAACCGCCCGGAGATCGCCGAGCAGCTGCTCCGGGTGCTGGCCCGACGGCTGCGCCGGACCAACGACTCGCTCGCCGACCTGATCTTCACGGACGTGCCGGGTCGGGTCGCGAAGAACCTGCTCCAGATGGCCGGCCGCTTCGGCACCCGCGACGGCGGCGTCCTGCGGGTGACCCACGACCTGACCCAGGAGGAGATCGCCCAGCTCGTCGGCGCCTCCCGGGAGACGGTCAACAAGGCGCTTGCCGACTTCGCCTCGCGCGGCTGGCTGCGGCTGGACGGCAAGAGCATCATCATCCTGGACCCGGAGCGCCTGGCCCGTCGCGCCCGCGTCTGAGACAGCGGTACGGTCCGTCCCCGCCTCCCGTCACGGACGGAGGGCGGGGACGTTTCGTCTGCCGGGCGCAGAAATGCCGGCTCCTCGCGGTGTGACCGTCGAGGGTGGGGGTCATGCCGAACCGCGTCGCAGTGCTCTCCGACATCCATGGCGTGCTGCCCGCGCTGGAGGCGGCCCTGGCCGAGCCGGACGTCGCCGCCGCCGATCTGATCGTGCTCACCGGCGACATCGCGGCCGGCCCACAGCCGGTCGAGGTGCTGGACGTGCTCGCCGATCTCGGTGATCGGGTCTGCTGGGTGGGCGGCAACGCCGACCGTGAGCTGGTCGAGGCGCGCGCCGGGAAGCCCGCGTCGATCGAGGTGTCGAACTGGGCCGCCGGGCAGCTCCGCGACGATCAGGTGGCCCGACTCGCCGCGCTGCCCGCGACGGTGACGCTGGAGATCGACGGGCTCGGGCCGACGCTGTTCTGCCACGCGACGCCCCGCGACGACGAGGAGGTTGTCCTCGTCGACTCGCGGATGGGGCGCTGGGCGGAGGTGTTCGCAGGTCTCCCCGCCGAGGTCTCCACGGTGGTCTGCGGCCACACGCACATGCCCTTCACCCGGCTGGTCGACCGGCGCCTGGTGGTCAACCCGGGCAGCATCGGGATGCCGTACGGGGGCACGGGCGCGTGGTGGGCACTGCTCGGGCCGGGTGTGCAGCTACGCCGTACCGCCTTCGACGTGGACGCGGCGTGCGCCCGGGTGGCGGCGGAGTCGAGCTTCCCCGACGCCGCCGCCTGGGCCGACGAGTACCTGCGCTCGCAGCACAGCGATGCCGACGCGCTCGCTGTCTTCGGCCCCCGCGACGGCCGCTGACCCGACCAGTCCTCAGCTCCGTTCGGCATGGCGGACCGACGCCGGCGTCACCGCGACGGCGCCATCGGAAAAAGTCAGTCTTGACTGTTTGTTTCGCAGGGCGCAGGCTGTCCGCGTGTCCACCGCATCGACGCGCGTCCCTCAGCAGGAGCGCAGCCGCGCCACCCAGGCCCGGCTGCTGGAGGCGACAGTCGACTGCCTGGTCGAGCACGGCTGGTCCGGCACCACCACCACGGTGATCGCCGCCCGGGCTGGTGTCTCCCGCGGCGCGCAGTTGCACCACTACCCGACGAAGGCCGCGCTGGTGACGGCCGCCGTGGGCCATCTGGCCGAGCGGCGGGCCGACGAGTTGCGCACCGAGGCCGAGGCGCTGCCGGCCGGCCCGCAGCGGTTGGACCGGGTGGTCGACCTGCTCGGGGCGGCGTTCACCGGGCCGCTCTTCGTGGCCGCACTCGAGCTCTGGGTCGCCGCCCGCACCGATCCGGAGCTCCGGGACGCCCTGGTGCCACTGGAGGCGACCGTCGGCCGGGAGATGCACCGCCTCACCGTCTCCCTGCTCGGCGTCGACGAACGCCGGCCCGGCGTCCGCGAGGCGGTGCAGGCCACCCTCGACCTGCTGCGCGGGCTCGGGGTGGCCAACCTGCTCAGCGACGACTCGGCCCGCCGCACCGCCCTGCTGACCACCTGGAAGCGGCAACTCGCCACCCTGCTCACGCCCTGACCGCCGGCCGCACCGGCCCCCACCCACCGGAGGCACCATGGTCGACCTCACCGACCTGCTCACGGACCTGGCCGACGAGTCCGCCGACCTCGACGCCCTGGTGGCCCCGCTGCCCGCGACCGACTGGGCGCGGCCGACCCCCGCGCCGGGTTGGAGCATCGGGCACCAGATCGCCCACCTCGCCTGGACCGACCACGTGGCGCTGTTGGCGGCCACCGACGCGGAGGCGTTCTACGCGACGGTGACCGCCGCGCCGGACGTGACCCGGATGGTGGACGCGGGCGCCGAGGAGTTCCTGGCACCACCGGCCGAGCTGCTCGTCCGCTGGCGCGCCGGGCGGACGGCACTCGTCGACGCCCTGGCCGCCGTCCCGGCCGGAACGAAGCTGCCCTGGTACGGCACCCGGATGTCGCCCACCTCGATGGCCACGGCCCGGATCATGGAGACCTGGGCACACGGTGAGGACGTTGCCGACACACTCGGCGTCGTCCGCCCCGCCAGTGACCGGCTCCGGCACGTGGCGCACCTGGGCGTGCGTACCCTCGGGCACGGATTCGCCGCCCACGGCCGGGAGGCGCCGACGACGCCGGTCCGGGTCGAGCTGACCGCGCCCGACGGCGACACCTGGACCTGGGGGCCGGTGGACGCCGCCGACCGGCTGAGCGGCCCGGCCCGGGACTTCTGCCTGCTGGTCACCCAGCGCCGCCACCGCGCGGACCTCGCCCTGCTGGCCACCGGCCCGGTCGCCGACGAGTGGCTCGACGTGGCGCAGGCCTTCGCCGGGCCGCCGGGCGACGGCCGCGAGCCGACCAGCGGGAACGGGGTATCGGCGTGATCCGCATCGGCAACGCCTCCGGCTTTTACGGCGACCGGTTCACCGCCTGGCGGGACATGCTCGACGGCGGCGAACTGGACGTCCTGACCGGCGACTACCTGGCCGAGCTGACCATGCTGATCCTCGGTCGGGACCGGCTGCGCGACCCCGGCCTCGGCTACGCGAAGACGTTCCTGCGCCAACTGGAGACCTGCCTCGGCACCGCCCTCGACCAGGGGGTACGGATCGTGACCAACGCCGGCGGACTGAACCCTGCCGGCCTGGCCTCGGCCATCGAGGCCCTCGCCACCCGGCTGGGCCTGCCCGCCCGGGTCGGGTACGTCGAGGGCGACGCCATCGGGCGGCCGGACGCGTTGACCGCGAACGCCTACCTGGGCGCGTTCGGCATCGCCGCCTGCCTCGACGGTGGAGCGAACGTGGTCGTCACCGGGCGGGTCACCGACGCGTCGCTGGTCATCGGCCCCGCCATCGCCCGCTACGGGTGGGGCCGCGACGACCTCGACGAGCTGGCCGGGGCGACAGTCGCGGGGCATCTCGTCGAATGCGGCGCGCAGGTCACCGGCGGCAACTTCAGCTTCTTCACCGAACTGCCCGACGGCGGGCGCCGCCCCGGCTTCCCCATCGCCGAGGTGTACGCGGACGGCTCCACAGTGCTCACCAAACACCCGGGCACCGGCGGCGCGGTCACCGTCGAGACGGTCACCGCCCAACTGCTCTACGAGATCGGCGGGCCGGCGTACCTGGGGCCGGACGTGACCACCCGGTTGGACACCGTGACGCTGCGACCCGAGGGGCCGGACCGGGTCCGGGTCTCCGGGGTCCGGGGCACCCCGCCACCGCCAACGCTCAAGGTCGGCGTCAACAACCTCGGCGGGTTCCGCAACTCGATGACGTTCGTCCTCTGCGGACTGGACATCGAGGCGAAGGCGGCGCTGGTCCGGGGGCAGATCGAGGAGGCGGTGGGCAAGGAGGGGCTGGAGTTCACGCTGGCCCGCACCGACCACCCGGACGCCGCCGACACCGAGGCCGCAAGCGCCCTGCTGCACGTACACCTGCGCGACAGTGACAAGGCGCGGGCCGGGCGGGCCTTCTCGGCCGCGGCGGTGGAGCTGGCGTTGGCCTCGTACCCGGGATGCACGCTGACCACCCTGCCGGGCGACGCGACACCGTACGGCGTGTTCACCGCCGACGACATCCCACAGGACGACGTCACGCACGTCGCGGTGCTGCCCGGCGGCGAGCGGCTGCCGATCGCCCCGCCGACCCGCACCGCCGCCACCTCCGAGGACGAGACGGTCCCGGGCGGCGCGGCAGCGGTGGACGGCCCGACCCGGAGCGGCCCGCTCGGCGAGCTTGTCGGCGCGCGCTCCGGGGACAAGGGCGGGGACGCCAACCTCGGTGTCTGGGCGCGCTCCGACGCGGGGTACGCGTGGCTGCGCGCCTGGTTGACCGTGGAGCGGCTGGCCGAACTGCTGCCGGAGACCGCGCCGCTGTCGGTGCGGCGCTACGAGCTTCCGAACCTGCGCGCGGTCAACTTCGTGATCGAGGGCCTGCTCGGGGCGGGGGTGGCCGCGTCCACCCGGTTCGACCCGCAGGCCAAGGCGCTCGGTGAGCTGCTGCGTGCCCGGATCGTCGACCTGCCGGCCGACGTGCCGACGGGAGCGGGCCGATGAGCATCGTGGACACACCCGAACGCCGGCAACTGCGCGAGCTGACCCGGGCTTTCGTGACCCGGGAGGTGCTGCCGCACCTGGACGACTGGGAGCGGGCCGGCGAGGTGCCCCGCGCCCTGCACGAGACCGCCGCGAAACTCGGCCTGCTCGGCATCGGCTTCCCCGAGTCGGTCGGCGGCAGCGGCGGGAACCTGCTCGACTCGATCGTCGTGACCGAGGAGATGATCCGCTCCGGCGGCTCGTCCGGCCTGATCGCAGCCCTGTTCACACATGGCATCGCGCTCCCGCACATGGTCGCGGCGGCGGGCGTGGGCGTCGGCGGCTCGCTGGGTGGCCGGCTCGGCGGCACCTCCACGCCCGGCGACGACTACCTCATCCAGCGGTACGTCAGGCCCACGCTGGCCGGCACGATGATCGGCGCGCTGGCGATCACCGAGCCGGACGGCGGCTCGGACGTGGCCGGCATCCGCACGACCGCCCGCCGCGACGGCGACCACTATGTGGTGAACGGGTCGAAGACGTACATCACCAGCGGGCACCGGGCCGACTTCGTGACCACGGCGGTGTGCACCGACTTCCCCGGCAGCGGTGAGCTCACCCTGCTGGTCATCGACAAGGGGTTGCCCGGGTTCACAGTGGGACGCCGGTTGGAGAAGCTGGGCTGGCACTGCTCGGACACCGCCGAGCTGTCCTTCGTCGACGTGCGGGTGCCGGTGGCCAACCGGATCGGCGCGGAGGACACCGGCTTCCTGGCGATCATGCAGAACTTCGCCGCGGAACGGCTCTCGCTGGCCACCCAGGCGTACGCGACCGCGCAGCGCTGCGTCGAGCTGGCGGTGCGCTGGTGCCGGGACCGGGAGACCTTCGGGCGTCCGCTGGCCAGCCGGCAGCTGATCCGGCACCGGTTGGCCGAGATGCACACCCGGGCCGAGGCGGCCCGGTCGTACGTGCACGAGGTCGCGGGTCGGGTGGCCGCTGGCGAGCCGGTGGTGACCGAGGTGGCGATGGCGAAGAACGTCGCGGTGGCCGCCTGCGACCAGGTCGTCGACCAGGCGTTGCAGCTGCACGGCGGGTTCGGCTACCTGCGCGACGCCGAGGTGGAGCGGCACTACCGCGACGCGCGGATCCTCGGCATCGGCGGCGGCACCACGGAGATCATGAACGAGATCATCGCAAAGGGGTTAGGACTGTGAGCACCCTGGACAGCGCGATCGACCCGTCCGCGCCCGGGTACGCGGCCAACCGGACCGCGTTGCTGGAACGGCTGGCCGAGCTGGACGCCGCGCTGGACCAGGCCCGGGCGGGCGGCGGCGAGAAGTACGTCACCCGGCACCACGCCCGCGGCAAGCTGCTCCCCCGGGAGCGGATCGAGCTGCTGGTGGACGCGGACAGTCCGCTCCTGGAGTTGTCGCCTGTCGCCGCGTACGGCACGGACTTCCCGGTGGGGGCCAGCGTGGTCACCGGGATCGGGGTGGTCGAGGGCGTGGAGTGCCTGATCGTCGCCAACGACCCGACGGTTCGTGGGGGCGCGGTCAACCCGTGGTCGCTCGCCAAGACCCGGCGGGCCGGCGAGATCGCCCTGGCCAACCGGCTGCCGATGGTCAACCTGGTCGAGTCGGCCGGGGCGGACCTGCCGACCCAGGCGGAGATCTTCATTCCGGGCGGTCGGGTGTTCCGGGACCTGACCCGGCTCTCGGCGGCCGGCATCCCGACGGTAAGCGTGGTCTTCGGCAACGCCACGGCCGGTGGCGCGTACGTGCCGGGGATGTCCGACCACGTGATCATGATTCGGGACCGGTCGCAGGTCTACCTGGCCGGCCCGCCGCTGGTCAAGATGGCCACCGGCGAGGTCACCGACGACGAGTCGCTCGGCGGCGCGGCGATGCACGCCGGTACGTCCGGGCTCGCCGACCACCTGGCCGCCGACGAGCGGGACGGCATCCGGCTGGCCCGGCAGTGCGTACGCCGACTGAACTGGCGCAAGCACGGCCCGGCGCCGCGTACGGCCGTCCCGCAGCCACCGAAGTACGACCCGGAGGAGCTGCTCGGTATCGCCAGCGCCGATCTGAAGGTGCCGTTCGACCCGCGTGAGGTGCTGGCCCGGATCCTCGACGGCAGTGACTTCGACGAGTTCAAGCCGGCGTACGGGGACGCGCTTGTCACCGGCTGGGGAGAGCTGCACGGCTACCCGGTGGGTGTGCTGGCCAACGCCCGGGGGGTGCTGTTCAGCGAGGAGGCGCAGAAGGCGGCCCAGTTCATCCAGCTCGCGAACGCCTCCGACACCCCGCTGATCTTCCTGCAGAACACCACCGGCTACATGGTCGGCACCGAGTACGAGCAGCGCGGCATCATCAAGCACGGCGCACTCATGATCAACGCGGTGTCGAACTCGACGGTGCCGCACCTGACGGTCAACCTGGGCGCCTCGTACGGGGCCGGCAACTACGGCATGTGCGGTCGGGCGTACGAGCCGAGGTTCCTGTTCACCTGGCCGAACGCGAAGTCGGCGGTGATGGGCCCGGCGCAGCTTGCCGGGGTGCTGTCCATCGTGGCCCGGCAGGCCGCCGCAGCTCGCGGGCGCGACTACGACGAGGAGTCCGACGCGGCCATGCGGATGATGGTCGAGCAGCAGATCGAGTCGCAGTCCGGCGCGCTGTTCCTCTCCGGCCGGCTCTACGACGACGGCGTGATCGATCCCCGGGACACGCGGACCGTCCTCGGGCTCTGCCTCTCGGCGATCCACAACGGACCGGTGAAGGGCGCCGACGGTTTCGGCGTCTTCCGGATGTAGCCCGTGAGCACGAGGAACGCAGCGAACCGCAGTGGCGAACGAGAGGCAGGCCCAGCCAACATGATCAACCGATTGCTCGTCGCCAACCGGGGGGAGATCGCCCGCCGGGTCTTCGCCACCTGCCGGGCGCTCGGCGTGGAGACGGTCGCCGTGCACTCGGACGCGGACGCGAACGCGCCGTTCGTGGCCGAAGCCGACCAGGCGGTCCGGCTGCCCGGGGACACGCCTGGCGAGACGTACCTTCGGGTCGACAGGATCCTCGACGCGGCCCGGCGCAGCGGCGCGGACGCCGTCCACCCGGGTTACGGGTTCCTCGCGGAGAACGCCGAGTTCGCGGCGGCGGTGGCCGACGCGGGGCTGACCTGGGTCGGCCCGCCGGCCAAGGTGATCGCGGCGATGGGCGACAAGCTGGCGGCGAAGACGCTGCTCGCCGAGGCGGGCGTGCCGATGCTGCCGAGCTGGACCGACACCGCCGACGTGAGCGATTTCCCGGTGCTGGTGAAGGCGTCCGCCGGCGGCGGCGGGCGGGGGATGCGGATCGTCCGGGACGCCGACGGGCTGGCCGAGTCCGTCGCCTCCGCGGGCCGCGAGGCGGCTGCGGCGTTCGGCGACGGCACGGTCTTCATCGAGCGGTACGTCGAGCGCGGCCGGCACGTCGAGGTACAGATCTTCGGCGACGCCGAGGGCCGGGTGGTGGCCCTCGGTGACCGGGAGTGCTCGATCCAGCGCCGGCACCAGAAGATCGTCGAGGAGGCGCCGGCGGTCGTACCGGAGTCGGTGCGGACGGCGTTGCACGAGGCGGCGGTGGCCGCCGGCCGCGCCGTCGACTACCTGGGCGCCGGCACTGTGGAGTTCCTGCTCGCCCCAGGCGGGGAGTTCTTCTTCCTGGAGATGAACACGCGACTCCAGGTGGAGCACCCGGTCACCGAGCTGTGCACCGGACTGGACCTGGTGGGTCTGCAACTGCTCGTCGCGGAGGGTCAGCCGCTGCCGGCGGCCATCCCGGCGAGCACCGGCCACGCGATCGAGGTGCGGCTCTGCGCCGAGGACGCGTCGGCGGGGTGGCGCCCGGTCGCCGGCACCCTGCACCGGTTCGCCGTCCCCCAGGTGGCGGCCGAGTTCGGCGGCCTGAGCGGGCCGGGCCTGCGGCTCGACTCGGGTGTGGTGGCCGGCTCGGTGGTCGGCGTGCACTACGACTCGATGGTGGCGAAGCTCGTGGCCTGGGGTCGTACCCGCACCGAGGCGAGCCGGCTGCTGGCCAGCGCGCTGGCCCGGGCCGAGCTGCACGGGGTGACCACGAACCGGGATCTGCTGGTCCGGGTGCTGCGCAGCCCCGCGTTCGCCGCCGTGGAGATCGACACCGGTTTCCTGGACCGGCACTCCGAGGTCTTCGCGCCGCTGCTGCCCGCCGGTCAGCTTCCGGTGGTCGCGCTCGCGGCGGCGCTCGCCTCGGCCGCCGGCCGTCGCGCCGAGGCCCGGGTCCTGGCCGGATTGCCGTCGGGCTGGCGCAACGTGCCGGCCGTCCCGCAGGTCACCCGCTTCACCGGTCCGGGCGGCGAGATCGAGATCCGCTACCGGCTCGACCGCACGGGCGCCCTCGCCGAATGGTCCGCCGACCCCGGCACCGCCGACCCGACAGTGGCGCTTGTCGAGGCCAGCCCGGACCGGGTGGTGCTCGACGTCGACGGGGTTCGCCGCGCGTACCGCGTACACCGGGTGGGGTCGGAGGTCTTCGTGGACGGCCCGGACGGGACCGCGAGCCTCACCGAGTTGCCGCGTCTCCCGCTGCCGACGGCGGAACTGGCAGCCGGGTCGCTGCTCGCACCGCTGCCCGGCGCGGTGACCCGGGTGCACGTCGAGGTCGGCCAGCGGGTCTCGGCCGGCGATCCGCTGCTCACGCTGGAAGCGATGAAGTTGGAGCACCCCGTGCTCGCCCCGATCGACGGAGTGGTCGCCGAGCTGCCGGTGCCGGCCGGCGGTCAGGTCCGTACCGGTGCCGTGCTGGCCGTCATCGACAACGCCGAGGAGACCTCCTGATGATCTTCGACCTCACCCCCGAGCAGGACCAGCTGCGCGACGCCGTGCGGGCGTTGGGCCGCCGCTACGGCCACGGCTACTTCGTCGAGAAGGCGAAGGCCGGCGAGCACACCACCGAGCTGTGGGCCGAGGCGGGACGGCTCGGCTACCTGGGGGTCAACATCCCCACCGAGTACGGCGGCGGGGGCGGCGGCATCACCGAGCTGGCCATCGTCTGCGAGGAGCTGGCGGCGGCCGGCTGCCCGCTGCTGCTGCTGGTGGTCTCCCCCGCCATCGCCGCCACCGTGCTCGCCCGGCACGGCACCGAGGAGCAGCGCAAACGGCACCTGCCGGGCCTCGCCGACGGCACCCAGAAGATCGTCTTCGCGATCACCGAGCCGGACGCCGGCTCCAACTTCCACCGCCTGAGCACTGTGGCCCGCCGTGACGGCGACGACTGGCTGCTCAACGGCCGCAAGTGCTACATCTCCGGGGTCGACGAGGCCGGTCACGTGCTGGTGGTGGCCCGTACCGAGGACTCCTCCAGCGGCAAGCTGAAGCCGGCGCTGTTCCTGGTGCCGACCGACGCGGCCGGGCTGACCCGGTCCAGGCTGGACATGGAGATCGTGTCCCCGGAGAACCAGTTCCTGCTCTTCCTGGACGACGTGCGGGTGCCCGCCGACGCCCTGCTCGGCGAGTCGCTGGACGCCGGCCTACCGGCCCTCTTCGCCGGGCTGAACCCGGAGCGGATCACTGTCGCCGCGATGGGTGCCGGCACCGGCCGGTACGCCATCGAGCGGGCCAGTGACTACACCGCCACCCGCAAGGTCTGGGGTGGCCGGAGCATCGGCACGCACCAGGGCGTGTCGCATCCCCTCGCCCACGCGGCGGTGCAGGTGGAACTGGCCCGCCTCATGATCCAGAAGGCGGCGACCCTGTACGACGCCGGCCGTGACCTGGAGGCCGGAGTGGCCGGCAACATGGCCAAGTACGCGGCCGGGGAGGCCGCCGCGCTCGCCGTGGACACCGCCGTCCAGGCGCTGGGCGGGGCGGGCATGACCACCGAGTACGGGGTGGCGACCCTGCTCGGCGCGGTCCGGGCCGGTCGCATCGCCCCGGTCAGCCGCGAGATGATCCTCAACTTCGTCGCCCAACACGTCCTGGGCCAGGACAAGTCCTACTGAGCGGGGGTGGGTCAGCCGGGGGCGCGGCAGGCGGCGTCGATGCGGTGCACCGGGCGTACGCGGCGGCCCATCCCCTCCAGCAGCGAATCCTCGATGTGGAAGTCGTGCACGCGCAGACGGTGCCGGGGCAGTTCCTCCTCGCTCGGGCAGAGCACCTGCGCGCGGACCAGGTCGACAGGCACGTACCGCACGCCACCCCGCTCCTGGAGGATCACCATGTTGACGTCGTCGGTGGTGACGACGTGTCCGCGTACGTCCTCGGTGGGGCCGTTCTCCGCACCCACAGTGGTGACGGTCAGCGGCAGCACCGGTGTGCTGATCACCGGAAGCGCGGCCCAGACCAGCATGGACAGCACCGCCACCTCGGTCAGCGACGCCAGCGGTCGGATCACCATGCCGGGCAGCGGCCCGGCGACGAACACGGCCAGCAGTGGTGGCACCACGAGGAGTGCCAGCACCAGCGCCTCACCCTGCGTCCAGGCGTCGCGCAGGGTGGGCAGCAGCAGCCAGCCGTACCCGGCGAGCAGCGCGACGATCAGCAGCAGGCGGGGCAGCGTCCGTTCGTGCAGCCGCTCCGGGCGCAGCTGGAACGCGGCCACGAACGCCGGCAGCAGCAGCGGCAGGTAGAGCAGCGGCCAGGTGAGCAGGGCGAGCAGGAAGCTGGCGAGCACCACCCAGGCCGGGGTGATGTCGGCCCAGCGGGCGAAGAGCGGACGACGACGGGTGCCGGGTGGCAGCCGGTCCGCGCTGACGGCCAGCACCGCGCCGAGCGCGAAGACGGCGACCAGCCCGGTGGACAGCAGCCGTGCGGCGGTGGTCAGGAAGCCGGCGAGCAGGTTGACCGGCCCGACGTTCGCCACCAGCAGCAGCGTGGTCTGGAGTTCCCCGCCGGCCTCGACGCCGAGCCGGAGCACCGAGAAGATCGCCGGTACGCCCACCACGGCGGTCCAGAAGGACTGGCTGGCCCGGGCCCGGCGCTCCGCCGGGTCCCATCGGACCCGTCCCGGTTCGGCGTCGACGGCGAGCGGTTCGGCGGGCTCGGCGACCGGCACGCCGGCGGGCCAGCCTGCGGCGTCCACCTCGGCCGGCGGCAGGTCGGGCGGTACGGCCGGCCGGGGTGGCGGGACCGGGCCGCCGGTGGCGGTCGGCGACGCACTCACTTCGAGGGCGCCTTGTCGTCGAAGTCGACAAGCTTGGGCACGTCGAGTGGCTGCGGCTGGCGCTTCTCGGCGCGCAGCCACGGGCCGAGCGTCCGGTTGTACGCGGTCTGCCACGGGCTCGCCTGACCGTTCCGCCCCTGCTCGTAGCTCTTCTGGAGGAAGAACGCGACGAGGTCGCGTAGCGCCGGGTCGCCGATCGGCACGCCGATGCCCAGCAGTTCGCTGGTGCCGAACGGCATGTCGACGATCTCGAACTCCTTGGGGAAGCTGGCCAGGAATCCGGCGAGGATCGTCTCGTCGGAGCTGACCGCGTCGTAGCGACCTTCCCGCATGCCGGCGACACAGTCACCGACGTCCTTCACCACGAGCGCCTTGACCTGGCGCTTCTCGAGCTCCGCCTCGGTGGTGGAACCACCGCTGGTGCAGACCTTGTAGGCCGGGTCGCGCAGGTCCTCGATGGTGCGGATCTTGTCCTTGAGTCGACTCGTCACCATCACCTCCTGAGTGGTGACGAAGTACGGTCCGGCGAAGCTCACCAGCTTCTTGCGCTCCTCGGTGATGGAGAAGCTGGACACGACCAGGTCGACCATGCCGCCCTGCAGGGACGGGATGCGGTCCTCGGTGGCGACCGAGACGAACTCCAGCCGCTGGTCCCCCTCGTAGCCGAGGGAGGCGGCCACGTACCTGCCGATCTCGACGTCGAATCCGACGTGCTGCCCATTGCGCAGGTCGCCCATCAGCGGTTCGTTGGTGGCGACGCCGATGCGCAGCTTCGACTGGCCGTAGATGTGCGTCTCGCGCAGCTTCTCCTGCACCGACGGCAACTCCGGTTCCTTGCGGCTGTCGCAGCCCGCGGCGGCGGCCAGGGTGAGGGTGAGGGCGACCGCCAGCGTCGTCGCTACGGCGCGGAGCCGGGAATGGAAACTGTTGTTCATGGTGACCTCGCTGACGTAACAGCCTGCGGACCACCGACAGTAACGGCTTGGGTCCAATGCGTACGCCCACGCGCCGAGCACGTCGGCGCGACCGGACGACCGGCGCGCCGTCGGCTCTGCGGTTGACAGCCGGCCGGAGCCGGACATGCTGGAGGGGTGAGTCGACTACCCAGGCCCGATGCGCGGACGGTGGCGGTGATCGCGGCGCTGGGAGCCCTCGCACCGCTGGTCACGCTGGTCGTCTGGCGACGCCAGGATCTGCTCGGCGTGGTGCTCGCACTGCTCTGCGTCCTGCTGACCATGGTCGCCGGGGTGGCCGCCTCGGCCGCGCGGCAGGGCGACGTCCCCGCGCCGGCGGACCGGGCCGCGGCGGCCGGCCCACCGGAACTGATGCCCTACGGCCTCGACGCGGACACCCTCGACGCGCTGGACAGCCGGGACGCGTTGCGCGCGGTGCGTGACAGGCGGCGAGGGTCGGGCGGGCTCAGCGATCGGTGAGGGTCGGCGCGCTGAGCGCGTTCACGCCCTTCCCGGCCAGACACCGGTAGGCGCGGTCGACGCTGCCCTCGACGGGCGGCAGCACCTCCAGGTGCCAACCGGTCGCCTCGGCGATCCCGGTGGTCACCCGGAAGGTGGCGGCGCTGCACACCTGGCGTACCGGCTCGGCGGCGAGCACCTCGTCGTACTCGGCGCCGACCAGCGACACCGGCAGCAGACCCTCGGCGTACGTCTCCCAGGTGTGCGGGCCGGCGCACGGTACGCGGGCCGCCTCGGCGCGGGTCCCACGGATCCGCATCGGGCCGAAGCACTCCAGCTCGGGCAGGCAGCGGGCGCCGTCGGGCAGGGCGGTCGGCGCGCCGGCGCTGGTCGTGCAGCCGGGCAGCGGCCCGGTGGCCGGCGCGGCGACCTGGCTGGCCGACGGGGACGGACCGGCCGGCGGTGAACTGTCGGCCACCCAGGCACCGGCGGTGGCCGAGGCGGCGAGCGCGAGCGCACCCGCGCCGCCGAGGAACCAGCGTCGTCGCCAGCGCCGCCCGGCGGGAGCCGCCTGTTGGGTGTCCTCCACGGCGGGGCGGGGCTTCGGCTGACTGGTGACGTATGGACCGGAGTAGGTCATGCCGCCGCTGACCGGCGCGCCGCTGACCGGCGCCGACGGCGGGCCGAGGGGAAGGCCGGCGAGCATCTCGTGCAGTTCGAGGGCGGAGGGCCGCTCGTTGGGGTCGTTGGCCATGCCGGCGCGCAGCACGTCGATCAGCTCGTCCGGTACGCCGGGCAGGCCGGGGAGCGGCTGGTTGAACATCTCCAGCACGGTGACCAGGCTGGGATTGCGCTCGGACTGCCAGCGCGGCGGCCGGCCGTGCATCACCGCGTAGAGGGTGGCGCAGAGCGCGTACACGTCGACGGCGGGGGACGGCGGGCTGTGGCTGAACATCTCCGGCGGCGCGTACGCCGGGGTGAGCACCTCCAGGGTGACCGATGCGTCCCGGTGCTCCGCGAGCACGGCCAGCCCGAAGTCGGCCAGAACGGCCGAGTTGAAGTTCGAGTAGAGGATGTTGGCCGGCTTGACGTCCCGGTGCAGCACCCCGGCGGCGTGCGAGTGGGCGAGCGCGTCGGCGATCTTCATGCCGAGGTCGCGGGCCTCGACCGGACCGAGCGGCGAGGTGCGCATCCGTTCGGCGTACGACCCGTCGCAGAGTTCCATGATCAGGTAGGGATGCTGGTCGACGGTGACCCCGACGTCGAAGAGGTCCACGACGTGCGGGTGCGACGACATCCGGCCGGCCGCCCGAGCCTCACGCAGGAAGCGGGCCTGGTCGCGCTCGTTGTCAAGCGTCCGGTTCTCCACCTTGACGGCGACGTCGCGGCCGACCGAGATCTGGGTGGCCTGGTAGACGGTCGCGTAACCACCCCGGGCAAACACCCGCAGATCGGTCAGGCCGGGCACGTTCGGCACCGGCAAACCTCCGGTCGGGGTGTCGGTCACTGCTCGAAAATACCCAACCCGGCCGGCGGCTCAGCGCACCGCGTCCGCCGGAGCGTCCCCGACGTCACCCGACGCGCCGGCGTCGGGCGTCGCGTCGGTGCCGCCCGACGCGCCCCGGCGGGCGTCAAGGCGCAGACCGATCGCGGTGGCCACGGCGCCCAGCCCCTCCCACGCGGCCACCCCGAAGAACCGGTCAGGTGCGATGTCGGCAAGCACGGCGATGGTGAACACGGTGAACGTGACCAACCGGAAGACCACCGTGAACCGGTAGAACACCCGCCACTCGGTGACCGTCGCGAGCAGGTAGTAGACGCCCATGTTGAACGCCGCCATCGAGGACGCCAGCAGGAACGTGCCCGTGTGGTCACCGACGGCACGCGCCTCTGGCACCTCGAGGCCGAGCATGCGCAGCTGCGCCTCCGGCCAGAGCAGCCCGACCGCGCCCATCACCAGTGCCAGCACACCGAAGACCGCGATGGTCCAGCCCGCGATGGAACGCGGCAGCTTCATGAAGAGCCTCCCCAGGCACGGCGACGATCATCACTGTGGACCGCCGACGGTGCCAACACGCTAGCCGGTAGGCCCGACGACCACATCCCCGGAACCGGCAGAAACCCGCCGGTTGATCAAGGAGTTCCGGTCAGGAGAGGCGGGCGCGCAGGGCGTCCGCCTCGGCGCGTTCGCTGCGTTGCTCGGTCGCGTACGCCAGGCGTACCGCCTCGTCCGCGCAGGAGCGGGCCTCCTGCGCATGGCCACAGGCCGCCAACGCCTCGGCCAGCACAACGGCCGCGATCACCTGGCTGCGGACGTCCTCGGCCGGCGCGGTGACAGCCCGCCGCGCCCAGTCCAGCGCCTGCTCCCGCTGACCGTGCGCCAGCAGCGCCGACGCGTACCGGGCCATCGTCTGGCGGCGGGAGAAGAGCAGTGACGGGGCGCTCGCGGCGACGGTCGCCACCGGCGCGAGCAGACCGACCGCGGTCGCCGGGTCACCGGCCGCCAGCCGGGCGGTGGCCAGCAGCACCCGGGGCGCGACCTGCGCCGGCGCCTGCGGGTTGTGCGGCTCCACAGCGGTCAGCACCTCGCGGGCCACCCGCTCGGCCGTCTCGCAGTCCCCCATGTCCAGGGCCACGAAGCCGCGCAGCGTCCCGGCCATCCCGGTGAGCAGCGGGTGCGACGTCAACTCGGCGTACGACAGGGCGTCGGTCAGCAGGTCCGCCGCGTGCTCCGGCTCGCCCAGCCCGCGCGCCACCACGGCACGGACCACCAGCGCGAAGCCGCGCCCCCAGTCGTCGGACGCCGCGGCGAACTCGCGGTACGCCCGCCGTGCCTCCCGGTCCGCCTCGGCCAGCTCACCCAGCTCGGCCGTGGCGTACGCCGCCACCGCGCGCAGCGTGCCCACCGCCCACGCCTCGCCGACCCGCTCACCGAAGGGCAGGAAGACCTGCGCCAGCCGACACGCCTCGCCCAACCGCCCGGCGAGCAGGCGGGCGAACGCGGTGGTGCCCCGCAGCCAGGCCCGCCCGTACGGGTCCTTCAGCTCGGCGAACAGCCGGGCTGCCCGGCCGAGCACCGCGTCGGTGCCGGCGAAGTCGCCCCGGGTGGTGGTCACCCAGGCCAGGTTCTGCAACGACCACGCCTGCCCGCGTCGATCCTGCGCGCCGAGGCTCACCTGGTACGCGGCGGCCAGCCGGCTGCTCGCCTGACTCAACCGTCCGCCCACGAAGTCGGCCATGCCGAGCCGGCGCATCGCCGAGGCGCGCAGCGTGGGCAGGCCGCCGGCCGTGGCGACCTGCAACGCCTCCTGCCAGGCGGACACCGCCCGGCCCTGGTCGCCGAGGGTCTGCTGGGCCTGGCCGGCCAGCAGCAGGGCACTGGCCCGTACCGCCTCGTCGCCCGAGTTCGCGGCGATCTTCTCGGCGAACGCGAGCGCGTCGACGACCCGGCCGATCTGGAGCAACGCCCGCGCGTGCACGACCCGGTCGGCGGCCGGCACCCCGTCGCGGGTCAGTTCGGCGGCGCGTTCGGCGTACTCCACGGCCATCGCCGGCTCCCCGGCGGACAGCGACCGGCGGGCGGCCCGACCGAGTGCGGCGACCCCGAGCGGGCCCACCGCGCGGGCCGGCGCGTCCGGGCGCAGCTTCACCGCGTCGGCGAGCCTGGCGGCCCGCTCGACGTGCGTCGCCACGAAGTCGTCGCGCGCCTCCTCGGTGAACCCGCCCACCGTGCCGGCCGTGGCCCCGTCCACCGGCGCCGCCCACCGAGCCAGCGCGGCGTGCCGTTCGGCCAGTTCCGCCTTGCTCACCCCGGCGTACGCGGCCTCGCGCATCAGTGGCGTCGCGAACGCGTAGCCGGCCCGGGTGCGGTGCAGCATCCGGCGTTGCAGCAGCTCCTCCACCGCCCGGTCGAGTTCCACGGCGACCACCGCCGAGGGCCGCCCGTCGCGGCCGGCGCGCTGCTCCCGCAGCGCCTCCAGCGCACCGGTCGGCACCGTGTCGCCGACGACCGCCGCGTCCCGCAGCACCGAACGGGCGTCCGGCGGCAGCGCGTCGATCCGGGCGGCCAGCACGGCGGCGAGGTCCCGGGAGAGCAGCCGGCTGCCCAACGAGCCCGGCACCAGCCGCCAGCCGGACGAGCCCTGGTCCCGTGCGCCGGGGGCGGTGGTGAGCGCCCCGCGCTCGATGAGCAGCGTGACCAGCTCGGCCAGGTAGAACGGGTTGCCCTGGGCGGTGGCGAGCAGCCGGTCGGCGTCGGCCTGCGGCAGCTTGCCCCCACCGAGGTAGCTGGTGAGCAGGCGGGCCGCGTCGGCGCCGCGCAGCGGCGGCAGGGAGTGCACCTCGGCGTCCGCGACCCGGGTCAGCGCGCCGGCGGTACGCACCAGCTCGGGGCGGCCGAGCAGCAGCACAAGCACCGGGCCGGTGATCCGGGACAGGGTCAGCCCGAGGGCGCGGATCGTCTCGGCGGTGGCGTCGTGCAGGTCGTCGACCACGATCACCAGTGGCGCCTCGGCGGCGAGCCCGCTGAGCAGGTCGGCGACCGCGTTCGGCACCGCCTCGGCGTCGGCGGTCAACGCGCCAGCGGCACCCCACTCACCGTTGTCGGTGCCGGTGTGCGCGGGCAGTTCGGCGTAGCCGAGAAGGGCGAGCAACTGGTCGGTGGCGATCGGGGACACCTCGCCGCCGGCGCGGTTGAGCCGCTGGCCGAGCCGGCGCAGCCGCTCCTCCACCGCGGGTCGGGTCAGCGCGGCGGCCGCGTCACTGGGCAGGCCGACGGCGGCGCGGACCAGGTCGGCCAGCGGCGCGAGGCGGCGGCGCTCACCGAAGGCGGCGCAGCGCACCGACAGCACCCGGGCGCCGGTGTGCGCGGCGTACCGGCCGGCGCCCACGTCGTACCCGGCGGCGAGGCGTTCCACCTCGGCCGCGAACCGGGACTTGCCGATGCCCGCCTCGGCCGTCATCAGCAGCACCCGCGGGTCGCCCTGGTCGATCACCTCGGCGAGCCGGCCGGCCACCCGACCGATCTCGGTCTCGCGGCCCACGTAGGGCGCCTCGTCGCCCAACCCCGAGCGGGTGCCCGGCGCGTCCAGCAGACCCAGCAGCTCGTACGCCTCGACCGGCTCACGCTTGCCCTTCAGGCGCAGCGGGCGCAGGGCCCGCCAGGACGCCACGTGCCGGGTGGCGGCGGCGGTCCGCCCGCCCGCGTAGACCGCGCCGACGGCGGCGGCGTCGGCCAGCCGGGCGGCGGTGTTCACCGTGTCGCCGATGACCGTGTACTCGATCGCGGCCTGGATGCCCGCGATGACGTCGCCGGTGTTGAGCCCCACCCGGAGCCCGAGCGGCGCGCCGCCGCCGCGCTCGTCGTCGAGCACCCGACGGACCGCCCGCTGCATGGACAGGGCGGCGCGGACCGCGCGTTCGGCGTCGTCCTCGTGCGCCACCGGGGCGCCGAACACCGCCATGATCCCGTCGCCGGTCAGCTTGTCGACGTGCCCACCGAAGGTCTTCACCGCGCCCGCGAGGGCCGCGAGCACCCGGTCGGTGACCGCGCCGACGCGTTCCGGGTCGAGATCCTCGGACCAGGAGGTGAATTCGGAGAGGTCGCCGAAGAGCACGGTGACCACCCGGCGCTCGGCCGCCGGCAACGTCGCGGCGGCCGGCAGCGCGGCACCGCAGTTGTGGCAGAACCGCGCGCCGGGTACGGCGACAGTTCCGCACACCGGGCAGGTCACATGTGCTCCAACCCACTGACCCCCGGCGCGGATTCCCCGGTGGCGACGCCCAGATACTCCAGTTGGGCACGGACCGACCATTCGGCCGCCCACCACAACGAGCGGTCCACGTCCGCGTAGACCACCGCGACCACCTCGGCGGGGGTGCGCGCGCCGGCGTCGACCGCCGCCCGAACCTGGTCGAGCCGGGCCCGCCGGTGGGCCAGGTAGAAGTCGGCGGCGGCGGCGCAGTCCGCCAGCGCCGGGCCGTGGCCCGGCAGCGCCGGGATCCCGGTGTACGCGGACAGCAGCCCCAGGCTGCTCAGATAGTCGCCGAGGTGCCCGTCCGGGTGAGCGACGACGGTGGTGCCCCGGCCGAGGATGGTGTCGCCGGTGAGCACCACCCGTTCGCCGTCGCGCTCGACGAGGAAGCAGACCGAGTCGGCGGTGTGCCCGGGGGTGCTCAGCAGGCGGATGTCCAGGCCGTACCCGCCCAGATGCTCGCCGGCCTCGGTCAGCGGCTCACCGCCGATGGTGTGCGCCGGGTCGACGGCGAGGACGTGCACCCCGCCGAGCAGTTCACTCAACCGGGCGGAGCCCTCGGTGTGGTCGGGGTGGCCGTGGGTGATCAGGACCAGCCCGATCGGGCCGTGCTCGGCGATCCGGGCCAGGTGCCCCTCGTCGGCCGGCCCCGGGTCGACCACGACGGCGTACTCCGCAGCCGGGGCGCGCAGCACCCAGGTGTTGGTGCCGTCGAGGGTCATCGGGCCGGGGTTCGGCGCGCGCAGCAGGGAAACCCAGCGGGGCAATTCGTCGGCAAGCGCCGCTACCGCCCCCGTCACGTGCCCGCTCATGGCTGCGATCGTACGACCCCGCTCACCACGCCCCGCGATCTTGCACTTGCTGCTGCTGATTCATGCCCCTTCAGGGCATTCGTCGGGGCAGAAAGTGCAAGATCGCGGCTGTGGTGCGGTGGGTCAGACGACCTCGACGATCAGTTCGATCTCCACGGGGGCGTCCAGCGGAAGCTCGGCCACACCTACCGCGCTGCGGGCGTGACGGCCGGCCTCGCCGAAGACGGTGCCGAAGAGGTCCGAGGCGCCGTTGACCACGGCCGGCTGTCCGGTGAAGCCGGGCGCGGAGGCCACGAAACCGGTCACCTTCACCACCTTGACCACGGTCTCCAGACCGACAAGCGAGTCGACCGCCGCCAGGGCGTTGAGCGCGCAACGCTGGGCCAGGTCCTTCGCCTGCTCGGCGGAGATCCCCGCGCCGACCTTGCCGGTGGCCAGCAGCTTGCCCTCGGCGATCGGCAACTGGCCGGAGACGTACACGTGCTGCCCGGACTGCACGGCCGGCACGTAGCTGGCCACCGGCGGCACCACGTCGGGCAGTTCGAGACCCAGCTCGGCGAGCTTCGCGTGCGGACCGTTGCTCATGCCTTGGGCCGCTTCAGGTACGCCACCAGCTGGTCCGGGTTCGGGCCGGGGACCACGGCGACGAGCTCCCACCCGTCCTCGCCCCAGTTGTCGAGGATCTGCTTGGTCGCGTGGACCAGCAGCGGAACCGTGGAGTATTCCCACTTCTGCATCGCTGAAGGGCTCCCTCTCGGTGCGGAATTGTTCGAGGCACAGCCTACGGTCCGCTGGCCGAGCGAGGCGCGGGACGCTGCTCCGGCGTGGTCGGCAGCTCGCCGCACTGCCCCTCATGCTCGTACCCCTGCGGGCAGCGGGAGCGGTCGGGCAGCAGCAGGTCGCAGAAGACCCGGTGCCGATTGTTCTGGTCGTCGGCGTTCGACACGGTGGTCTCGCCGGCGTCCAGCTCCGGAAGGAAGCCCAGGGACACCGCGACCCGACCGGCCAGCACGGTGGCCGCCGCCAGGTCGGGCACCCGGATCGGCAGGTGGATGACGAAGCCCGCCTCGTCGTCGTCCCGGACCCGCTCGGCGGGACGGCTGGACGCGCGGACCACCTCCGGCGGCTCCGGAACCCGACGGTACGACCGCTCGTTGACCGGCAGGCTGCCGACCGGCCCGCCAGTCGCCTCGCCCACGGCCCCCGTCCGGCGGAGCCGGTCGTTTGTCGGAAACTGGGTGCGAGGGATGTTGTCCGCGTCGCGCATGCACTGCCTCCGGTCGTACCAGTCGGATCACGCTTCCGGCCCGGACGATTCGCCCGTTCCGCCCCCCGCACCGGGACGAAGGTAGGTCCGCAGCAGCAGTCCCGCCAACAGGACGCGCACGATCAGTCACCAAAAGTCACATATATGACACCTTGGGGTTAGGAATCCTGACTGCGGGAGATTCCGCCTCGTCGTCAGCCGAACCGGTGGCGCGGACAGCACGATAGGGGCGACACCCAGCCGGCGGTTGACCGCTACCCTTCCGGTCGGACGGTCGCGCCGCGCCCGGCCGCCCGCTCGATCACGCTCGACGCCCCGCCGGCGGCGGGCGCCGCACCCCCCGGGGGAAAGACATGACCCAGCCACCCAGCGGCGACCAGGCCGGCACCTCGGCCATCCCGGGCCAGGCGACTCCGACCGCTCCCGGCCAGCCGTCCCCCGGCGGTCAGCCCGGCCAGCTCGCCCTGCCCGCCGCACCGGCCGTCTCCGCGCCGACCTTCCCCACCC
>NZ_VDFY01000095.1 GCF_006228125.1 Micromonospora orduensis | reverse complement strand
CCGCCGCGCGGGAGCGCCGCCGTCCCGACCAGCCCGGCGCCGGGCGGCCCGCCACCGGATCAGGGACCGACCGCCCCGAACGGCGTTCCGCCGCTGGGCCCGCCGATCTCCGCGCTGCCCGCGCCGGCCGACGCCGCGCCCGCACCTGAGCCCGCCGCGCCGCGTCGCCGACGTCGGCTGCCGGTGGTGCTGGCTGTCGTGGTGCTTCTGGTGCTCGCTGGCGTCGGGGTGGTCGTGACCAGGCCCGGGCCGGTGGCCGGCTGGCTGGGCGACGACGCCGGGTCCGCGCCGACCGCCGCCGCGACCCCCGAACCGGACCCGTCGGACGTGCTGGCCGACCCGGACCCGAACGCTCCGATGCCCAGCCCCGACGGGGTGCGGGCCGTGCTGGACCCGCTGGTCGGGGCGGCCGCGCTGGGCGACCGGGTGAACGTCTCGGTGGCCGACGTGACCTCCGGCCAGACGCTGTTCGCCAAGGGCGCGGACGACGGCACGGTGCCCGCCTCGGTGACCAAGCTGGCGACCGCGGTGACCGTGCTCGCCGCCAGGGGGCCGGGGTACCGGATCCCCACCCGTGCCGTGGCCGGCGCGAAGCCCGGCGAGGTGGTGATCGTCGGCGGCGGGGACCCGACGCTGGCGGTCGACAAGAAGGGCTTCTACCCGGGCGCCGCGCGCCTGGACGACCTGGCCGCCCAGGTGCGTACGGCGCTCGGCGGCACCGCCCCGACGAGCGTCACCGTCGACGGTTCGGTCTACTCCGGCCCGGTCTACGGGCCGGGCTGGGACGACGACGTTCCGACCGGCGGGTACGGCGGGGCGATGACCGCGCTGATGACCGACGGGGCACGTAAGGACCCGGGTGCCGACAGCGGTGGCGCCGAGCGGGTCGCCGAGCCGGATCTGGCCGCCGGCCGGTCGTTCGCCAAGCTGCTCGGCGTACCGGCCGGCACGGTCAAGCGCGGCACGGCCCCGGCGCCGGCCGCGGCCGGTGGCACCCCGGCGCCCGGCACCGAGCTGGGCGTGGTGCAGTCGCCGCCGATGATCCGGCTGGTCGACATCATGATCAGCCAGAGCGACAACCTGGTGGCCGAGGCGCTCGCCCGGCAGGTGGCGCTGGCCCGCAACCAGCCGGCCTCGTTCGACGGGGCCGCCGCCGCGATGGACGCCGAGGTGGCCGAGCTGGGGCTGCCCGCCGAGGAGATCACGCTCTCCGACGGCAGCGGGCTGTCCCGCAACAACCGGATCAGCCCGTCGCTGCTGACCGACCTCATCCGGCTGGCCGCCAGCCCGGACCACCCGGAACTCGCCGGTGTGTTCGGGGGCCTGCCGGTGGCCGGATGGTCGGGGACGCTTGACGACCGTTACCGCGGTGCGCCCGGCACCGCCGCCGGGGCGGGTGCCGTACGCGCCAAGACCGGCACGTTGACCGGGGTGCACGCCATCGCCGGTCTGGTCACCACGACCGACGGCCGGCTGCTCACGTTCGCGGTGCTCACCGACAGGGTGCCCGGCGGTACGGACACCGCCCAACCGGCCCTGGACCGGATCGCGGCGGCGCTGGCCGCCTGCGGCTGCGGCTGACCCAGGCGTCCGGCCGCCCGGCGGGGCCGCGACCGGCGTCGATCGCCGGCGCGAGCCCGGGCCGGGGTGTCGCGGCGCGGGTACGGTGGGTCCATGGCGCAGTTCGTGGACTGGGATCTAGCCGCCGCCACCGCGGGGGCGTTGAGCAAGTCGGGCCCTCGGGTGTCGTACGCCGAGGCCACCGACGTGGTCGGCGACCTGCGACGGCTGACCGAGGAGGCGGCCGGGCACGTGGCCGACTACACGGGGCTGCGGGCGCAGGTGTCGCATCCGCCGGTCCGGGTGGTCGACCGCCGGGACTGGGCCGCCGCGAACATCGCCGGTCTGCGCGAGGTGATCACCCCGCTGGTCGGCCGGCTCTCCGGCGACAAGCCGCCGGGCGTGCTGACCGAGGCGGTCGGGTCCCGGCTGACCGGGGTGCAGGCCGGCACCGTGCTCGCCTACCTCTCCGGCCGGGTCCTCGGCCAGTACGAGGTCTTCTCCGCCGAGCCCGGCCAGTTGCTGCTTGTCGCACCGAACATCGTCGAGGTGGAGCGCAAGCTCGGCGCCGACCCGCGCGACTTCCGGCTCTGGGTGTGCCTGCACGAGGTGACCCACCGGACCCAGTTCACCGCGGTCCCCTGGATGCGGGCGTACTTCCTCAGCGAGGTGCAGGCTTTCGTGGACGCCTCGTCCAGCGGCGGCGAGCACCTCGTCGAGCGGCTGCGGCGGGGGGTCTCCACCCTGTCCGACGCGGTCCGTGACCCGGAGAGCCGCACGAGCGTGCTGGACATCGTGCAGACCCCCGCGCAGCGGGCCGTCCTGGACCGACTGACCGCGCTGATGACGCTGCTGGAGGGGCACGCCGAGTTCGTGATGGACGGCGTCGGCCCGCAGGTGATCCCCAGCGTGGAGCGGATCCGCGCGTCGTTCAACAGGCGCCGCGAGGCGGGCAATCCGCTGGAGAAGGCGATCCGTCGGCTGCTCGGGGTGGACGTGAAGATGCGCCAGTACGCCGAGGGGCGCAAGTTCGTGCACGGTGTGGTCGAGCGGGTCGGCATGGACGGGTTCAACTCGATCTTCAACTCGCCGCTCACCCTGCCCCGGCTCTCCGAGCTGGGTGACCCGGACGTCTGGGTGGCCCGGGTGCACGGCCCGGCCGGCACCGTTCCGGCCGCGGGCTGATCCGCCCGCCGGTGGCTGCGCTCGCCCCGCCGGTGGCCGCGATCCGGGTGGCGGTCCGCCGCGCGCTGGCCGGGCTGCCGGGCTGCCGGCCGGTGCTGGTGGCCTGCTCCGGTGGCGCCGACTCGCTCGCCCTGGCGGCGGCCACCGTGTTCGTGGCTCCCCGGCTCGGTCTGGTCCCCGGCCTGGTGACCGTCGACCACGGTCTGCAGACCGGTTCCGCCGAGCGGGCCGACGAGGTGGCGACCTGGGCCCGGAGTGTCGGGTTCGCGCTCGTTGAGGCGGTCCGCGTCGAGGTGGCCGGCCGTTCGGGTGGGCCGGAGGCGGCGGCTCGGGAGGCTCGATACGAGGCGTTGACCGAGGTGGCCCGGCGTCACGACGCGGTCGCCGTGCTCACCGGGCACACCCGCGACGACCAGGCGGAGACCGTCCTGCTCGCGCTCGCCCGGGGCGCCGGCCCACGTGGCCTGGCCGGGATGCCCGCTCGACGGGACCTGTCCGGCGTGCCGCTGCTGCGCCCGCTGCTGTCGATCTCCAGGGAGCAGACCCGCGACGCCTGCGCCGTGCTCGGTCTGCGGCCGTGGCAGGACCCGCACAACACCGATCCGTCGTACGCCCGGTCCCGGGTGAGGGCCGACGTGCTGCCGGCGCTGGTGCGGGCCCTCGGGCCCGGCGTGGTGGACAACCTCGCGCGTACGTCCCGGATGGTGGCGGCCGACAACGCCGCCCTCGACGACCTGGCGGAGGCGGCGCTGGCGGCCGGCCGGCATCCCGAGGGTGGGCTCTCGGTGCCCGAGCTGGCCGGCCTGGCCCCCGCCGTACGCGGCCGGGTGCTGCACGCCTGGGCGCGTGAGCTGGGTGCCCCGCCGGGTGCTCTGTCCCATCGGCACATCGCCGCGTTGGACGCCCTGGTCACCGACTGGCGCGGTCAGGGTCCGACGGACCTGCCCGGGGGAGTCCGGGTGCTCCGCCGCGCCGACCGGCTCGCCCCGGTGACCCTGGACTGATCGTCAGGCGCTGTGCGCCCGGTCCCGGAAGGTCGTCCGGTAGCTGTGCGGGGTGGCGCCGACCCGGCGGCTGAAGTGGTGCCGCAGCGCCGCCGCGTCACCGAACCCGGCCTGGTCGGCGACCGCCTCCACGCTCAGCGGCGTCTCCTCCAGCAGCCGTCGGGCGAGCAGCACCCGCTGGTTGGTGAGCCAGTCGTGGGGGGTGGTGCCGGTCTCGGCGCGGAACCGGCGGGCGAACGTCCGCGGGGCCATCCCGGCCCGGGCGGCCAGCTCCTCCACGGTGATCGTCCGGTCCAGGTGGCCCATCAGCCACTCCAGCACCGGTTCCAGGGTCGGGGCCTCGGGCGCCTTCGGGATGGGCGCCTCGACGTACTGGGACTGCCCGCCGTCGCGGTGCGGTGGGACCACCATCCGCCGGGCCAGCCGGGTCGCGGTGGCCGAGCCGTGCTCCTGGCGGATCAGGTGCAGGCAGGCGTCGATGCCGGCAGCCGTGCCGGCGCTGGTGAGCAGCCGCCCGTCGTGGACGTAGAGGGAGTTGCAGCGCACCCGGGCGCGGGGATGCCGCCGTTGCAGCTCGTCCACGTACCGCCAGTGGGTGGTGCACTCCCGGTCGTCGAGCAGTCCGGCCTCGCCGAGCAGGAATGCTCCGGAGCAGACGCTGAACAGGTGCGCGCCCCGCGCGTCGGCGCGGCGCAGCGCGTCGAGCACCGCCCCCGGAACGACGGTGCCCTGACTGTGCGCGGGGACGGCCACCAGGTCGGCCTCCTCCACCGGGCCGAGGTCGGCGTGCGGGGTGAGGTGGAAGCCGGACGAGGTGCGTACGGTCCCGCCGTCCGGGCTGCACAGTTGGAAGCGGTAGCCGGGGAATCCGTCGGCCGTCCGGTCGGTGCCGAACACCTCGGCGAGCACACCGAGCTCGAAGGGGGCGACCTGGTCGAGGACGAGGACGGCGACGTTGCGCAGCATGTGACGAGGGTAACCCGAGAGGTGGCAGTAAATCGATGCCCAGTGGCATCACTGCCACTGTCCGGGCGGCGCGAGTGGCCGCAGACTGGTTTCAGTCCGGTGCGCACCGGCGGCGAAACCGACAGCAACCATGCGAAAGCGAGCGCCGCCATGGAGTTCCTGCTCTTCCTCCTGTTCCTCGTCCTGCTCGTCGCTGCCTCGGCGACCGGCCTCACCGCCGACAGTCACGATTCGGCCGACTGGAAGCCCAGTGACGACGGCCGCCGCTGGCGGTCACGTACCAGCTGATGTGTTTAGCGGTTTATCTGCCGAAAAATCCCGGGCGGGACCGCGCCAAAAGGTGCGGCCCCGCCGACGGAGCCCATCCGACGTACGGCAGGCTAGGAGCATGGCTGACGGCTCCTGGTACGACGCCGACATCGACCACGTGATCATTTCCGAGGCGCAGATCCGCGAGAAGACCGCGGAACTGGCCAAGCAGGTCTCCGCCGACTACGCCCACGTGGGCGACGGACTGCTGCTGGTCTGCGTGCTCAAGGGCGCGGTGATGTTCATGGCGGACTTCGCCCGGGCGTTGGGCCGCAACGGCCCCCCGGCCGAACTCGACTTCATGGCCATCTCCTCCTACGGCCAGGGAACGACCTCCTCCGGGGTGGTCCGCATCCTCAAGGACCTGGACCGGGACATCGCCGGTCGGCACGTCGTGGTCGTGGAGGACATCGTCGACTCCGGGCTGACGCTCTCCTGGCTGCTGCGCTACCTGGAGTCCCGCTCGGCGGCGAGCGTCGAGGTCGTGGCGCTCTTCCGCAAGCCGGACGCGGTCAAGGTGCCGGTCCCGGTGAAGTACGTCGGCTTCGACATCCCCACCGAGTTCGTCGTCGGGTACGGCCTCGACTTCGGTGAGCGGTACCGCGAGCTGCCGTACGTCGGAGTGCTCAAGCCCGAGGTGTACGCCCGCTCCTGACGGCGCGTCGCACCGCCACATGACCGTGTGAGGCCAACTCGCATCGGCATCCGTCAAGCCGACGTTCAGCGCGCTCTCAGCTCTTCCGGTTACCGTGGAGCCCGGTGGCGCGGAGGTTCACTCCGCGCCCGGCCCCCTCGACCGCGTGACCGGGCGTTCGGAGGGTCGGGCCGGACTCCCCGCCACGCCGGTATCCGCCCGGACCCGCCGTACGTCGGTGCGGGGCTGGCGGGCCTGCCCACGGTGTACGCCGTCGATGTCGACAGTGCGCCGAGTGCGGGGCTCGCAAGCTCACTCCTCGCGTACACGGTGTACCGTCGAATGACCGCGGCGCGGCAGTTTCGCGCCTCGGGGTCGAGCCGGCCCGCACGGCGGCTCCGGCTGCCGCACACCGCGGCGACACCATCAGACGGTCAGGACGTCGATCAGGAGGATGCGGGCGCCCCGGCGCTCGACAACAGTATGGAACGTACGCGTTTCTTCCGCCGACCGGTGGTCTGGATCATCCTGGTCATCCTCGGCGCCGTTGTGCTCAGTCAGCTGTTCACCGCTGGTCCCAGCTACCACCGCGTGGACACTTCCGTTGCGCTCGACCAGCTGCACACCGCAAAGATCAATAAGGTCGTCTTCCAGGACAAGGAGCAGACGCTCCAGCTCGACCTGGCCCAGAAGACGAAGTTCGGTGAGACCACCACCAACAAGATCGAGGCCCAGTTCCCGTACCAGGTTGGGGACGAGGTCTGGAACGAGGTGCTGGACGCCAAGGCGGCCAACCGGGTCACCGGCCCGGCCGACGCCAAGGTCTCGTCGGACAGCATCTGGATGAGCCTGCTCATCAACCTGTTGCCGATCGCGTTGCTCGTGCTGCTGCTGCTGTTCTTCATGTCGCAGATGCAGGGCGGCGGCTCCCGGGTGCTCAACTTCGGCAAGTCCAAGGCGAAGATGATCACCAAGGACACGCCGAAGACGACCTTCGCGGACGTGGCGGGTGCCGAGGAGGCCGTCGAGGAACTGCACGAGATCAAGGACTTCCTGCAGAACCCGGCGAAGTACCAGGCCCTCGGTGCCAAGATCCCGAAGGGTGTGCTGCTGTTCGGCCCACCCGGTACCGGTAAGACGCTGCTGGCCCGCGCGGTCGCCGGCGAGGCCGGGGTGCCCTTCTACTCCATCTCCGGCTCGGACTTCGTGGAGATGTTCGTCGGTGTCGGCGCGAGCCGGGTCCGTGACCTCTTCGAGCAGGCCAAGGCGAACGCCCCGGCGATCGTCTTCGTCGACGAGATCGACGCCGTCGGTCGGCACCGTGGCGCCGGCATGGGCGGCGGTCACGACGAGCGTGAGCAGACGCTCAACCAGCTGCTCGTCGAGATGGACGGCTTCGACACCAAGGGCGGCGTCATCCTGATCGCCGCCACCAACCGCCCGGACATCCTCGACCCGGCGCTGCTGCGCCCGGGCCGGTTCGACAGGCAGATCCCGGTGGACGCCCCCGACATGGAGGGCCGCAAGGCCATCCTGCGGGTGCACGCCAAGGGCAAGCCGTTCACGCCCGACGTCGACCTCGACTCGGTGGCCCGACGTACCCCGGGCTTCAGCGGCGCCGACCTGGCCAACGTGATCAACGAGTCGGCCCTGCTCACCGCCCGCAAGGACCAGCGGGCGATCACCAACGACTCGCTCGAAGAGTCGATCGACCGGGTGATCGCCGGTCCGCAGCGACGGACCCGGGTGATGAGCGACCAGGAAAAGAAGATCACCGCGTACCACGAGGGTGGGCACGCGCTGGTCGCCTGGGCGCTGCCGCACGCCGCTCCGGTGCACAAGGTGACGATCCTGTCCCGTGGCCGTTCCCTCGGCCACACCCTGGTGCTCCCGACCGAAGACAAGTACACCCAGACGCGCGCCGAGATGATCGACACCCTGGCGTACGCGCTGGGTGGTCGGGCCGCCGAGGAGCTGGTCTTCCACGAGCCCACCACCGGTGCCGGCAACGACATCGAGAAGGCCACCCAACTGGCCCGCGCGATGATCACGCAGTACGGCATGAGCTCGAAGCTCGGCGCGATCAAGTACGGCACCAGCGGGGACGAGCCGTTCCTCGGCCGCAACATGGGCCACGAGCGGGACTACTCGGACTCGGTGGCCGCCGAGATCGACGGCGAGATGCGGGCACTTGTCGAGCTGGCGCACGACGAGGCCTGGGAGATCCTGGTGGAATACCGGGACGTCCTGGACAACATCGTGCTCGAGCTGATGGAGAAGGAGACCCTCTCCACGGCCGACATGGCCCGGATCTGCTCCCGGGTGGTCAAGCGCCCGCCGCTGGCGCCGTACAACGGCTTCGGCAAGCGGCAGCCGTCCACCGAGCCGCCCGTGCTCACCCCGGCGGAGAAGGACAAGCTCAAGGCGCAGGCCCAGGCCGACGGCGCGCAGGCGTCGGTCGGTGGCGGGGCGCCGTCCAACAACTCGGACGGCACGCACTGAGCAACGACCCGACGGCCAGCTCCCCCTACCGGGAGCTGGCCGTCTCCGCGACCGAGCCCGACGGCGACGACGGGCTGGACTACGTGGCCGCCCGGCTGATCAGTGGCCGGCTGACCGGCCGCCCCGTCGAGGACGCGGTCGACCTGGGCCGCATCGAGAAGGCGGTCCGGGAGATCCTCATCGCCGTCGGCGAGGACCCGGACCGCGACGGGCTCCAGCAGACGCCCGCTCGGGTGGCCCGCGCGTACGCCGAACTCTTCGCCGGTCTGCGGGTCGACCCCGCCCAGGTGCTCAGCACCACCTTCGAGGCCAACCACGAAGAGCTGGTGATCGTCCGGGACATCGACGTGATGAGCCTCTGCGAGCACCACCTGCTGCCGTTCCGCGGCAGCGCGCACATCGGCTACATCCCCGGCCCCGACGGACGGATCACCGGCCTGTCCAAACTGGCCCGGCTGGTCGAGGTCTTCGCCCGCCGACCCCAGGTGCAGGAACGGCTCACCTCGCAGGTCGCCGACCTGCTGATGAGCAAGCTCGCCCCGCGCGGCGTCGTCGTCGTGCTGGAATGCGAGCACATGTGCATGGCGATGCGCGGCATCCAGAAGTCCGGTGCCAAGACCATCACGTCGGCCGTACGCGGAATCCTGCAGACGGACTCCAAGTCACGCGCCGAGGCGATGGCGTTGATCATCCCCCGCTGACAGCCTGACACGACACAGCCGGCCAACCCTCCCGGGTGGCCGGCTGTTCCGTGCGCGCACCCGGCAGGTCAGCCCGCCAGCAGCGCCAGCAACAGGCCCGCCGTGACCAGCACCGCCGGCACCAGGCAGACCAACGCGCCGAAGCGCACCGTACGGTCCAGACGCTCACCCGGGCCGGGCCGGAACACCCGCCCGACAGCCACCCAGGCCACGACGAAGGCGATCGCGGGCATCGGCAGCCCACAGATCAACGCCGCCACGCTCGCCGCGCCCGTCCCGGTCGCCGCGTACACCACGACCTGGATCAGCGGCACCAGCAGCGCCAGCGGCCCGTACACCAGAAGGTTGCGCGCCCTCGCCGGCCACGACCCCGGCCGGAACCGGCGGCGCGCGGCCAGCGCCGCGTCCGCCCCCTCCGCCCAGCCCCGCGCCGTACGCAGCGTCGCCAGCACGGCCGCCGGGCCGCCCGCCATCGATCGGGCCGCCTCGCTCAGCTCCGGCGGCGACGGCACCAGCGAGATCGCCGGTACGCCCAGCTCCCGCAGCCGCTCCTGCTGGCTCGCCAGCCCGGTACGGACCAGCGTCAGCTCCTCCCGGGCCGCCTCCGCCGAGCGTGCCTGCTCACCGGCGGCAGCCGCCGCGCCACGGCGTACCCCATCCAACTGCCGCGCCGCCGCCAGGTACTCCGACCAGGCCGTGGTGGGATCCCCGTCGTTCCCGTTCGACCCGGCGGTACGCTGCCGCCCCGGCCCTGTCACCGTCGCGTTCGGACCCACACCGACACCCTCCGCGCCTGCCACCGGATCACCCGGCCTCGTCGGCGAACGGCACCAGCACCGTGCCCCGCTCGTCCGGGCCGTCCCAGAGCACCGCCCGGTCGGGGCGGCCCCGCCACTCCACCGGCCGGCCGAAGACGGCCGAGAGCTGCGCCGTCGGCACGTCCAGCACCGCCACGGCGGCCAGTTTGTCCACCTCGCCGTCCGGCTCCAACAACGCGGCGAACGGCGGCACCGCGCGCCACCAACCCAACAGGTGCCGACCGGCCGGCGGTCCGTCCCGCAGCAGGGCGCGCAGCCGGTCCACCGGCAACTCCCGCGGCCCCGGCCGGTCCAGCCCGAAGACCACCAGATAGGTCGGCAGATCGGAATCCACGTCCGCGAGCAGCGTCGGCAGGTCCACCATGCTGGCCGGATGCCGGGCCGCCAGCTCGGCGGTCAACGCCTCCGCCAGCGGCCGGGCACCCGGATCCGGTGCCGCCACCAGGAAACGGGCCGTGCCCGGCGGGTGATGGACCGACGTGCTGCGGGCCGCCGTCGCCAGCAACCCGCCCGCCGCCGGACCCGAACCCAGCACCGCGAGGTTGCGCCCCGCCGCCGGACCCAGCGGTACGGTGACCGTCGAGCGCGCCACGTCCACCGCCCGGCCCAGCAGCGCGGCCGGCCCCCGCGCCTGGCCGGCCGACGCCGACCGGTACCGCGGATCGTTGCCCAGCAGCGGCCGCGCATACCCGGCGAAGACCACCGGCGGCGCCCAACCCGCGGGCCGCGCCTCCCACAGCTCGTGACGCAGCTGCTCCACCACCTCCGGGTGGTCCTGCGGATCGGGATGCCGGATCAACCGCTCGTGACCGCGGATCGCACCACGCGGACCACCCAGCCCACCGGCCGTGTTCACCACCGCGCTGCCCACCGGCAGGCCGGCGGCCGAATCATTTGTCGGCTCCAACACCGGGCTGCCACCCGGCAGCGCCACCCGCACCGGAAACTGCCCCAACACCGAATCCCGGTGCCCGGCGTCCGCGCGGGCCGACAACCCCAACTCACCCGCGCCGGCCAGCACCAGATGCACACCCCACGCCCGGCCGGCCCGCGCCAACCCGTCCACCTGGGCGGCCACCTCGGCGGACAACCGGTCCCGTTCGGCGAAGAGCAGCGGCACATTGTCCACCACACAGACGATCCGGGGCAGCTGCCGGTGCTCGCGCAACTCCGCGAAGCGCTGACCACCGGCCCGCCCACCCGCCTCCGCCCGGCGCCGCACCTCAGCCGTCAACTGGTCCAGCAGGTCCCTGACGTACTCCCGGTCGGCGGCCATCGCCGCCGCGCGAACCTGCGGAACCCACGACCGGTCCCGCTCGGTCTGCAGAAACTCCACGAACGACTCACCGTCGCCGAGATCCACCAGGTAGAGCGCCAGGTCGTCCGGGCCGTACCGGGCTGTCAGGCCGAGTAACGCGGTGGTCAGGAAAGCCGCGCGACCCGCACCGGACCGGCCACTGACCAGCCAGTGCGGCGTCAGCTCGGTGAAACCCAACGGCACCGGCCGCCCCCCGGCGTCACCGACCGTCGTCGTCAAACCGTTCGCCGGATCGGGCTCCCAGAGCCGGTCACCGGTCGCCGGCAACAACTCCGCCAACCCCAGCCGGGAACCTGCCTCCACCTGCGCGGCGAGCCGCCGACACACCGCGTCCACCAGGTCGGCGGGCGGATCCGCCTCGACGAAGACCGGCGAGTTCAGACCACCCGGCGGTTCGGCACCCGGACCGGCGAACGACGCCCCCGGCGGGTCACCCAGCAGCGCGTACGCGTTGCGCAGCGCCAACCGTGTCGCGTGCGGCAGCGGCGCCCGAGCCGCGTACGGCCCCGCGGGCGGCCAACCCGCCACCACCAGATGCAGCCCGGCCGACGGCCCCTGCTCGGCCAACGCCTCGATCCGCGCCAGATCGGTGGGCCCGGTCAACTCCGGCAGCGCGGCAACCACCAGCAGCAACGTGCGGTCGTGGCGTCGACGTCCGCTCGCCCCCGGAGTCACCCACTGCTCCGCCTCCGTCAGCACCGCGCGCAGACCCGCCACATCCACCGCCGGCGGCGGCAGCAGGCCGGCGTCGGCGAGCGCCCCGAACGGGGCCAGCACGTCACCCGTGGCGTCCACCGCCCGCACCAGCAGCGCACCAGCCGGGGCCGCGCCCAGCGACCGCAGCAGCACCGCCCGGAGCAGCCCCGCCACCCGAGGCTCCCGCGCGTCGACGTCCACGCTCAGATGACCCGTGCCCACCAGCGGCACCAGCGCCGGGAAGCGGGCATCGTCCAGCGGCGCCGCCGTACCCACCCGGACGAAGAGCGGCGGACCATCACCCGCCGGAGAATCCACGGTGAGCGAATCCAGAGCAGCCCCCGACCAGCCCGGAGCCAACCGCGCCGCGACCGCGCGCAGCCGGTCCGCAGCCTCGTACTGCCGGCGCTGATCGGCAGGGGCCGGGCGGGTCTCGTCCAGGATGCCGGCGGCGGCCGTCGCCACAGCCGCAGCCCGGCGGTGCAGAGCTGCGGCGCGGTTCGTACGAGCCTTCGGACCGGCCACCGCGTCCACCCCCTCTAGCCGAGGTTGGCAACCCCTCCCCGAGCAGAGACGGTATCCCAGCCGAGGCCGCTCCTCCGGGAGGTACCGCGGCGGTGCGCCGGTGTTGTCGTGGATCTCACCGGTGGGGAGGGGTCCGTCACGATCCGCTGGATCTGAGGCATTGGCTCCGGAGCCTCCAGCCGATAACGTCAGGAGGTGGAATCAGTGCAGCCCCCCGCCGGTTCCCAGGTCTCCCGCGTACCGGCCCAGCGGACGCCGTCCGAGCAGCTGCCGCCGGCCCCGGCCGCGCCGGCCCCGCAGACGCCGCGCCGGCGGATGCGGACAGTGCTCGTCGTGGTCGCCGGGGTGCTCGCCCTGCTCAGCCTTGGCGGGGTCGTAACAGCGTATGTGTGGTACAACGAAGCCTCTGCCCCGGACCGGGGCACGCCGGATGTGGCCGTGGTCAACTATCTCCAGGAAGCACTCGTCTCGCGTGATCCCAACAGGGCGAAGTTGTTCACGTGTGAGGGGGCAGTGCCGGCCTTAGATGAGTTCGGCGCTCAGATTGCCCGAAGGGAGCAGGAGTTGAACGTGTCCTTCTCCATCAACATCGAGAACGTCACCGTCTCGAAAACGGGCCCTTCGGACGCCTCCGTTAGCGCAGTCATCCGGCGAAGTGCGTTAATCGACGGGATCCAACAGAGCCTTGCAGACACTTGGCGATTCGACGTCAGGGAGCGCAACGGCTGGCGCGTCTGCGGCGGCATGCGGGTCGGATGACCTCATTCGATCCACAGCAGGTGAACGGGAACCTCCAGGGTGGTGGGTGACTGTCCGCGCCAGGCCCAGCGGTACCACTCCACCTCGGGCGTGATCCGGACGCAGATGTCCCCCTCGGCTCCGGAGTAGGTCTCAGTGACCGCCCGTAGGTCGCGGCGTTCCTGGCCGTCCTCGACGTGCACCACCCGGCGTCCGGTCACCGCGTCCGCTTCGAAGACGGGCGTCGGGGGCGGGTGCGCCGGACCGTCCAGCGACACCAGCCGGATGCCGTGGGCCCGGGCCTTGTCCTGCCCTGGCCGGTCACCGACGGTCTCCACCCAGACCCGCTCCACCGGCACCAGTGGCGCAAACACCTCGACCTGCTCGGCCTCGGCCCGATACCACTCGTGTTCGGGAATCACCGGCACGTAGGTGCGTGCGCCCTGCACCACGCGGTCGTCGGCGCGCAGGTCGCCGCGCCAACCCAGTCCGGGCAACCCCACCAGGACCCGCTGCCCGCGCAACTCCACCCGTTCGGTGGCGGCGACGATGGTGAGCGGACGAGGTGGCTGGGGCGCCCAATCGGGCTGGTCGGCGAACGGGTCCGGCAGCGGTCCGGTCATGCCTGTGGTGACCTCATGCCGGACGGCGCAGCGGGGCGCCCCGGTCGCGCATGAACGGAACCGGGTTCACCGCGCCGGAGGCGCTGCGGTCACTGCGCAGGTGCACCTCGAAGTGCAGGTGCGGGCCCGACGAGTTACCGCTGCTGCCCACCTGGCCGATCACTTCGCCAGCCGTGACCATCTGCCCCTTGTGGACGCGGGGCTGGACCACCATGTGGCAGTACCGCGTGATGTAGCCACCGGCGTGCAGCAGGTCGACGAACCAACCGCAGCCACCCTTGCCAGGAAAACCGTCCACATTGCAGCTCTCCCGGCCACGATTGTCCGGGTCGCATTTGGCCACCAGCACACGACCGGTCGCTGCCGCGCGGATCTCGGTGCCCTTGGCCGCACCGATGTCGACTCCGTCGTGGCCGGGTCGGCTTGTGGTACGGAACCCGGAGCCGACATTTCCGGAGATCGGTGCGGTCCAGCCTGAGGCGGCGATCTGTCCCTGCTCGGCCGCGTCGCACACCGCTTTGCCGTTGATTTCGACGGTACGGGCCGCGCCGCCGGACAACGCGTTCACGATGCGGCTGGCGAGTTCCTCGTGTTTGGCGTAGGCGTCCGGATAGGCGCTGATCTGGACCCGTTGGGCGACTGCGGTCAACGGCCGGCGCTGCCAGCCCTGCACGCCGACGAGTTTTTCGTAGAACTTGCGGGCCGCGTACGCGGGGTTCAGCCGCTCGGCGACCGAGCCCCACCCCGGCCGCTGCTGGAACAGGCCCAGCGAATCGTGGTCGGCGCCGACGCCCTCGTGCGGCAGCGCCAGCGAGGCGGGTACACCGCTGTTCGCCAGGTTGCGCAGGGCCGATTCCTGCATCGCGGTGGCCAGGGCGATCACCCAGCCGCGAGACGGGACCCCCATGTCCTGACCGACCTTGATGATGATCGCGGCATTGCGGATCTGCGCTTCGCCGTACTCGCTGAACCGCGGAAGCTCGCCCGTAACGTTCACCGGACGGACCGGGCCGCATCCCAGGGCCGCCAGGTCGTCCCCGTCCTTTGCCTCATCGCCGCCGAGCCCGGTGAGGAAGAACGCCGCAGTGCCTCCGGTGCAGCACAGCAGGAGCAGCAACCCGGTGAGCGTTGCGGCGATCACGCCGACTCGTAGGGGCGGGCGGCGGGCGGCGGCACCAGCAACGTCGTTCACGGCCTCTCCCAGTCCACCACGTCGACGAGCCATCCCCCATCGGAGGCGACCAGTTCCAGCCGGAGTTGCCCGGCATCGAGGGGAAGCAGCATCTCCACGAACGACTCGGTCCGCTCCCGCATGCTCGGGGGGCCGGCGACCTTCTCGGCTGGCACGGTTGCTGGCTCGGCCCCGTCCAACTTCTCGATCAGCGTCGGGGTGGAGAGCGGTCGCATTCCGGCGTGCCACTCCTCGGCGGTCATCCCAGGGCGGCCGAGCCAGGCGGTCGCGAAGCGCTCGGCGGTCTGCTCGGGCGTGCGGGCACCGGGCCGGGTGACGGGCGACGGTGGCGCCTCGGTGGAGAGCACACCGTCGGCGCCGGCCGTCGGATCCACGGTCGTGATCGGCTGGTTCGGCCGGCTACTCAACCCGCCAAGGGAGTCGGTCGGGCCGGAGACGAGCCGCGCCGCCCCGATCACGCCGAAGACCAGCACCGCGATGACGAGCGCCACCCCCAACCGGGACCGCAGCGCTCGGGTGAAAAGGAACTCCAGTGCCCGTCGCATCGCCGTCACCGTGCCTCTGAGCGCACCCGAGGTCCGGTGCGGTCCGGTGTCCGCTCAGACGAGCCCGGCCGATAGACCACGAACGACGGGTTCTCGGCGGGCACGTCCGGCTCTGTCCAGGTCGCCGGCTGCCGTCGGCGGGGTTGGGGCGGCACCGATCCCCGTCGACCGCCGGACTGCTCCGCTGGCGCATCGTCCACGCGTTCCCGACCGTCCGGCCGCCCGGCATCGGCGCGACCCCCACCGACAGGAGCGTTCGGCGTCGGGGCCGGGTCCTCCCGCCGTGCCTCCGGACGTAGCCGGGTCTGCTCCGCGTTCGGTGACCGGCGACGGCCGCCGACGGGTTCGGCGGTACCGCCTGGTTCCACCACATCGAGGCGCGCGGCGACCCGCATGTCCCGGAAGAACCGGCGGTGCCAGGACCCGGCCGAGCTGACCGCCTCACTGCTGTCCTTGCCGCCCAGCTGGGTGATCCTCCGGTACGGCCGTAGCAGCAGCCAGCCAACCACGCCGCACAGCCAGACCAGCACGACCTGGAGCCAACCCGGCAGTGTGGGAGTACTCATGATCAGGTCGACCGCGAACAGGTAGATGGCGGCGCCGGTGCCGAAGATGGCGATGTTGAAGACTGCGGCCACCACCGCATTGGCCAATCGCCTCAGCCCTGCGCTCGCCGGCCGCAGCAGACCGATGGTGCCGAGGATGGGCGCCGCGATCACCGCCCACCGGAAGATCAGGAAGCCCAGCAGAACCAGCACCGACGCGGTCAGATCGAACATGGCGAAGAGCACCGAGGCGAGTACTGCGATGAACCCAGCGCCAACCCGGTCCATGTCCCGCACACCCTGCAGGTACTCGTACGCCTCGGGGTCTTCAGTCTGAATCTGCTGAGCCACGCGTGCCCACTGCTGTTGCTTTTCCTTGATCACCGTTTGACGTGTGGCCGGGTTCGCTCGCATCGATTGCGCCTCGCCCCAGGTCAACGACCGTGCGTCGTAAAGTGCCGGACCGTACTTGCGGGCAGTCTCGCTGTCGGCCGAACCCAGAATTCCGCGGAGCCAATTTCGGTAGAGCATCGTCTCGGTTGAGGTGTCGCTGGCTCTCACCGCAGGGGTACGCAGGTCTTTGCAGCGGTCGGGATCGATGCACCGCCCGGGATCAGGCTCTTTCGCCTGGGGGCCGACAGCGTCGTGCACCACTCCGAGGCCCGTCACGAGGACACCGTCAGCGATGTTTGCGGACTTCACCGGCCAAGCGGCGAGTGCCGTGACCGCGACCATGACCAGGAGTGCCCAGCCTGCGGTAGTCATCGCATTGCTCATGTCCGACTGGCGGGATCTCCAGAGTAGGTAAAGCCCGACTACGCAGAGCGTGACGATTCCGAAGACGCTGAAGACCTTCTGGTAGACGGCTTTGGTCGCCTTCTCCACGAGAGGGTTCGCCCACCCCCACATCGTGCCTGGGTCCCATGCCCGCTCCCGGAGCGCGTTTGAGGCACCGATGATGGCGGTGGCTGCCATGAATTCGCCATTGGCGATCGTGGTAGTGAACTTGTAGTCCGGATGCAGCACGCTCGACGCGCAGCCACCAATGTCGTAGGTGTTGTAGCTGTAGCCCGCGTATCCGTAGAGGCTGTATCGTCCCGCTATTCCATTGGCTGCCTCTGCTGACGGCGCAGCCGCGAACCAGCCGGCAAGACCGGAGTCCGGTGTGCCCGGGGTCGGGGCGTTGCGGCACTTGACCTCGTCCTCGCTGACCTCTTTGAGTTTGCCCACGCAGGTTCGGAAGTCGGCCTGCCATTCGGCGGTGGTGCAGAGGTCGGCGCGGGCCTGGGCGGCCGGTGGTGCGGCGTAGGCAGCCTCCGCACCGACCAGCGGCCAGGCGACGCTGGCCCCGGCCAGTACGCCGAGGGCGAGCAGGAACGACGCGATCCTTGCCCGGGCCCTCGCCATGTCACGCCTCCAGATCCGGCAGGGGGATGCTCGGCAGCACTCCGGCCGCCGCGGCGATCGCGGCGGGCGTCGTGTCGAGGTGGTCCAGCAGCCCGTCGACGTACGACACGTCGACGCGGACCTTCTGCACCCGGCCGTCGACGTCGCGCATGACGAACTCGCGGAAGCCGAGCCGGTTGGCTGAGCTGGTGTCGGCGGCGGAGAGGGAGGCCAGGGTGGCCTCGTACCCGTCGTTGACCGGTACCCGCAGCAGCCGGAGGGCTTCGGAGGCGATCTCGGCGTCTTCGGCGATGCGACCGACGAAGACGGTGGAGACCAGGTTCTGCACGTCGAGGCCGAGGATGTCGCGGGGGTTCTGCGAGGCGACCAGCGCGGCGAGGTTCCACTTGCGGGAGTCCCGCGCGAGTCGGACGAGGAACGACCGGCCGGAGCGCCAGCCCTCCATGAAGTGCGCCTCGTCGAGGCCGACGAGCTTCCGGGAGGACATCGAGCCGCCGTAGCAGCGGCGGACGGCGAGCCGGTGCGCGGTGTGCAGCATCGGCAGGGCGAGGGCCTCCTCGGCGGACCAGTACTCGCGTTCGATCTTGAGGTCGGGCAGCCGCAGCCCGGCCATGGTGATCACGGTGAGCGCCGCGTCGGCCCCGAGCAGGCCTTCCGGTGGCCGGCCGAAGAAGAGCATGGCCAGCGGCATCTCGGCCGTGTCCAGCAGCAGGTTGGCCAGTTCCTTGCCGGCGTCGTCGTCGAGGCGTCCGAGGCAGCTCACCACGTCGTCGAGGGTGGAGGTCTCCTCGGCGGGCACCTGGCGGACGGCATGCCGGAACAGGGTGGCGGTGGAAGCCTCGCGGGCCACCTGCGGCGGCACCAGCATCATGCAGATGTCCTGGACGAGCATTCGTCGTTCGGCTCGCGCGTTGGAGACCGCGATCTCGAACTCCCGGTCGCCGGCGGCGCCGATGCCGAACTCGCTGCGCAGTGGCGTCGGGATGAGCGAGTAGGGCGCGAGCGTGCCGTGCTCCGAGCCGGTCAGGTTCAACACCCGGGAGTACGGCCGCAACTCGGGCATGGCGCAGAGCCGGGCCAGTGGGCCGGACGGGTCGAGCAGGGTCACCTGGACGCCCCGCCGCGCGGCGAGGTAGCCCAGCGCGCCGAGCAGGGTGGACTTGCCACCGCCCGGCTCGGCGACGAAGACCGCGAGCCCGGAGCGTTCCCGCACCTCCATGGGGAAGTGCAGGTCGAGGAAGACGGGTCGGCGGCAGGTGCCGGCGGTCCGGCCGATCAGGTCGCCCCGCCGGTCGCCCACGTTGGACGCTGCCTGGGGGAGTGCGGCGGCGAGCAGTGGTACCGGCATCCGGCGGACGTAGCCGGTGTTGGCGATCGGTTCGCCGGGGATGAACTCGCGGGCCAGCCAGTCCTGGTTCTTCGGGTGCTGGAGTGAGATGCGCAGCTCGCGGGAGTAGAGCTGGATGAGGCGACGGGCCCGCTCCAGGCACTCCTCCCTGGTCCGGCCGCCGACCGCGATGCGGTGCCAGCCGTGGGCGCGGGCCGAGTCGACGGGCAGCCCGGTGGTCATCTCGTCGCCGATCACCAGTGCCCGCTTGGCCAGGCGTTCCAGCTCGGGCGGTGCGTCGATGCCGTGCTCGGCGTAGTCGAGCTGCTGGGAGCGGATCATCCGCAGTCGGTGTTCGAGATTGCGGAACGAGTCGCCGGAGCCGAGGATGTCGACCCGGGTGGAGATCTCCATGGGCCAGGGGAGCCGCTCGTGGAAGTGGAGCCAGGGCTCGTGTCGTTCCGGGATCTCCAGCGGCTCCATCCGGCCGACGGCGAGTACGGCGACGTGCCGTTCCTCGCCGGTCATCCGGTTGACCAGCTTGACCGTCGAGCCGTACGGGGTGCGGTACCGCTCGACCTGTTCGGTGAGCGCCAGCAGGTCGCCGCGTTCCCACTGCCCGTCGGTCACCGGCGAGAGTGTGCCCGGGGGTGCCATGCACAGCGCCACGGAGCGGTAGAGGAGCCACTCCAACTCCTGCGCGGTGACCCGGCGGCCCCGCATACCGAAGGCGCCGAGCACCTCGTCGAACTGCTCCACGGTGCGGCCCAGCTTGCGGCGTTCGCCGTCGGCGGTGCCCCGGCCGAAGGTGCGCAGGAGCCGTTCGGTGAGCGAGTCACCGAGGGATCGGCGGGCGAACGTGACACCCAGGTAGGTCTGCCCCTCGGCGTGGTTGACGGCCATCAGGTGCCGCTGGGCGGCGACCAGGTGGTCGGCCCATCCGGCGGTGCCGGGCACGTCGGGCAGCGGCGACGCGGTGTGCGCGTCGATGGTGCGCGCCCACTCGTCGGCGGGGAACGGCCGGGTGGTGCGGCGCAGGTGCAGCCGGAAGCCGGCGAGGCCGGCGTACTGCTCGGAGATCGCCGACAGCAGCGCCTCGCGTTCGGCGTCCGGTCGGAACGCCCAGCGCACCTCGGGCAGCCAGTACCAGGCGGTGACGGTGTTCGGGGTGAAGGTGAGGTGGCCGGCGATCTCGGTGATGGCCAGTTCGACCGACGGGTCCCGGTCCCCGAATTTGATCTTCGGGGCGCGTACCCGGGTCGGTCGGACGGGTCGGTCCTGCCGGCTCGCGGCGCGTTGCCGCGGCGCGACGATCTCCTTGCCGGCGCCCTTGGAACGCTGCGGGGCGTCGGCGCGGCGCGGTGCCCGTTCCAGGGCGGGCCGGTCGTCCGGTGCGGCGCCGGCCGGTCGATTCGTCGGGACCGTGGGGGTGGCCGGCCGTTCCACGGCCGCGCCGGGCCGGCTGGTCGGTGTCGCCGTCGGACGGCCGGCGGGTGTCCGGGTCGCCGGGCCGGTGGCCCTGGACGCGGGCGTGCCTCCGGCGGCTGGGTCGAGGTCGCTCGCCGGCTGCGCCATCGGCAGCCGGTCACCCGCCTGGTGCGGCACCCGGGACTCGGTGACCGGGTGGGTGTCCGCGCGTCGCGGCTCGGCGGGCCGCCGGCCGCCGGTGGACCGGTCGTCCGGGGTCCACGGTGGCTCCAGCTCGGGAACCGGGCGGGCCGGCGCGACGGCGGGCGGTTGCTGTGGGATCGCCGGCTGCTCCCGGGTGGCGGGGCCGGCCGGAATGGCTCGTGGGCCGCCCGGTCGGGCGCCACCGAACAGGTCCAGGAAGGGCGAGTCGATGTCGGCGTTCTCGCCGGCCGTCACGGCGGTGGGCTCGGCGGGCGGTGTACGCCGGGACACCGGCCGGGGTGCCTGGAAGACGCCTACCGCACCGTGCCCGGGCGAGGTCACCAGCGCGGGGTCGAGCGCCACCTCGTTCTCGTCCTCGGCGTAGTCGAGCGACTGCGCACGGTGACCTGCCGGTGCGCCCGGGCGGCCGGCCGGGGAACCCGGCGTGGAAGCGCGGCTCATGCGATCGCCCCACCCGTGTCGTACGACGGACCGCTCGGTGTACGCCCGGTCATGCCAGCTCCTCCCGGATCCTGATCCGGCTGCCGACCAGGCGCGGGTCGCGCTGCTCGACGGCCGGCTCCCGGGTGCGTCGCCAGTCGGTCAGCGCGGTGCGGATGACCACCCGCGCCGGCCGGTCCGGGTCGACGTGCCGGAAGATGAACGACGTGGTCACGATGGCCAGTGCGATCTCCCAGGCTGGGAAGAGCTCGACCGTGAACGTGAACAGCCAGTGGATGAACATGTAGAGGGGGACGAGCAGCATGAAGAGCCCGTACTGGGCGTACGGCAGGTGGACCGGAAGGGTGTAGCCGGGCGGCCCGAGGTAGACCAGGCGGGCCCGGTAGATGTCGTCGTCGGTGCGCAGCCGCATCTGGTGACCGCGCCTATTCGAAGATCAGGTCGATCAGGTAATCGCCGACGAAGAAGAGTGTTGCCGCGCCGGCGATGAAGGCCAGCCCGACGATGGCGATCGCGGAGCTGGTGAGCACCTTGGAGATCTCGCCCCGGCTGGCGCGGCCGATGAAGATGACGCCCAGGACGGCGAGCAGGATCGGTGCGATCTTGCTGGCGAAGAAGGTGACCACACTGTTGGTGTCGATCCCCTTCGGGGCCGGCTCGGCGAGCGGAGCCGACGCCAGGGTGGAGAGCGCGTGGGCGACGCCGGACGACGCCGTCTCCATGAGCTCGAAGGCGATCACTGGAACCTCCCCATAGCGCGGCCGGCGGTGCCGCGGCGGTGCAATAGGCAGACCTGGCGGGAAAATGTGCTCACAGGGCGCAGCGTTCACGACCCTGTGTTCGTTACTCACCACGGAGAGTGGTGAGCTTTGGGCGGTTTTCCCCCGCTTCGGCCCTCCCTCCACGCTTCGCCATCTCGATGCTGGCCAATTCCAAAGCGTACGGGCCGCCCCGGATTGCGACAAGCCGCGAACGGGATGCCTGATGCTGCCCGGATGACCGATCGTACACCTGTTCTAACCAGCACGTCAGGGAGGGTTGCCCCGGGTCGCGGGGGGCCGCCACCGCGACCGGTACCGTCTAGTAGTGACCGATCTGGTGCGGGCTCCGGGCCCGGTGGTGATGGGCGTCCTCAACGTCACGCCGGACTCCTTCTCCGACGGCGGACGGTACGCCGACCTCGACGCGGCCGTCGGACACGGCGTCCGTCTGCGCGACGCCGGAGCGCACCTGGTGGACGTCGGCGGCGAGTCGACCCGCCCGGGCGCCGAGCGGATCGACGCGGCGACCGAGGCGGACCGGGTGCTGCCGGTCATCCGCGCGCTGACCGCAGCCGGGGTGCCGGTCAGCATCGACACCAGCCGCGCCCGGGTGGCGGAGGCCGCCCTCGGGGCCGGCGCGGTGGTGGTCAACGACGTCTCCGGCGGCTTGGCCGACCCCGACATGGCCCGGGTGGTCCGCGACGCCGGCTGCCCGTGGGTGCTGATGCACTGGCGGGGCCACTCCCGGCAGATGCGCGAGCTGGCCAGCTACGGCGACGTGGTCGCCGACGTGCGGGCCGAGCTGTCCCAGCGGATCGACTCGGCGTTGGCCGCCGGGGTGGCCGCCGATCGCATCGTCATCGACCCCGGCCTCGGCTTCGCCAAGACGGCCGCGCACAACTGGGAACTCAGCGCCCGGCTGCCGGAGCTGCTGGACCTCGGGTACCCGCTGCTCTTCGGCGCCAGCCGCAAGTCGTACCTCGGCGGGCTGCTCGCCGACGCGGACGGCACGCCGCGACCCACCGCGCAGCGGGAGGCGGCCACCGTCGCCACAAGCGTGCTCGCGGTGGCGGCGGGCGCCTGGGGGGTACGCGTGCACGACGTACGCGCCACCACCGACGCGCTCGCCGTCTGGGCCGCGACCGGCAGCCCGCGCCTGACGGCCGGAACGGAACGAGAGGGGCGGCGATGACGACCGACCGGATCCAGCTGACCGGCCTGCGGGCACACGGCCGGCACGGCGTGTACGACTTCGAACGGGCGCAGGGGCAGGACTTCGTCGTCGACGCCGTCCTGGAGATGGACCTCGCCCCGGCCGCCGCCAGCGACGACGTCGCCGCCACCGTGCACTACGGCGAGCTGGCCGAGCGGCTGGTCGCGGTGATCACCGGTGAGCCGGTCAACCTCATCGAGACCCTGGCGGACCGGCTGCTCACGGTGTGCCTGGCCGACGAGCGGGTCGACGCCGCCACGGTCACCGTGCACAAGCCGGAGGCCCCGGTGCCGCACACCTTCACCGACGTGGCGGTCACCATGACCCGGACGCGTTCCCGATGACCCGTGCCGTCCTGTCGCTCGGCAGCAACCTGGGCGACCGTCTGGAGCACCTGCGGACGGCCGTCGCCACGCTCGGCGACGCCGTACGGGTGGTCTCCGGGGTGTACGAGACTCCACCGTGGGGTGACGCCGACCAGCCCGCGTACCTCAACGCGGTGCTGCTGGCCGAGGACGGGACCGCGACCCCGCGCGACTGGCTGGAGCGGGCGCGGGCCGCGGAGCTCGCGGCCGGCCGGGTCCGTGACCCGCTGCGGCGGTTCGGGCCGCGCACCCTCGACGTGGACGTGATCGCCGTCTGGGGCGACGACGACGAGCCGGTGCTCAGCGACGACCCCGAGCTGACCCTGCCGCACCCCCGGGCGCACCTGCGGGCCTTCGTGCTGCGACCGTGGATCGACATCCAGCCGTACGGGCGGCTGCCCGGTCACGGCTGGCTGACCGACCTGCTCACCACCGGCCCGGCCGCGGACGACGTCCTGGATCTGCGTGCCCGGCCGGAGTTGGCGTTAGAGTCGACCGCATGACCGAGTGGAGCCGGCCGGCATGACGCAGGCGAAGTCCCCACCACCGGGCGGGTCGGGCCCCGACCGGTCGCGGATGGGCCCCACCCGGATCTCGAGCCTGGTCGTCGCCGCCCTGGCCGCCGCTGCCGTGGCCTGGCTGTTGATCAGCAGCCTCTACTACAGCGGCATCCCACGGCTGCCCTGGCTTCCCGTCGTGACGCTGGCCGCGCTCGCCGTGCTGGAGGCGTACGCCGCCGTCAACACCCGTGGCCGGATCGAGCGCAAGCCCGGCCGGGATCCGGTCAACCCGCTGATGGTCGCCCGGTTCGTGGTGCTGGCCAAGGCGTCGGCGCTGGCCGCCGCCATCTTCGCCGGTTTCTACGCGGGGCTGACCGGCTGGCTCTTCGTCGAGAACACCCGCGCGGCCACGGAGGACCGGCCGGCCGCCGCCGGCGGTCTGCTGGCCTCGCTGGCGCTGGTCGCCGCCGCGCTCTGGCTGGAGCGCTCCTGCCGGGTGCCGGAGCGCCCGGACGACGAGCGTGAGCCGGACCAGCGCGAGAGCCGCCCCGGCCAGCGCTGACCAGGGGGTTACGCCCGGCTCCGGGCGCGGGTACGGTGCCTGCGATCGGAGAGCGAGGCTGCCCACGATCCGTCCGCGCGCCGGACCGGAGGCGGCCGGCCACTGGGGAGGCGGCGTCATGGGGTACGAAGAACCGGGCAGGGACCGGTCGGCTGAGCCCTCGTCCGGGGTGCCCGCCGTCGTACTGGAGAGCGTCTTCGACGACCCCACCCACGGTGAACCGGGCCGGGACCGGGTGGGTGTGCACGTGTGGTGGGAGTTCCTCCTGGTGGCCGGCCTGGTCGCGCTGGGCTGGCTGCTCTGGCGGGAGGACTCGGCCGCCCTGCGTGCCGACAACCTGCGTACGGTGCTTGTCGACGCGGTCGGGCTCGGGCTCCTCGCCCTCGCGGCCGGGCTGAGCCTGCGGACCGCCGCCCCCAACCTGGCCGTCGGGCCGGTCGCGATCGCGGCCGCCCTGCACTACGCCGAGCAGGGAGATCGGGGTCTGGCGGCGTCCGTCGGCCCGGCCGTCGCGGTCGCCGCGCTGGGCGGGCTCGCGCTCGCGTTGGTCGTGGTGGTGCTGCACGTGCCGGCCTGGGCGGCCAGCCTGGCCGGCGCGGCCGGCGTGGTGGTGTTCATCGAACGCCGTTCGACGGCGGTGCTGGTGCAGGGCGACTACGACCCCGGGCGGACGGCCGGCTACCTCTTCGCCGGGTTCGCCGCGGTGGCGGTGCTCGGCGGGCTGTTCGGCACGATCCGGCCGATCCGCCGCCTGATCGGCCGGTACCGACCGGTCACCGATCCGGCCCGCCGCCGGGGTGTGCTGGCCGCCGTGGTCGCCGCCGTCGCGCTGGTCGGCTCGACCGTGCTGGCCGCGCTCGGCGGCGTGCTGATCGCCGCGAACGGTCCCGGCCCGGTCACCCCCGACACCGGACTGGACTGGACCGTGCTGGCGCTCGGGGTGGCGTTGCTCGGCGGCACCAGCGCGTTCGGCCGCCGGGGCGGAGTGTTCGGCACCCTGCTGGCGGTCAGCCTGGTCACCGTCCTGAGGGAGTACGCGCCGGAGCGGGGCTGGACGTTGAGCACCTGGGCGGTGGGCGGGGCGGCGCTCGGCGTCGGATTGCTTGTCACGCGTCTGGTCGAGACGTTCGGGCGTCCCCGGCCGGGTGCCGTCCCCGACCGGTCCGAACCGGTCGGCGACGGCACGATCAGCACGGGCTGGGCCATGCCGCAGTCGCAGTCGGTGGACAACTGGCCGCCGACTCTTCCGACGCCGGCCGCGCAGCAGCCGACCGACCCGTGGCGGGAGCCGCGGTGGGAGGACAGCCCACGCCGGTGGGACACCGACGAGCGGTGAGCCGTGTCGCGTCGCAGCGCCGGAGCTGATCTCGCCCGTTAGGCTCGGCGGCATGACCGACTCACCTGCCGCCACCCCCGGCGGAACCTCGTTCGAGGCACTCGACGCGTTGTCCACCGAGGAGTTGCGGGAGCGGGCGTTCGCCCTGGCCCGGGAGCGTCGCGACGTGGGCTTCTTCTGGTCGGTGCTGCGGCACCTGCCGAACGCGGACGAGGCGACGGTGCTGGACGGCGCACCGAACTCGATCGGCCCGACCATCGACGAGGCGAACGCCCTGTGGCGGGAGCTGACCGGGCACGGCTACGAGGAGTCGGCGCCGCTGCTGCGGGCCGCCTTCATCGACTACCTGATGAAGCACTGAGCCGCTCGGGGCAGCCCAGGTCCACCCGCCAGAGCGGTACCGGGCCTGGGCGGATGACATCGTTTCTGCACCGGTCCGGCCCGGTGAGCCGGTACGGAACGGCCGCCGGCACCGGCGCGCTCGCCGTGCTGCTGCTGGTGGGCATCTGCGGCAGCCCGGCGTACACCGCTTGGGCCGCCAGCCAGACCGACCCGGACTCGGGCGTCGCCTTCTACCTGCGTCTGCTCGCCTGGCCATCCTGGCGGCTGGACGCGGACGGGCAGGCCGGCGGGTTGTTCGCCGCCGACCTGCGGGCCGTGGCGCTTGTGGTTCTCGCGGTGGCGCTGCTCTATCTGCTGCCCGCCGCGCAGGTGGCCCGGGTGCCCGGCTCGGTCAGCCAGTTCTTCTCCGGCTGGGCCGCGTACGTGCTGGCCGGCGGGCTCGCCGCTGTGCTGGCGGCGCTGCTCGGCCCCGATCCGTCGCTGCTGCGGGCGTTGCAGGAGGCCAGCGCCGGGGCCGGCTACGGCTTCCTCTCCGGCTGGATCATCGGCACCGCCAGCCTCGGCGGTCGCGCCTGAGCGCACCGGCGTGACGGGACAGGTCAGCCCGTCGCCCGGCCGAGGTCGAGCAGACGCTGCCGGGTGAGCGCCCCGACGGGTCGACCGTCGTCGGTCACCACGAGCCGGTCCCGGCCCGAGGTGAGCAGGACGCCCAACGCGTCGTACGCGGAGCCGTCCAGCGGCACGGTGGGCAGGTCCGTGGCGGTGTCACCGGCCAGCGGGTCCAGCGAATCCCGGTCCAGGGGGGTGACCACCAGTCGGCGGATGCCCCGGTCGGCGCCGACGAACTCGCGCACGAACGGCGTGGCGGGCGCGCCGAGCAGGGCGGCCGGGGTGTCGTACTGCTCCAGGTGACCGCCCTGGGACAGCACCGCGATCCGGTCGCCGAGCCGTACGGCCTCGTCGAGGTCGTGGGTGACCAGCACGATCGTCTTGCGCACCTCGGCCTGGAGTCGGAGGAACTCCTCCTGGAGGCGGGCCCGGACGATCGGGTCGACGGCGGAGAACGGCTCGTCCATCAGCAGCACCACCGGGTCGGCGGCGAGCGCGCGGGCCACCCCCACCCGCTGCCGCTGGCCGCCGGACAGCTCGTGCGGGTAGCGGCCGCCGAACTGGGCCGGGTCCAGTCCGACCAGGTCGAGCAGCTCGTCGACCCGTGCCCGGGTCTGGCCCTTGGGCCACCGGAGCAGGCCCGGCACGGTGGCCACGTTCGCGCGGACCGTCTGGTGTGGAAACAGGCCGACGTTCTGGATCACGTAGCCGATCCGGCGGCGCAGCCGCACCGGGTCGACGTCGGTGACGTCCTCGTCGCCGAGCATGATCCGGCCCGAGGTCGGCTCGATCAGTCTGTTGATCATGCGCAGCACCGTCGACTTGCCGCAGCCGGACGGGCCGATCAGGACCACCAGCTCACCGGCCCTGACGTCCAGGCTGAGCTCCCGGACGGCCTCGGTGCCGTTCGGGTAGCGCTTCTGGATGCCGTGCAGGGAGATCGACGCCGCGCGAGGGGAGCCGGCCGGGCCGGGGGCCTCCGGGGTAACGTCCACGTATGTCCTTCCGCCTGAGCTACCGGGCCGACCCGGGTAACCCCTGGTTCTCCTGGCAGTACGTGCGGGACAACTCTGACACGATCCTCGCCGCGGTGCGCGAACACGCCTCCCTCACCGGGCGGGCGGTGCTGATCGCGGTGCTGATCGCCCTCCCGTTGTCGGTGCTGGCGTACTGGGTCCGTCCGCTCGCCGGTCCGATCCTCGCGGTCAGCGGGGTGGTCTACACCATCCCGTCGTTGGCGCTCTTCGCGTTCATCGCGCCGTACCTGGGCACCGGGACGACCACGGTGCTTGTCGGACTGGTCCTCTACGCGCTGCTGCTGATCGTCCGCAATGTGGTGGCCGGGCTCAACCAGGTGCCGCCGGAGGTCGGCGAGGCCGCCGAGGGCATGGGCTACGGCCGGTGGGGGCGGCTGTTCCGGATCGACCTGCCGCTGGCCGTGCCGGGCATCCTGACCGGGCTGCGGCTGGCGACCGTCTCCACGGTGGCGTTGGTCACGGTGGGCGTGCTTGTCGGGCACGGCGGCCTCGGGCAGCTGATCTTCGCGGGCTTCCAGAACAACCTCTACAAGGCCGAGATCATGACCGGTTCGGTGCTCTGCGTGGCGCTCGCCGTCGTCCTCGACCTGCTGCTCGTCCTGGTCGCCCGGCTGGTGACCCCGTGGACCGCGAGGAGGGCACGGTGACCGCAGCGGCGAACCCGATCGGCGAGGCGGTCGTCTGGATCAACGACCCGCTGAACTGGACGAACCCCGGCGGGATGCTGGACCGCCTCGGCGAGCACCTCACCATCTCGGCGCTGGCGGTGGCGCTCGGCTGCCTGGTGGCCTGGCCGCTCGGGCTGTGGCTGGGGCACACCGGACGGGGCGGCGGCCTGGTGGTGCTGGTGTCCAACGCCACCCTGGCGATTCCGACGCTGGCACTGCTGACCATCCTCCCGGTGGTCTTCGCCAGCGGCTTCGGGCGTACGCCGGTGGTGGTGGCGCTGGCCGTGTTCGCCGTACCGCCGCTGCTGGCCAACGCGTACACCGGTGTGCGTCAGGCGGACCCGGAGGCCCGCGACGCCGCCCGGGGGATGGGTCTGTCCGGCGGGCAGGTGCTGCGGCGGGTGGAGTTGCCGCTCGCCGTGCCCTACCTGGCGGCCGGCTTCCGGACCGCCGCGGTGCAGGTGATCGCGACCGCCGCGCTGGCCTCGTTCGTCAACGGCGGCGGCCTCGGCGAGATCATCCGGACCGGGTTCGGCCTGGGTATCGCCGGCGGCGGCGGTCAGATCCTGGCCGGCGGCGTGCTGGTGGCCGCGCTCGCACTGCTGGCCGAGGTGGTCCTCGGTGGTGTCGAACGGCTGGTCACGCCCCGTCCGCTGCGGCGCGGGCGGCAGCGGACGGGCCAGCCCCGGCCCGCCGATGCCACCGGCCGCGCCTGATCCGCGCCCGCTGCTCCGTCCGGGTGAGCCGGCGGCGATCCGTCGAACGCCTGTGGTGCGGTCGGTGACTATGAGGTGACGAAGTCCATCTCGGGTTGTCGGTCCGTTCCGGAGGATGTTGGGTGGACATTCGCGGGCGACCAACAGTCAGGATCGCCCGTCGGACACGCGGCCGGCCCGGGACGGGCCGCGCCGGGACACGGAAGGCGGGCACATGCGCGCACGTACACGTCTCGCGATCGGCGCTGTCGGCGTCGTCGCCGGGGCAGCGCTCCTCACCGGGTGTGGCGACGCCGGTTCGTCCGGCACCGACGCGCCGCAGCAGAGCGCCTCCGGCGCCGGCTGCGCCCCGGTGAAGGGCGAGCAGCTCATCGCTCTGCAGGACGACAAGAAGCTCCAGAACTCCGACAACATCATCCCGGCGGTCAACAGCAAGGCGGCCAACCCGCAGCTGATCGCGGCGCTCGACAAGGTCTCGGCGGTGCTCGACACGCCGAAGCTGATCCAGCTCAACAAGGCCGTGAACGACGACCGGAAGACTCCGAAGGTGGCCGCCGAGGAGTTCGCCAGCGCCAACAACCTCACCGCGGGCATCGCCAAGGGTCCGGGCGGCGACATCACGGTGGGCGCCGGCAACTTCGCCGAGAGCCAGATCCTGGGCGAGCTGTACCGGATCGCGCTCACCGCTGCGGGCTACCAGGTCAAGGTGCAGCAGATCGGCAACCGGGAGCTGTACGAGCCGGCCCTGGAGAAGGGCGAGGTCCAGGTCGTCCCGGAGTACGCGGCGACGATGGCCGAGTTCCTCAACACCAAGGCCAACGGCCCGAGCGCCCAGCCGGTCTCCTCGCCGGACATCAACACGACGGTGACAGCCCTCAAGGCCGAGGGCGACAAGGTGGGCATCACCTTCGGCGCCCCGGCCGCCGCGCAGGACCAGAACGCCTTCGCGGTGACCCAGGCGTTCGCCGACAAGTACGGCGTCCGCACGCTCTCCGAGCTGGCCGCGAAGTGCTCCGGCAGCGCGACGGTGCTGGGTGGCCCGCCGGAGTGCCAGCAGCGCCCGTTCTGCAAGCCGGGTCTGGAGAAGACGTACGGGCTGTCGGTGGGCTCGTTCTCCTCGCTGGACCAGGGCGGGCCGCTGACCAAGAGCGCGCTGCGCGACGGTTCGATCAGCGTGGGCCTGATCTTCTCCTCGGACGGTGCGTTCGCCACCAGCTGAGTCCCTTCACGGCCGCGCTGACGGACGCCCCCGCCCGCATCCGGGTGGGGGCGTCCGCGCGTGTCGGTGACCCGTTCCCTCTGCTGGGGATCCTCGGTAGGCTGCACAGCCATGCCAGCCCTGGTCACCCCCGACGCCCGGCGTCAACCGCGACTGCTGACCATGCTCTTCTGGGCGGGTGTGGGCCTCGCCCCGGTGGCGGCGCTGATCCTGCTGGTAGCCGACGGCAACACCCCGCTGCGTTTCGCGGCGGTCCTCGCCATCGTGGCGGTCGTGCTCATCGGCCTGTCCATCGCGCTGCGGCCCGACGGTGACGCGGCACGGGCCGACGAACTGCTGGACGAGATCGAGGAACTGCGCCGGGAGTTGCGGGCCGAGATCGTGGCTGCCGCGCAGCGCGGCAACCAGGCGCTGGACCAGGCGCAGCGGGCACAGGAGGGCATCACCGCGGTCCGTCGTCGCCTCGACGCCAGCAGTGCCGTGCCCGCCGGCGCCGCACCCGACGCCGCGGGTGCGGGGCGGGCACGGGTGCCGGCCGCCGACCCGGCCGACGACGCGCCGGCCGGCCGGGCGTCGGTGGCGGCTGACGTTCCGGCCGCCCGCAGCCGGGTGCCCGGCGAGGTGCCGGCTGGCCGGGGCCGGGTGTCGGTTCCGGAGGACGCCGCCCGCTGGGGCCGCGCCGAGCACGCAGACGAGGACGAACCGGCGTACCCGCGGGCGACCGCCGAGCCGCCCCCCGCCGGGGTGTACGGCGCCGGGGTGTACGGAGGGGAACGCCCCGCCGCCACCCGGTACGGATCGGCCCGCCCTCGTGAGCACGACCGGCCCGAGCCGGCGCATCGACCGGCCGGCGTGGTCCGGCACACCGAGACCGTGCACGTCACCACCCGGCACACCGTGGTGGACGGTGGGCCGCCGGAGACCGCCACCCGGTACGGCGGCGGGTACGCCGGCCAGTGGACCCCGCCGGCGCAGGAGTGGACCCGGGGCGGCGGCGCGGACGAGCGTCCCCGCCCGGCGGAGCGTCCGCACGGTGAGGCGGAGGACCGTCAGTGGTCCGGTTACGCCGACGACCGGCCCGGTTGGGGCGCCGACCGGGAGGTGGCCGACGTCGACGCCGAGCCCGGTTGGCGGGACCGGCGCGACGAGCCGCAGTGGGCCGGTCCACGGGACGCGTACGCCCCCGCCGACGAGCCGGCCCGGGGTTCCCGGGCGCAGCGGGACGAGCGCGGGTGGTCGGAGCAGCGCGAGCCCGACCGGGGGAGCGCCGCACCGCAGTCCGGGCCGCCGCTGCGGGCCGACGACACCGGCGAGTTCTGGTCACAGATGCGGGCCGGTGACCGCTGGGCGGCCGTCCGCGACGACGAGCACGGCCGTGAACTGCACGTCGGGGAACGCCGGGCCGAGGTGCACGCCGACCCCGCCGGAACCGAGTACCGGATGGCCGACCGCTGGGCCTCCGTCCGCCACGAGGAGCCGCGCCGCCACGAGGACGCCCGCCGTCACCAGGAGCCGCGCCGGCAGGACGACGCCGACTGGTACGCCGAGCGCGAGTCGTACCACCGGGACGAGCCGGCGGCCCAGCCGGCGCTGCCGGTGGGTGGCGTGCCGGTGCCGGACGAGTGGCGCCCGCCGCGCCAGCGGGGCCACCAGGCGGAGCCGGAACGGGTCGGCCGGCGCCGGGTCGAGGAGCGGTACGGCTACCCGCCGCAGGACGACGTGCCGCGCGCCGGCGGGGCCCCGCCCGGCGACCACTGGCGCTGACGCGTCACTTGTCGATGTCGCCGACCACGAAGAACATCGAGCCGAGGATGGCGATCAGGTCCGGCACGAGGCAGCCGGGGAGAAGGGTGGCCAGCGCCTGCACGTTGGCGTACGACGCGGTGCGCAGCTTCAACCGCCACGGCGTCTTCTCGCCCCGCGACACCAGGTAGTAGCCGTTGATGCCGAGCGGGTTCTCCGTCCAGGCGTACGTGTGCCCCTCGGGCGCCTTGAGCACCTTCGGCAGGCGGGTGTTGATCGGTCCGGTCAGCCGGTCCACCCGGTCCAGGCACTGCTCGGCGAGGTCCAGTGAGGCGTACACCTGGTCCAGCAGCACCTCGAAGCGGGCGTGGCAGTCGCCGGCGGTCTTGGTCACCACCGGCACGTCCAGCTCGTCGTACGCCAGATAGGGGTCGTCGCGGCGCAGGTCCAGGTCGAGCCCGGAGGCCCGGGCCACCGGCCCGGACGCGCCGAACGCGGCGGCGTCCGCGGCGGAGAGCACACCCACGCCCACGGTGCGGGCCAGGAAGATCTCGTTGCGCCGGATCAGGTGGTCCAGGTCGGGCAGCCGCCGGCGCACCTCGCCGATCGCCGCGCGGGCCCGCCCGGTCCAGCCGTACGGCACCTCCTCCTTCAGCCCGCCCACCCGGTTGAACATGTAGTGGATCCGGCCGCCGGAGACCTCCTCCATTACCGCCTGGATGGTCTCCCGTTCCCGAAAGGCGTAGAAGACCGGCGTGATCGCGCCGATCTCCAGCGGGTAGGAGCCGAGGAACATCAGGTGGTTGAGCACCCGGTTCAGCTCGGCGAGGGCCATCCGCAGCCAGGTGGCCCGCTCCGGCACCTCCATGCCCATCAGGCGTTCCACGGCGAGCACCACACCCAGCTCGTTGGAGAACGCCGACAGCCAGTCGTGTCGGTTGGCCAGCACGATGATCTGCCGGTAGTCGCGCACCTCGAAGAGCTTCTCCGCACCCCGGTGCATGTAGCCGATGATCGGTTCGCAGGCGATGACCCGTTCGCCGTCGAGCACCAGCTTCAACCGCAGCACGCCGTGCGTCGAGGGATGCTGCGGGCCGATGTTCAACACCATGTCGGTGCCGAGCTGCTGATCGCCGGTGCCGGCGACGAGGCCGGCCCCGGTGCCGACGGTCAGTTCACGGAGGTCCCCGGCGTCGGTGGTCATGCCCGTCATCGTGCCACGGCCGGCGGGAGCGGGATGCCGACCGGCTGGCGCAGCCACCAGTGCCCGCCGAGCCCGGCCGGGTCGGTCAGCTCGGCCACCGCCGACGCGGCGGCCAGCGCCCGCACGTAGCCGGCCGGGTCGGTGCCGGCCAGGCTCAGCGGCGGTCGCCCACCGTCGGCCCCGAGCGCCCGCAGCGCCTCGGACTGCGGGACCAGGGAGTACGCGCACCGCGCGACCGCCGCACCAGCGGAGGCGACCGAGTCCATGGCGACGTGCGCGGTCACGTCTGTCGTCCCGTCCAGCACCGGAGGCACCTGCCGCCCACCCCGATACCCGGTCAACGTCCCGTCGACCGGCCGACCATCACGCAGGTGTCCGTAGTCGACGGCCACCGCGAGCCCTCGGCTGATCTTCCGGACCGCGTTCGCCCAGGCTTCGTCCCGTGGTCTGCCGATCTCTGCCCTCAAACCCGACTCGCTTCCGCTTGTCGCATCAGTCCAGGTCAACGCCAGATCCGGGTCACTGTCCGCACCCGTGGAGGCCGAGGGGGTGGGCCACCACTTCAGCAGCCAATCAAGATCCGCAGCGTTGACCAGCTCGCCAACCGTCTCCACGCCGCTGTCGGGGTCGACCAGTACATATCGCCAGCCATCGGTGGTGTGCACCGCCACCTCCAGCGGCACGTTGTCCAACCACTCGGTAGCCAGCAACAAACCGTTGATCTCGTTGGGGATCTCAGCGGTCCAGTTGATCTCTTCCGGCAGGTTCTCGGGGCGGTTCGCATACTCGACTGCTGTGAAGCGGATTCGTTCCGCGAGCGACGGACGGGCGGCGACGGGCGACGGGTCGTCGGGCGACCGACGGGCGGAGGCCGTGGGAGTCGGGGTTTCCGGGGAGCCCGCCCGCGGAGGGATCAAGCCTGACCGCCCGGAGTGGGCGGGCTCCCCGGAAACCCCCACCGCGAGCCCGACGAGCGCCCGCAGCAGTTCCCCTCGCCCAGCCCCGACGTCGACCACGTCGAGCCGCGCGGGGTGGCCGAGAGCTGCGTCGACCTGCGAGAGAAGGCGCAGCAGCGCGGCGGCGAAGGCGGGGGACGCGTGCACGCTGGTCCGGAAGTGGTCGGCCGGCCCGGTGCCGGCCACGAAGAAGCCGTCTGGCCCGTAGAGGGCGTGGCTCATCGCGTCCCGCCACGGGATCGACATCAGCTCACTCCGGGTTCAGGAGGCGTCACCGTGCCGACCCTACGGCCACCCGGCGGGGCGACGACTTCCGATCCCCGCCGGGTCGGCTTCGTGGTTCAGGCCCGGAAGTAGTGCCCTTCGTGCAGGTCGACGATCAGGTCGGGGTGGGTGGGGGTCCAGCCCAGCAGTTCGCGGGTGATGGCGGATGACGTCGGGTTGTCCATCTGTACGAACGATCCGAGGAAGCCGAAGTGGTCGTCGGCCTCGGCGGGGCTGATGCTCCGGACCGGGATGCCGAGGTTGTGGCCGATGGCTGCCGCGATCTGCTGGAAGGGGACGCCTTCGTCGGCGGCTCCGTGCAGGCGCGTACCGGCGGGGGCGTTCTCGAGGGCGAGTCGGTAGAGCAGGGCCGCGTCGAGCGTGTGGACGGCCGGCCACCGGTTGGTGCCCTCGCCGACGTACGCGGCGTACCCCTTGCGTCGGGCCGCGGCGATGATGGCGCTGATGAAGCCGTAACGGTCGAGTGAACTGTGGACCGTGGGCGCGAGCCGGACGATGGAGGAGCGCACACCGCGGGAGGCGAGGCCGGCCACGAAGTTCTCCGCGTCGATCCGGTAGCCGCCGCCCGGGAAGATGTCGCGTTCGGTGCCGGGGCGGCCGACGATGCCGCCCATCACGAGCATGGCCGTCCCGCCGGTGCCGACCAGGGGTTTGCCGGAGCCGGCGAGGCCGTCGGCGAGTGCCGTGAGGGCGTCCAGGTCGACCTTGGCGGCGCCGGCCAGGTCACCGTTGACCATGAGGTCGTGGCGGAACGCCAGGTGGATCACCCCTTCGGAGGCGGCCGCCTCTTCCCGGAGCACGTCGAGGTCGGACAGGTCGCCGCGGTGTGCCTGGGCGCCGAGCTTCTCGATGGCGGCGGCGGACGTGTCGGAGCGGGCCAGGCCGATGACCTCGTGCCCGGCGGAGAGCAGTTCCGGGACGACTGCGGAGCCGAGGTGGCCGGAGGCGCCTGTGACGAATACGCGCATGGTGGTTCCTTCGTGAGTGCCGATGTCACTTTGCGACATGACCGTACCTCGCGTGATGTCACAGCGCGACATGTGGATGACCTTAATGTCGCAGTGTGACGTCGGATACCATCGCGGGCATGGCCCGCTGGCAACCCGACGCGCGCGGCCGCCTGGAGGCGGCCGCCTTCGAGCTGTTCCGCGAGCGCGGCTTCGAACAGACCACAGTCGCCGACATCGCCGCCCGTGCCAGCCTCGACAAACGCACCTTCTACCGGCTCTTCGGGGACAAGCGCGAGGCGCTCTTCAGCGGCAGCGGGCGCGTGGAGGAGGTCCTGGTCCGGGCGGTGACCGAGACCGACGCCGGCCCCTTCGAGGCGGTCGTCGCCGCCTTCCGCCGGGTGGCGGAGGAGCTCTTCGCGGACCGTCTCGAGCTGGTCCGGGCGCGGCAGGCCATCATCGAGAGCAGCCCGGAGCTGCAGGAGCGTGAACTGCGCAAGTCGGGCTCACTGGCGGCCGCGGTCACCGCCGCCCTGCGGGCCAGGGGCCTCGACGAGACCACTGCGACCCTGGCCACCGAGTCAGGTGCCACGGTCTTCCGGGTCGCGTTCGCCCGCTGGATCGCGCCCGACAGCGACGCCCCGCTCAGCGACCTGATCGCCGAGGTGGCCGCCGAGCTACGCGCCATCACGTCGGCCCCCAACGCGCTGACCTCAGCCGGGCCTGACGAGCCGTCTCGACGGTGGTGAAGGTTTTCACACATGCTTGTCCCGGTTCGGCGGGCCGGGCGCATACTTGCGATCGACCGGTACCCCTTCTCGAGGACTGGATCGTCGTCATGAGCGCACCGCTGCGCCCGCGCCCGGCCGCCCCTCACGGGCCCGCCGCATCGCGGGATCGCGCCGTTCCCGGCGCCCGCGCCACCTCCCGCCTGCTCACCGTGGGTGTCGTCGGCGCCGGCCGCGTCGGAGCCGTGCTGGGCGCCGCGCTCGCCGCTGCCGGGCACCACGTGGTCGCCGTCACCGGCGAATCCGGAGCCAGCCGGGCACGCCTCGCCCTGCTGCTGCCCGAGGTGCCCCGCCACCCCGCCGTCGCCGTCGCGCACGCCGCCGCCGACCTGCTGCTGATCGCGGTACCTGACGACGCGCTGGCCGGGGTGGTCGCCGACCTCGCCGAGCGGGGCGCTCTGCACCCGGGCCAGGTGGTCGCGCACACCTCCGGCGCGCACGGTCTGGGCGTGCTGGCGCCGGTCACCGCGGCCGGCGCCCGGCCGCTCGCCCTGCACCCCGCCATGACCTTCACCGGTACGCCTGACGACCTGGCCCGCCTCGACGGCATCTCGTACGGGGTGACCGCCCCGGCGGAGCTGCGTCCACTGGCCGCCCGCCTGGTCACCGATCTGGGTGGCGTGCCCGAGTGGGTGGCCGAGTCGGACCGCCCTCTGTACCACGCCGCGCTGGCGCACGGCGCGAATCACCTGGTGACCCTGGTGAACGAGGCGACCGACCGGCTGCGGGACGCCGGCGTGGGCCGGCCCGAGAAGGTGCTCGCCCCGCTGCTGCGGGCCGCCCTGGAGAACGCGCTGCGCCTCGGCGACGACGCGCTGACCGGCCCGGTCTCGCGGGGCGACGCGGGCACTGTGCGGCGGCACCTGGCCCGGCTGAACGCCACCGCCCCGGAGTCCGTTCCCGCGTACCTGGCGCTGGCTCGTCGTACCGCCGACCGGGCGATCGCCGCCGGACGGCTCCGGCCGGTGGAGGCGCAGTCGCTGCTCGGCGTGCTGGCCGACTCGGGTCGGGAGGTGGCCGCGTGAGCGTGCGGAGTGAGCCGATCCTGCGGACCCCGCAGTCGCGAACCGAGGTGGCGCTGTGACGCTGCTCGTACACACTCGTGCCGAGCTGGCCGAGGCCCGGGCCGGGCTGAAGGGCACGGTCGGTGTGGTGATGACCATGGGCGCCCTGCATTCGGGGCACGAGACGCTGCTGCGCGCGGCCCGGGAACAGGCCGACCACGTGCTGGTGACGATCTTCGTGAACCCGTTGCAGTTCGGGCCGAACGAGGACTTCGACAGGTATCCCCGCACCCTCGACACGGACCTGGAGGTGTGTCGGCGGGCCGGTGCCGACGTGGTCTTCGCCCCGTCGGTGGCCGACATGTACCCCGACGGCCAGCCCCGGGTACGCCTCGACCCCGGTCCGCTCGGCGTGGAGCTGGAGGGCGCGAGCCGCCCCGGCTTCTTCCACGGCGTGCTCACCGTGGTGCTGAAACTGCTCCAGCTCACCCGGCCGGACCTGACGTTCTTCGGTGAGAAGGACTACCAGCAGCTCACCCTGGTCCGGCGGATGGTCCGGGACCTGGACGTGCCGGTCGAGGTGGTCGGCGTGCCGACGGTGCGGGAGCCGGACGGGCTGGCGCTGTCCAGCCGCAACCGCTACCTGAGCGAGTCGGAGCGGGCCGCCGCCCTGAGCCTGTCCGCCGCGCTGCGGGCCGGCGCGCGGGCGGCCGACGACGGCCGGGACGCGGGCGCGGTGCTGACCGC
>NZ_VDFY01000099.1 GCF_006228125.1 Micromonospora orduensis | reverse complement strand
GACGACTCCGCCTCCCACCACACCACCGCCGACAACCCCGCCGCCCAGCGGCAACCTGGCGGCCGGACGGCCGGTCACCGAGACCAGCCACTCCGACGTGTACGCCGCCCCCAACGCGGTGGACGGCAACGCGAACACCTACTGGGAGAGCGCCAACAACGCGTTCCCGCAGTCGTTGACGGTGGACCTGGGGGCCGACCGGTCGGTGTCCCGCGTCGTGCTGAAACTCCCACCGTCATCGGCCTGGCAGGCGCGCACCCAGACGCTGTCGGTGCTCGGCTCCACCACCGGCTCGTCGTTCACCACCCTGAAGGCGTCCGCCGGCTACACCTTCAACCCGGCCAGCGGCAACACCGTCGCGGTGACCTTCACGGCGACCACCCAGCGGTACCTGCGGCTGACCGTCACCGGCAACAGCGGCTGGCCGGCCGGCCAGCTCAGCGAGTTCGAGGTCTACTCCAGCTAGCCCGGCGGCCCCCGCCCAGCCAGGGCGGGGGCCGACCGGTCCGGGCCACCCGGGCGCAGCGCGGCGCCGGGCCAGCCAGCAACAGTCCCGTCCCCCAACCCGTCCTCACCTGTCGCGGCACGACGGGCGTACCCGTGCACCCGTCACCGGGCAACGCACCACACCCCACCCCCGAAAGAGGTGTAGCGACCCCATGTCCAGAACCGTCACCAGACGAGGGACCCCGCCCAGCGGAGCGCCCCGAACCACCCGCCGGATGCTCGCCGGCGCGCTCGCCGGCCTGCTCCTCGCCGCCGCCCCGGTCGTCACCCCCACGGCCAGCGCCGCACCCGCGGTCGACGCGTCCGCGTCCGCGGCCCGGATGGCCCTGCTCGCCGGGCTCTCCGCCACCATGACCGCCAGCAGCTACAACCAGAACTACGTGGCGGGCAACGCCAACGACGGCAACGCGTCGACCTACTGGGAGAGCGCCAACAACGCCTTCCCACAGTGGATCCAGGCCGACCTGGGCGCCACGGTCAGCGTCGACCGGGTGGTGCTCAAGCTGCCGCCCGCGTCGGACTGGCAGACCCGTACCCAGACGCTGTCGGTGCTCGGCTCGACAAACGGCTCGTCGTTCACCACCCTGAAGGCGTCCGCCGGCTACACCTTCGACCCGGCCACCGGCAACACCGCCACCGTCAGCTTCACCGCTGCCAGCACCCGCTACGTACGGGTGCAGGTCACCGGCAACACCGGCTGGCCGGCCGCGCAGTTCTCCGAGGTCGAGGTGTACGGCGCCACCGGCAGCACCGACACCCAGGCGCCAAGCGTCCCCGGCAACCTCGGCTACACCCAACCCGCCAGCGGGCAGGTCCGACTCACCTGGTCGGCGTCCACCGACAACGTCGGGGTTACCGGCTACGACGTGTACGCCAACGGCGCACTGCGCGGCAGCGTCAGCGGCTCGACCGTGACGTACACCGACAGCCAGCCGGACAGCGCCACGGTCTCGTACTACGTGCGGGCCAGGGACGCGGCCGGCAACCAGTCGGCGAACAGCAACACCGTGACCCGGACCGGCACCGGCAACCCGCCGACCGGCAGCAACCTGGCGGTCGGCAAGCCGATCACCGCCTCCGGGTACGTGCACACGTTCGTGGCGACCAACGCCAACGACAACAACGTGGCCACCTACTGGGAGGGCAACGGCAATCCGAGCACGCTGACCGTGCAGCTCGGCGCGAACGCCAGCCTCAGCCAGATCGTGCTGAAGCTCAACCCGGACTCGGCCTGGGGCACGCGTACCCAGAACATCACAGTCCAGGGCCGGGACCAGGTCTCGTCGACCTTCACCACACTGGTCGGCGCGGCGAACTACACGTTCAACCCGGGCAGCGGCAACACGGTGACCATCCCGGTCTCCGGCGCGGCGGCCGACGTACGGCTCTCGATCGCCTCGAACACCGGCGCTCCGGCCGGGCAGGTGGCCGAGCTCCAGGTCTTCGGCACCCCGGCACCGAACCCGGACCTGACCGTGACCGGCATGTCGTTCAGCCCGTCCGCGCCGGTGGAGACCAGCAGCATCACCCTCTCCGCGACCGTCCGCAACGCCGGCTCGGCAGCCTCCGGCGCGACAACCGTCAACTTCTACCTGGGCTCCACCCGGGTCGGCACCGCGTCCGTCGGTGGCCTCGCGGCCGGCGCCTCGACCACCGTCAACGCCAGCATCGGCACCCGGGACGCGGGCAGCTACCCGCTCAGCGCGAAGGTCGACGAGTCGAACACAGTCGTCGAGCAGGACGACACAAACAACAGCTACACGAATCCGAGCCCACTGGTGGTCAGCGCGGTCGCCAGCTCCGACCTGGTCGCCTCGGCGGTCGGCTGGTCGCCGGGCAACCCGTCGGCCGGCAACACGGTCACCTTCTCCGTGTCGATCCGCAACGCCGGTAACCAGGCGTCCGCGTCCGGCGCGCACGGCATCACCCTCACCGTCCTCAACGAGTCCGGCACCGTGGTCCGTACCCTGACCGGCTCGTACTCCGGTGTGATCAACGCCGGTGCGACGGTCGGCCCGATCAACCTGGGCACCTGGACCGCCGCGAACGGCAAGTACACCGTCCGGGTGGTGCTCGCCACCGACGCCAACGAGCTGCCGGTCAAGCAGGCAAACAACACAAGCGACCGTCCGCTCTTCGTCGGGCGCGGCGCCAACATGCCGTACGACATGTACGAGGCCGAGGACGGCGTGGTCGGCGGCGGCGCGAGCGTCGTCGGACCGAACCGGGAGGTCGGCGACCTGGCCGGCGAGGCGTCCGGTCGGCGGGCGGTGACCCTCAACTCGACCGGCAGCTACGTCGAGTTCACCACCCGGGCCAGCACCAACACGCTTGTCACCCGCTTCTCCATCCCGGACGCCCCGGGCGGCGGCGGGATCAACTCGACGCTCAACGTCTACGTCAACGGCACGTTCCACAAGGCCATCGACCTGACGTCCCGGTACGCGTGGCTCTACGGCAACGAGACCAGCCCGGGCAACTCGCCGAGCGCGGGCGGGCCTCGGCACATCTACGACGAAGCCAACGTCATGCTCAACTCCACAGTCCCGGCCGGCAGCAAGATCCGCCTCCAGAAGGACCCGGCCAACACCACCACGTACGCCATCGACTTCATCAACACCGAGCAGGCGTCGCCGATCGCCAACCCGGACCCGGCGCGCTACACCACGCCGAGCGGCTTCACCCACCAGGACGTGCAGAACGCCCTGGACCGGGTGCGGATGGACACCACCGGCAACCTCATCGGGGTGTACCTGCCGGCCGGCAACTACTCCACCTCGTCGAAGTTCCAGGTGTACGGCAAGGCGGTCCAGGTGACCGGCGCCGGCCCCTGGTACACCCGGTTCAACGCCCCGGCGGGCCAGGACAACACCGACATCGGCTTCCGGGCCGAGAACTCGGCGGCCAACTCGTCCTTCAAGAACTTCGCCTACTTCGGTAACTACACCTCGCGGATCGACGGTCCGGGCAAGGTGTTCGACTTCGCGAACGTGTCGAACATCGTGATCGACAACATCTGGAACGAGCACATGGTGTGTCTCTACTGGGGCGCGAACACCGACTACATGACGATCAAGAACTCCCGGATCCGCAACATGTTCGCCGACGGCATCAACATGACCAACGGGAGCACCAACAACCTGGTCAGCAACAACGACGCCCGGGCCACCGGCGACGACAGCTTCGCGCTGTTCTCGGCGATCGACGCGGGCGGCGCCGACATGAGGGACAACGTCTACGAGAACCTGACGTCGACCCTCACCTGGCGGGCCGCCGGTGTGGCCGTCTACGGCGGCTACGGCAACACGTTCCGCAACATCTACATCGCGGACACGCTTGTCTACTCCGGCATCACCATCAGCTCGCTCGACTTCGGCTACCCGATGAACGGCTTCGGCGCGAGCCCGCCCACGCGGTTCGAGAACATCTCGATCGTGCGGGCCGGTGGGCACTTCTGGGGCGCGCAGACCTTCCCGGCGATCTGGGTCTTCTCCGCCTCGAAGGTGTTCCAGGGCATCCGGGTCAGCGACGTCGACATCATCGACCCGACGTACAGCGGCATCATGTTCCAGACCAACTACGTCGGTGGGCAGCCGCAGTTCCCGATCACCGACACGGTCTTCACCAACATCTCCATCAGCGGGGCGCGCAAGAGCGGTGACGCCTACGACGCGAAATCCGGCTTCGCGATCTGGGCGAACCCGATGCCGGAGGCCGGGCAGGGGCCGGCCGTCGGGTCGGTCACCTTCAACAACCTCCGGCTGAGCAACAACGCGGTGGACATCCAGAACACCACGTCGACCTTCACCATCAACCGCAACTGATCTGGCCGGGACCGGACGCCGTCGGGAGGTTCACCCCTCCCGGCGGCGTCGTTCCGTGCCGGCCCTCGCCGGCGGCGAAGCGAGCCGCACCGGCCGCCGCGTCGGTGGCCAGCGAGTCCATCCCGTACGCCAGCTCGGCCGCCATGGCCTCCGGCTCGGGCCGGCCGGCGCCGGCCAGGACCGCCGCCCGGTCGTTGCGCAGGCAGGTCTGCGGATGCCGGGCGATCGCCGCCGCCAACTCCTCGGCCGCGGCCCGCGCCTGGCCGGGCGGCACCAACCGGTTGACCAACCCCATCGAGTACGCCTCGTCCGCCGGCACCGGACGGCCGGTGAGGATCAGGTCCATCGCGCGGCTCTCGCCGATCAGCCGGGGCAGCCGGACCGTGCCACCGTCGATCAGGGGTACGCCCCAGCGGCGGCAGAACACTCCGAGCGTCGCGTCCGACTCGGCGATCCGCAGGTCACACCAGAGCGCCAGCTCCAGCCCGCCGGCCACCGCGTACCCGGAGATCGCGGCGATCACGGGTTTGCTCAGCGTCATCCGGGTCGGACCCATCGGCCCGTCCCCCTCGGGCTCGACGCGATTGCCGCTCGGCGTGCCGATCGCCTTGAGGTCGGCGCCGGCGCAGAACGTGCCGCCCGCTCCCCAGAGCACGGCCACCGCCGCGTCCGGGTCGGCGTCGAAGGCCCGGAAGGCGTCCGCCAGCGCACGGGCGGTCGGCCCGTCGACGGCGTTCCGGGCCGCCGCCCGGTCGAGAACGATGGTGCTGACCGCCCCGACCCGCTCCACCCGTACGCTCACCGCTCCATCCTGCCCGCCCACCGACGATTTGTCGTTGGCGACCGGTTTGCTACCACGTTCGCCGGGAAGTCGGTACTCGTGCGAGCACTTCTGACGAAAGTTGAGCAGGCATCCGGCATGGACCGGGCCGGTGACCGGTTGCAGCGGGTGGTCCTGAGCACGCTGCGTCCGCGCAGGCTGCGGGACCTTCTGCACGGGGTGACGCTGGGCCATCCGCTGCACCCGGCCATGGTGCAGGTGCCGGTGGGCGCCTGGATCAGCGCCGCGGTGCTGGACCTGATGCCCGGGCAGCGCCGACCCGCCACCGTACTTGTCGGCCTCGGCACCGCGAGCGCGGTGCCGGCGGCCGTCACCGGGCTGAACGACTGGGCCGCCCTGTCCCGCGACCAGCGGCGGGTCGGCCTGGTGCACGCCGCCGCGAACACGGTAGGCCTCGGCCTCTACGCGGGCTCGCTGGCCGCGCGGCTGTCCGGGCGGCACGGCGTCGGCCGTACCCTCGGCTTCCTCGGCCTCTCCGCGGTGAGCCTCGGCGCCTACATCGGCGGTCACCTGGCGTACAAGCAGGGCGCGCAGGTCAACCAGAGCGTGTCCGAGCTGCACCGGATCAGCGACGGCTGGCACTCGCTGGCGGACATGGCCAGCCTGCCGCAACGCGCGCTGATCACCCGCGAGGTGGACGACGTCTCGGTGATCCTCTACCGCCACGGCGACGAGGTCACCGTGATGCTGGAGCGTTGCCCGCACCAGAGTGGGCCGCTCGGTGAGGGCGAGGTGCAGGAGATCGACGGTCACGCCTGCGTCGTCTGCCCGTGGCACGGCAGCGCGTTCCGGCTCAACGGCGGCGAGGTCGTACAGGGTCCGTCCGGCAACGACCAGCAGATCCTGCCCACCCGGATCCAGAATGGCGTGCTCCAGACCCGCCTGCCCTGACCACCGTGGCTCCGAGCCCTCGGGAGGGGCGGTGTTGCCAAGGACCGATATACCTCCAGGTCATATTTATGACTCAGAGGTATATCGCTCTCCGGACACATCGTCGCCGGGCCCGCGTGTCACCACAGGTGCGGCCGGGTCAGCGCCGGTGGCGGCCGACCTCCGGGCCGTCCGGCACCGACTCCAGGCCATGCCCACCGGCGAGTAGCCCGCCGGGTGTGTCGTTGCCGTTCCGGCTCTCGTCGCCGATCCGGGTGGTCCGGGCGCTGCTGGGGGCGGCGCGGCCTCCGGCGGCGCGGGAGGAGGCTGCCAGTCGAGGTGTCGCACCGGCGGTTGCCGGGCGGCGGCGCAACCCGAGCACCGCGCCGATCTGGGCGCCGACGATGCTCGCCACGGCCAGCACGGCGGAGACCGCTAGCGGTCGGTTCACCCGGTCGGTGGCTCCGGCCCGTGCCGCGCCGACGGTCATCGCCGGCGGTTGACCCGCCGACTCCGTACCGCCCGGTGGTGCCGAGACCACCCGCTGCGGTGCGGTCCGCTCGGGCGCCGGGCGGGGCGCCGGCGGCTTCGGCGGGGTGGGTCGGCTCACCACCCGACCCGTGGCGTGCGGTCGTCTGCCCTGGTCGGCGGCCTCGGCGGGGAGTCGGAGCAGCTGGCCGGGACGGATCTTGTCCGGGTCGTCGAGCCGGTTCAGTTCGGCGAGTTGTCGATAGTCGCCGAACTCGTCGAGGTAACGCTCGGCCACCTCGCCCAGGTAGTCGCCCCGCGCCACCCGGTACACCGGCGCAGCCGTGTCGGGTGGGGCGGCCGCGCGGGTCGGCGCGGCCAGCGTGGTGACAGCCGGCGCACCGGGCTGGGCGTACGCCGGGCCGGCGTGGACCGCGGCGGCGCTGGCGGCGGCCGGGCTGGCGGCGAGGATCAGCGCGACCGAGCCGACAAGCGCGGCGGCGGCCTTCTGCTGACGACTCATCCCGGGCAGTTTCGGGGCGGGGCGGCGCAGGGTCTGCGCGCCCAGTTCGACGAGGACGGAGAAGGCGAACGTGGCCCAACCGAACCAGCCGGCCAGGGCAAGTGCCCGCAGGAAGAGCTGACCGTCGTCCCGGCTGGTCAGCGCGGTGCCCACCTCGCTGATGGTGGGCAGATGGTCGGGCAGCGGATTGCCGGCGAAGGCGATAAGCGCGATCGGCGCGCCGGCCAGCAACGCGCAGAGTACGACAAGCGCACCGACGCCGGTGAGGATGCGTCCGGTCCGCCGTACGACGGAACCAACCGGTCCGGGCATGGCTGCCTCTCCCTTCCTACGATCCTGCGGTGACGGCCCGCGCGGTCGCTTCACCGGTGACGGTGACCGTCTGGGGGAAGCCGAACAGCCCGAGCATCGAGCGCTGGTAGGTGATCGTGACGGTCACCCGGATCAGGGTTTCCCCGCCCACCTGCGGAAAGTTCACGGTGTGGCCGGTGGTGCCGGCGGCGGTGAGGTAGGTGGCGACCGCCACCGTCGCCTCCGGCTGGTCGATCCGTTTCGGGCCGCCCTCGATCGCGGTGGCCCGGTCGATGGCCTGACCGCCGGCCCGGGCCGCCTCCGCGGCCAGGTTGTCGGCGCGTTGCAGGGTGCGCAGCTGCCCCGCGCCGTCGAAGGAGAGGCCCACGATGGCCAGTACGCCGAGCATCGCCACCGCCAGGAAGATGCTCACCCGGCCGTGGTCCCCGCCGGGTGGACGGCGGTGCGCGGTCACTGCCGGCTCCGGTAGCGGTCCAGCGGCGACGTGAAGCTCGCCGTGATGAGGTTGCCGGTCGGCATCCCGGGAACGACGTCGAGGGTGATGTCCTTGAAGGACACCAGGCAACTGATCTGCACCGTCACGGTGGCGTCCACACCGACCGGGCTGCTGAACGCGTCGTCGAAGCTGGCCGCTGTCCCGGCCACCGAGCCGGAGAACGTCGGGTTCAGGTTGTTGGCACAGGCCAGCCCGTGCCAGTCCAACTGCTCCTGTGCGGCCTCCACCGCGGCGTCCCGGGCGGTGTCGGCGTCCCGGGAGATCGAGGCGGCGCGGGCCGCGTCGTGTGCGGCGGTCTCGATCGACTCCGCCGCCACCGCGCTGCGGCCGGCCACACCGGCCAGCACCATCAGCGCGATGAACGCGGGCGCGAGCACCGCCACCTCGATGGAGACCGAGCCCCGCTCGGCGGTACGGGTCACGGCTGGGTCACCCTCTCCACGGTTCCGTGGGCGGTCTGCTGCACCGCGAAGTCCACGCCCGGTACGACTGACAGGGACCGGCCGGTGACCGTGCAGGTCACCTCGGTGTCCGCGGCGGTGATCACGCAGGCCGGTCCGGGGGTGTCCCAGCCGACGAGCCAGCCACCGGCGTTCTTCAGGAACTGGGTGGCGCGGGCCACCCCGGCGCCGTCCCCGGCCTGCTGCACCCGCTGGGCGTTGACGCCGCTCTGCGCGGCGTTCAAGGCGGTGGAGCGGGCCAGGAAAACGGCCGCCACCTGGATCGAGCCGAAGAGCAGCACCAGGATGAGCGGCATCATCACGGCCAGCTCCACCGGGTTGGCTCCGCGTTCCCGGTCACCGGCCGCGAAGCGACGCCGGGCGGCGATCACCGCCCGGCGCCACCTCGGGAACGCGGCGTGGTTCATGCGAGGGCTCTACGGGGCCGTGGGGTTCGAGAAGGTCGGGATGTTGGTCATCCAGTTGTTGGCCCTGCTCAGAGCCAGCCCGGTGACGACCGTTGCGACGAAGACCAGGCCGAAGATGATCACGGCGGTCGGCACCGGACTGTCGCCGCGCTCGCCGTCGCGGCTCAGCTCGGCCAGGCGCGCCGTCACCACGACGTGCAGATAGCTGAGGATGGACATGTCGTACTCCTTCAAGGGTGGGGTCAGATGCGGGCGATGAACGGATAGACGACGAAGCCGAGCAGCACGAAGACGAGCAGTGCCCCCGGAATGTCCAGTCGACTGGTCACCCCCTCGGCCCGGGCCAGGTTGTCGGTGCGGATCTGGTCGCGCAGCGAGTCGGCCCGGCTGCGCAGGGTCTCGTGCACCTGAGCGCCCTCGCTGCCGGAGGAGCGCATGATCGCGCCGACGTCGCCCAGCTCCGGGATTCCGATCTTGTCGGCGAGGTCGCGCAGCTCGTCCCAGGGCGCGTGCATCTGCATCTGGGCGATCCGCAACGACTCCTGGAGCCGGTCGAACACCCAGCCGTCACAGACCGCCGCCGCCCTCTCCAGCGACTGCACAGGGCCATGCGCGGCGGACAACTGCAACGCCACCAGATCCAGGTACGTGCACACGGCCTGGCGGAACTCGTCGCGGGCGGCATCGGCCTTGGCGAGTACCGACCGGTGTGCCAGCAGGCCGGCCATCAGCGCCAGGCCGAGACTGCCCAGCACCGGTACGGCCAGCGGGAACGAGACACCGAACGCCAGCAGCGCCACCCCGAGCAGGGTCGGCAGGGCGAGCCCGATCAGCGCCGACAACAGCACCGACAGCGCGTACTGCTCGGGGGTCTGCCCGATCAGGGCGAGCTGCCGGTGCGGCGGCCGCAACCACCGGGACAGCCCGGTCATCCAGTCCAGCCGGCGGGACGCGGGGGTCGGGATCCGCCCGGTGCCCGGAGGCTGGTGCAGTCGACGTAGCGCCGGCCCGAGCGCCGGCGTCGCCGGCAGCAGCTCCCGGACCACCAGGAACAGGCCGAGGCCGATCCCCGATCCGCCGCACACCGCGACGGCCAACTGCCAGTTGACGATCAAGCGATCACCTCGGCGGGGTCGGGCGCCGGCAGGAAGCGGGCCGGTCGCTGCGGCTGGCTCATCGACCGCACCCAGGCCAGCAGGGCGATGAACGCGGCACCGAGGGCGGCCATCACCAGCTGGCCGACAGGCGTCCCGTACGGCTTGATGTACTCGGTGTTGATCAGCCCGTACGCCAGGGTGGCCAGCGTCATCCCGGTGAGGAAACGGACCGCGAACCGTGGCTGGGTCCGTTTGGCCTCGATCTCCCGACGGGTCGCCACCTCGGCGGCGGCCGCGCCGGCGATCGAGCCGAGCACGTCGCCCAGCCTTTCGCCCCGGTCGGTGAGGTGCAGGATCAGCGCCGCGACCACCTGGTCGCAGACCGGGTCGCCGATCTCGTCGGCGAACGCCAGCAGCGCGGAACGCGCCATCCAGCCGGCCTGGAGCCGGGCGGCGAGCAGGCGGACCTCGTCCTCGATGCCGGGCGGAACGCTGCCGATCGTTCCGATGATCGACTGTTGGAGTCCCTGCCCGGTGCTGGAGACGTCCTTGAGTCGGCGGGTCCACTCGCCGACCGCCTCGATCCGGGCGATCGCCCGCTGCTCGGCCTTGCCGACCCCGAACAGCCAGGGGGTGCCGGGCACCGCCACGGCCACCAGCAGGCCCACCACCGGCAGCCCGGTCAGCAGGAAGGCGAACGCTCCGGCGATCACCGCGGCGACCAGGAGTGCCTGGTGGGCGCGTCGTTCGGCGGGTGTGGTGCCGGGGCCACGCCACAGCCGGCTCAGACCCGGCCCGGCGCCCGGGGCCGGGCCGGCGGGCCGGCGGGTGCCGACCAACGCCACAACGGCCAGCATCAGCCCGGCCACGCACGCGGCACCGGACACCACCGCGATCAACTCCAGGCTGTTGCCCATCACGTCACCGCCGGGCCAGTCGGGTCTGCCGGGCGCGACGCCAGGCGCCCGTGCCGGCTTCGATCCACCGGGTCAGCAGCCGGACGTCGTAGCCCACCCGCAGCAACTGGTCGCGTACGCGTTCCGGCAGGTGCCGGGGGACCGCACGACCGTCCGGGCCGGGCCCGAAGACGGTGGTGGTGGTGATCCGGCCACCTTCGCCAGCCCCGATCACCTCCTCCACATGTGACACGAACCGGTGCTTGCGTCCGCCGATCGCGGTCTCGTCCTCGACGGTGACGTAGACGATCAGGTCGAGGGCGTTTCCGGCCATCCGGCGGGCCTGGTCGACTGTCATCTCGCGGCCGTGCGCCAACGCCAGCTCCACGATCCGTTCACCCACACCGGCGGCCGTACGGGCATGGATGGTGCACATCGAGCCCCGGCTCGTGGTCATCGCCTGGAGCATCGGCACGATCTCCCGGGACCGCACCTCACCCACGATGATGCGCAGCACGCCCATCCGCAGCGAGAGCGGAATCAGGTCGGCGATGGTCACCTCACCGGCCGGGCGTCCGTCGAAGCCGCGCTCGCCGTGCCCCTCGCGCGCCTCGAAGCTCATCACCGCCCGGTGCCGCTCGCGGCGGCGGGCCGGTAGCAGTTCCCGGCTCTCCTCCAACAGCACGTACGGCTCGTCGGGCGGGATCTCGTTCATCAACGCCCGGATGATCGTGGTCTTACCGGCGCCGGCCAGCCCGGCGACCATGATGTTCAGCCCGGCGCGCATCGCCGCGCGCAGGAAGTCACGCAGCAGCGGGTCGATCATCTCGTCCAGGTCACCCCGGGCGCCGGCCACGTCGTCCAGGCTCACGTCCAGCGTGTTGTGCTTGCGGATGACCGCGTACGGGCGGTGGCTCACCAGGAACACCGCGGCCAGCCGGCTGCCGTCGGGCAGTTGCAGGTCGAGGGTGGGCTTCACGGTCGACAGGGACCGCTCGGTCGCGCCGGCCCGGCGGGCCGCCGCCTGGAGGATCTCCACCAGCTCGGCGTCGCTGTCGGCGATCGGCTCGGCCCAGTCCACCCCGCCGCCGTGCCGGGTGATGCGCACCTGGTCGCAGCCGAGGATGTGCACCTCCTCGATCGTGTCGTCGACAAGCAGGGTCTGTAGCCGGCCGAGGCCGACCAGCTCGGCGGTCACCTGGTCGAGCAGCAGTCGTTCCTCGTCGGCGGCCATCGGGGTGCCGGCCCGGCGGACCGCGTCGGCGTACTCGGAGACGACCGTGACGGCCAGCCGCGCCCGCTCGGTGTCCTCCTCGTCGACTGTGAACTCCCGGCCGCGCTGCCAGAGGGTGAGCCGTTCGGTGAGTTCCCGGCGCAGCTCCCGGACGACCTGGAAGTCCATCCGGGGGCGCAACGGCTGCTCCGGCGTCCGCGTGCCGACCGTGGGTGACGGTGGTGGCACCGGAACGGGCTGATGCTGGTGGCGGCCGTTCGGTGCGGGCAGCGGCGGCGCGGTGGAGGTGGCGCCCGGCGGCTGCCGGCGGGGGTCGGCGGAGACCGGCTCAAACCGCATCCGGCACCCCCTGCTGCACGAGCCAGGCAAGTCGTGCCTGCCGGCGTTCGAGCAGGGCGCCGATCGGCACCTCCAACGAGGCCGCCGCGCGCAGCAGCGGCCGTCCGGACCGCACGGTCCCACCGAGGCGGAGCACCCCGGCGGTACGCGGGTCGTGCGGCAGCCGGGCGATCACCGGGAGTTTCAACGTACGGCTGATCTCCGCTCGACCGTGCCCGTTTCCGACCAGCAGGAGCCGCAGGGTGCCCGGCGGCACCCGATGCTCCGCGAAGTCCCGTTCGATCGCGGTGACGGCGGCCCGCGTTCCGGAGAGGTCGGGCAGGTCGGCGCGGGTCACCAGCAGCACCACCGAGGCGGCGCGCAGCAGCGGCCACGGCGGGCCGGCGACGTGCAGCCGGCCGCAGTCGACGAGGACGTCGTAGCCGGGGGTGCCGCGGTCCAGGGCGTTGAAGTAGTCGGCGAAGCGCTGCCAGAGCGGGGTGACACTGCCGGCCTGCGTCGGGTCGACGAGCCCGGGCAGCAGCAGCCGTTCGCGGCGCGGCGCGTCCAGGTCGACGAGTTGGGACCAGAACGCGGTCTCCAGGTTGCCGTCGCGCAGCTCACCGACGGCCAGCTCACCGATGCCGCGCGGCCCGTCCAACTGGCCACCCAGGTAGCCGGCGAGGATCGAACCACCGGACGGGTCGCACTCGGCGAGCACCAGCCGGCGGTGCCAGGCCAGCGCGCAGGCAAGCGCCGAGGTGGTGACGCCCGGCGAACCCTTCGCGGACACCAGCGCGACGATCGCCATGCTCAGGCCGCCTCGGTCAGGACGACGGCGAGCCGCTTCTGCGCGGCGAGCGCCACCACCGCGGGCACGTCCCGGGTGGTGAGCGCCAGGTACACGACCTGGTCGTCGTTTGCCTGGTTGACCACGTCGATCACTGTTGCCGAGAAGCGGGTGCCGGCGGCGGCCGATTCTCCGTTGGCGTTGCTGTCCGGGGTGCTGACCAGCAGGACCTTGTCCCCGGGGTGGAGCCTGCGGGCCGGCACCTGTGCGGTCTTCAGGCCCAGCGCGATCTGCTGCTGGCCGGGCCCGAGCAGCGGATCGTCGGTGATCTGCGCCAGCGTGAGCAGGGTGCCCGGCACCAGCGCCACGGCGGCGCGCTTGCCGATCACCTCGTCGAGCCGGTTGGCGGGTACCGGCCGAAGCCCCTGCCCCCCGGCGACCTGCACGGTGATCAGGTCGGCGGTGCCGATCTCGCGGCCCACCTCCACCGGCCGGGCCACCGCCAGGTAGCTGCCGGTGGCGCGGACCGAGGTGACCGCGAACGCCGCGCCCAACCCGCCAAGGGCGATCAGGAGTACGGCCAGACCCAGCAGCCCTGGGCGGACCCGGCGCTGCCGGACCACCTTGGGCGGGGTGACCGGCGCGTCGACCGATCCGGTCCCGTTGCGCGTCGCGAGGCTCATCTGGTGACCACCTGGAGTTCGTTGATCTGGATCGGAACGGTGCCGCTGGTCCGGGTCACCTCGATCACGTCGCTGGCGCTTCCGTCGTCGGCCCACCAGCGCACCGTCCAGTGCGTGGTGGCGCCGACGCGGTACGTGGCGGCCTTCGGGTAGCCCTCGTCGAAGCCGCAGTCCGGGGAGGGTCTGCCGGCGTAACTGCCCTTGGCGTCGTACGGGGTGCCGGGACCGGTGCAGGTGACCGTGTCCTTCTTGTTGCCCATGTCCCAGACGATCCGGTCGACCTTCGCCTCGATGGAGACGGTCAGGCCACGGTCGGACGCGGACGCGCGCAACGGGCCGAAGTAGCTGGCGCTCGGGGTCGCCCACATCCACACCGGCAGGCCGACGAGGCCGGGGCCGACGTCCTTGCGGGGCGCGACACGCAGTCGGGCCGGCAGCAGCTTGATCGACGCCAGGGCGCGGCGGGCCAGCTCCTCCGGGTCGGGTGGTGCGCCGTACCCGGGCGGCGGGCCGTCCCGCAGTTCCTCGCGCTGGCTGCCCTGGTCACCGCCGTTGCAGGTGAGCAGGTACCACTGCTTGCCCTCGGGGGTGTTGGCCGGCTGCGGCTCCTCCAGCTTGTAGTAGCAGCCGTCGCCGTTGTTGAACCAGCCCAGCACGGGGTGGTAGCAGGGGATCGTCTTTCCGTCCCACTGGCAGACGCCGCCGCCTCCACCACCGCCGTCGTTCCCGCCGCCGCCACCGTTGTCTCCACCGCCGCCGGGGGTGCCGGGTTCGTCGTCCCAGACGCTGCAGTCGGGCTGGTCGGGCGGGCAGCTGCCCCCCGGGTCGGCGCGTCGGGCGGCGGCGGCCGGCAGGGTGCCGCCGATCACCAGCAGCAGCGCGAGGCCGATCCCGGCGAGGGCCCGGCCGGGCGTGCCCCTTCCTCTCCGGGTCAGCACGGCTGGTCCCGGTGGGTCGAGCCGGAGTTGATGAGCCAGCGCCCGTCCGGATAGCGGGTGGCGGTGGCGGTGGAGAGGTGTCTGCCGCCGCCGCTGCCCGGGACCACCCGCTTGTCCTTGGCGTAGATCAGCCGGTAGGCGCTCGTGTCCAGGCAGTCCTGGATGTCGACGGTGGCCGGGATCGCGTCCAGGCTGACCGCCGTCACGGTCGGGTCGGACTTCAGTGTCCCGGTACGCATGGCGCCGTGCTCCTTGGCCTCGTGAATGGACAACCGGACCCGGGTGAGAAGTGGATCAGCGAGGAAACGGGACAGTTCCGGCGCGCGCGGATCACTGCGTACGCTCGCCGTGCGGGAAGCCGCGAGATAACCGGAGTACGCGGCCAGCGCGGCCTTTTCGGCGGCCTGCCGTTCGACATCGGGATCGGTCCGTCGACCTTCCTGGGGGGCCGCCATCGGCTTTTCGGCGACTTCCCGTCCGCTGGCGCAGGCCGTGACCGGTACCGCCGCCACGACCGCCAGCAGGCAGATTGCCGCTCGTCTGAGCTGCCGTCCGCGCACCGTCGAGCCTCCTCGTGGTCGCCCGACGCGGTGACGGATCACCGGTGCCGGGCATGCGGAAGCGCGCCCGGATCAGCACATCCGGAGCTGTTCATTGCGCTTCTGCATTCACCGATACGGATCTTCTACAAATGCAAGGTCCTGTGTCGTCCAGTTGTTGTAGTGAGGCTTGCGTCACACTCAAGGGGCGAGCATAAGCTGACGATCGCCGATGCAACAGAGGCAATTCATGCGAACACGCTCCGTGATGGCAGGTGGTGGTGGCGGGTGTCCGTGCTACATCCCGGTCAATGGCCGAATGGGCGGCCACCGATGATCGGGCTTCGCCGGGACGGGTGGAGTCCCCCCGCCCCTCCCGCTGGTGGCGGGAGTGGGACATCGCGGCGTCATCCCGGCATCGCGCCGGCTCTCCCGGCCGGCGGACCGGACCGGCAGGTCGACCGGACCAGCGGCCCCGGCGCCGCCCGCGACGGCCTCCGACGCCTTGGGCGTGCAGGTCGCTTTCTGCGCCATCCGCTACACCGAAGCGATCGTTCAGTCACGATCCGTGTTCACGTTGACGGGGAACTCGTGCCAGCGGGGAGGCCGACATGGCACTGACCGGCCCTCCGACGTCCGCTCCCGGCCAGCCGGACCCGACCGACCGGCGCGAGAGTCGGGCACGATCGGTGCGGCGCGGCCCCGGTCCCGACCGACTCTCGGCCGGGCTCGCGATCGTGGCGGTCAGCCCGTTGCTGCGGTTGGCCGCCCTGCGGCACGCCGTACCGTCGGGCACCGCCAACCGGACCGGCTGCGACGCCTGCGGCGCGGCGATCGGCCTGCCCCGGCCCTGGCCGGCGCTGGGCCCGGCCGGCCGGTGCGGCCGCTGCGGGGCGAGGGTCGGCCCGCCGGCGGGCACCGTCGAGCTGACGGTGCTCGGCGCGGTCGTGCTGCTGGTGCTGGTCGGGCCGCCGGTCGGACCGCTGTCGGCGCTGGCCTGGTGGCTCGGCTGGACGATCCCGGCGGTCATCGTCGACCTGGCCGTCCACCGTCTGCCGGACCGGCTCACCCTGCCGGCGGCCACCGGGACCTGGCTGCTGCTCGGTCTGGCCGCACTCGGCGACGCCACCCCGGGTCCGTGGCTGCGCGCCGTCGCCGCCGGTACGGTGCTGGCGCTGCTCTTCGCCACCAGCACGCTGCTGCTCGGCCGCCGCGGCTTCGGGCTGGGCGACGCCAAGCTGGCGCTCAGCGTGGGGGCGCTGCTCGGCTGGTACGGCTGGCCGGTGCTGCTGCTCGGGATGCTGCTCGCGTTCGCCCTGTCCGCGCTGGTAAGCGTGGGACTGCTGGCCGCCCGACGGGCCCGCTGGAGCACCCACCTCCCGTTCGGCCCGTTCCTGCTGCTGGGCACGACGGCAGCCCTCCTCCTGACAACCTGACCCCCAGCCCCGCGATCTCCGGCGGTCAGGGGCGGGAGCGGCTCGCCAGCTTGGAGGTCGTGCGGGTGGCGCGGTCGGCGCGGCGGCGGAGCGCCTCGGCCGTCGCGCGGGCCAGCAGTGGGGTCAGCAGTGCGGCGACCAGGCCGCCGAGCAGCACGCCTGCGGCGACGTCGTGGGGGTAGTGCACGCCCACGAAGACCCGGGAGAACGCGGCCAGCGCGGCCAGTGGCAGCGCGACCAGGCCGAGCCGGCGGGAGAGCAGCAGCGTGGTGACCGCCAGGGCGCCGGCGATCGTGGCGTGGTTGCTGGGGAACGACCAGTCTCCCGGTGGTGGGCAGGCGCCCGCGATGATCGCCCGGCCGACCGTCCGGCACGGCCGGTCCTCGTCCACCACGGTCTTGAGCCACTCGCTGCCCGCGTACGCCAGGAGGGTCGGCAGCGGCGAGACCAGGGCGAGCGCGCGGTCGCGGGGGCCGCCGGACAGGCGGCTCAGCGCGGCCACGACAAGCAGCGCGCCGAGGAGCAGGATCACCCCTTCGGTGGCGTGCCCCACGAACCACCGCAACGGATCGGGGCTGCCGGCGGCGGCGTCGACGACGTCGCGGTACCACTCGGCGCTGATCTCCGGAACGTCAATGCTGCCGTTGTCGACCATGCATCACCTCACTCAATGTTCATACCCCGTTCACCCGGGAGACATCGTAGGAACGCGGCAGGGGGCACCGCTGCGGACGAAGGTCAGGTCGGCCCCACGACCTTCGTCCAGCAACCACTCAGGCGTTTCTGCTTGGCTGGTCGGGGACGTCGGCATCACCAGGAGGCTTCGTGCACACCAGTTCGACCACCGGCCCACCGCCGCCCGCTGCCGGGATGGTGGGGGACGAGACCTGGCGGATCCGGCGTACGGTGGCGGACCTGGACCGGCTCGGCGAGACCGAGTCGATCTTCGCGTTGGGCAACGGGTGGGTCGGCTGGCGTGGTGTCCTCGACGAGGGCGCGCCGTGTGGGATGCCGGGCAGCTACGTCAACGGCTTCCACGAGCGGCGCGAGCTGAGCTACCCCGAGGAGGGGTACGCGTTTCCCCAGGCAAGCGACACCGTCGTCAGCGCGCCGAACGCCGCGCTGATCCGGCTCTGGGTCGACGACGAGCCGTTGGACCTGCGGACCGGGACGGTGCGCGACCACGAACGGGTCCTCGACCTGCGGGCGGGTGTGCTGCGCCGGGAAACCGAGTGGATCTCACCGGCCGGGCGGCGGGTGCTCGTCCGCAGCACCCGGCTGGTGTCCCTGCCCCGCCGTCCGGTGGCCGCCGTCCGGTACGAGGTCGAGCCGCTGGACGCGCCCGTCGAGTTGCGGGTCTGCTCGGACCTGCTGGCGAACGAGACGGTGCCGGAGAGCTCCGACGACCCGCGGGCCGCGTCGGTGCTCACCGATCCGCTTACCGGTGAGGCGTACCGCGCGGACGGTCTCGACGGGGTGCTGGTGCACCGCACCGAGCGCAGCGGCCAGCGGGTCGCGGTGGCGGTCAGCCACCTGGTGGAGGCACCGGACACGGTGGCGGTCACCGGCGACGGCACCCCGGACCGGGTACGGGTGACGGTGGCGGGCCGGCTGCACCCGGGGCAGCGGCTGCGGTTGACGAAGTTCGCCGCGTACGAGTGCACGACAGTTGACGGGACGCCCGTCGACGAGCTGGCCGACCTGGTCATGGCCGAGGCGGACGCGGCCCGCGCGGACGGCTTCGACGCTCTGCTCGTCGACCAGCGGGCCGCCCTGGACGCGGCCTGGCAGGTCGCCGACGTGCAGCTCGACGGCGATCCGGAACTCCAGCAGGCGGTCCGGTTCGCGATGTTCCACCTGATCCAGGCGGGCCGCCCGGACGGGGACCGGACCATCTCGGCCAAGGGGTTGACCGGCAACGGCTACGACGGGCACGTGCTCTGGGACACCGAGACGTACGTCCTACCGGTGCTGACCTATCTGGCCCCGGCGGTGGCCCGCTCGGCGCTGAGCTGGCGGCACGCCCACCTGCCGCAGGCCAGGGAGCGGGCCGCGGAGCTGCGGCTGACCGGCGCGACGTTCCCGTGGCGGACCATCGGCGGTCGGGAGTGCTCGGGCTACTGGCCGGCGGGCACCGCCGCGCTGCACGTCAACGCCGACATCGCCGACGCGGTGCTGCGCTACCTGGCGGCCACCGACGACCAGCGGTTCCTCGCCGAGGCCGGGCTGGAACTGCTCGTGGAGACCGCCCGGCTGTGGCACGGCTTCGGCCACTGGTCCGACTCGGGCGCCTTTCACCTGCACGGGGTGACCGGCCCGGACGAGTACGCCGCCCTGGTGGACGACAACCTGTTCACCAACCTGATGGCGCGGCGTAATCTGCGTGGCGCGGCGGACGCCGCCGAGCGTCTTTCCGAGCTGGCCGGCCGGCTCGGCGTCGACTCCGCCGAGGTGGTCGGTTGGCGGGCCGCCGCCGACGCGATGTTCATCCCGTACGACAGTGGGCGCGGGGTGCACCAGCAGGCCGCCGGGTTCACCGAGCAGCCGGAGTGGGACTTCGCGGCCACCGACGAGGACGACTACCCGCTCCTGCTGCACTACCCGTACCTGGAGCTGTACCGCAAGCAGGTGGTCAAGCAGGCCGACCTGGTGCTCGCCATGCAGCTCGACCCGGGCGAGTTCACGGCCGACGAGAAGGCCCGCAACCTGGCCTACTACGAGGCCCGCACGGTCCGCGACTCGTCCCTGTCGGCCGCACCGCAGGCGGTGCTGGCCGCCGAGGTCGGGCACCTCGACCTGGCGTACGACCTGTTCGCCGAGTCGGTTTTCCAGGACCTGGAGGACCTGGGCGACAAGACCGCCGACGGGCTGCATCTGGCGTCGCTGGCCGGTGCCTGGCTGGCGCTGGTGCAGGGCTTCGGTGGGATGCGCGACGACCGTGGGGTGCTCTCCTTCGACCCCCGGCTACCCGGGCGGCTCGACCGGTTGGCGTTCAACCTGCGCTGGCGCGGCGACCGGCTGCGGGTCACGTTGAGTCCGACCGAGGCCCGCTACGAACTGCCCGACGCCAGCGCAGACGTCGAGGTCGAGCTGTGGCACCACGGCGAGGCGCCGGTCACCCGCCCGATGCCGCAGGTGCCGGACCCCGGCCCGGAGCCGCCCTCCCCGCCCGGTCGCCGCCCGACCCGCCGTTCCGCCGACTGACCTCACCCCGGCACCCGCTCAGGCGGGTGCCGGGCCGCCCGCCATCCGCTCGCGGACGGCCTCCAGCGCCTCGAAGGCGTACGCCCAGTTGTGGCACTTGAAGCTGCGCAGACCGTCGATGGCGATGTGGCAGTCGGAGCACCGTACACCGGCGATGGCGTCGGGGACCTCGGTGTTGACGTACTTGCGCTCGCCCAGGATGACGGTCGCGATCATGGCTTTGTCGTGCAGGCCGGAGAGCGCCGACGAGACGATGTCGTACCAGGTGATCCGCCGACCGCACTTGGGGCAGTCCGGTTCGTCGCCGCTGACCCAGAGCGGGGCGCCGATGCTGCGCGGCGGCATGCCGAGCAGCTTCTCCAACCGCCGGACGTCCGACTCGGGGGTGGTCCACCGGTGCCGGCCGGGCAGCGAGCCGGGCGAGTCGTACACGGCACGGAACAGGTCGTTGTCGACCTGCACGGTCTCCCGTTGAGCGGTCATCGGCGTCCCTCCTCGTTGAGTCGGTGCCCCCACCGTGGTCTGGGATGACCATGGGCGCAGCCGGATCAACGACACGAGGGGGCGGCGGGTCGTCGCCCCGGGTGCTAGACATCGAGATCCGACCGCGCCGTCGAAGGGACCCCTCGTGACCGACCAGCCGGCAGCCGACGCCACCGCCCGACCCAACGTCGCCCGGATGTACGACTACTTCCTCGGCGGCAGCCACAACTTCGCCGCCGACCGGGCCGCCGCCGACCGGGTGTTGGAGATCTTCCTCTTCCCGGAGACCGGGGTGGCCGCCCAGACCAACCGGCACTTCCTGCGCCGGGCCGTGCGGTACGCCGCCGCGCAGGGCGTACGCCAGTTCCTGGACATCGGCGCCGGCCTGCCCACCCAGGGCACCGTGCACGAGGTGGTGCGCACGGTGGCGCCGGACGCGCGGGTGGTCTACGTCGACTACGACGAGGTGGCCGTCGCGTACGCCCGGGAGTTGTTGCCGGACGTGCCCGGCACGGCCGTCGTGCAGGGCGACCTGCGGCGGCCCGACGACCTGCTGGCGCACCCGGACGTGCGGGGCACGCTCGACCTGGACCGGCCGGTGGCGGTGCTGCTCCTCGCGGTGCTGCATTTCGTGTCGGACGCCGACGACCCGTGGGCGGCGGTCGCCCGGCTGCGTGACTCCACGGTGCCCGGCAGTCACCTGGTGCTGTCCCACCTGACGTTGGATGGCATCGCGCCGGAGCTGGCCGAGCGCGGGCAGGCCATCTACCGCAACAGCAGCGCGCCGTTGGTGCCGCGTACGCACGCCGAGACGCTGCGCTTCTTCACCGGGTACGACCTGGTGGAACCCGGCCTGGTGGAGACCACCCGGTGGCGGCCGGACGGGGAGCCGGAACTCGTGGACTCGCACGGCTACGCCGGGGTCGGCGTCCGCCGCTGACCCGCTTTCGCCTCGGGTGGCCTTTCCGGGTGGTACGACGGACGCAGGGCGTGCGTGCCACCCGGGAGGAGCCGCAGCATCATCACCGCCGTCACGCTGCGCGGACACCCACGGCAACGTCGAGCGCTGCGGATCATGACCTGGTACAGCCTCTCCGGGGTGCCGTGGCTGGCCGGCGCGTTCCTGCCGGACTGGCGGGTGCCGCTGTGGGTGCTCGCACTCGCGATCGATGTGATCGGCCCACGACTCGGTTGGCCGACGCCCCGCCTGGGTCGCGCCGCGCCGGAGGAACTGCACCTCGCCGGCGAGCACTTCGCGGAGCGGTACCAGCAGATCATGATCATCGCGCTCGGTGAGCTCGTCCTGGTCGCCGGCCTCTCGTACGCCGACACCCGCCTGGACCTGCCGGAGACCGCCGCGTTCCTGCTGTTCTTCGCCACCGCCGTGCTGATCGGGCTGCTCTACGTGACGCCCGCCGGGGTGCGTCTGGCCCCGGCCATCGAGCACGCCGACCCGGCTCGGCTCGGCGTCATCACCGGCTATCTGCACCTGGTGATGGTCGCCGGGCTGGTGGTCACGGCGGTCGGGGCGGAACTGAGCATCGCCCACCCCACCGTGGCCGGCGACACGAACGCTGTCCTGGCCATCCTGGGTGGACCGACGCTGTTCCTCGTCGGGCGGATCCTGTTCTCGTTGGCGATCCATCGGCGGATCTCGTGGCCCCGGGTGGCCGCCCTGGTCGTGCTGTCCGGTGCGGCGGTCGCCTGGACCGGGTCGCTGTCATGCGCTACCGCCGGCGCCGATCGGGGTGAGGTGGGCAGAATCAGACGGCCAGGGGCCGAAATCGCTGTTCGGACCGTGTTTCGCCTGGAGTGCTACCTTGGGTGGTTCACCCCACAAAAGGTAGGAGCGCGACTTTCCCGATGGACGTTATCGCGGTAGTGGCGTCGGCCCTCTCCGCCGTGGTGGCACTCATTGCCGCCCGGTTCGCACTACAGAACGCCAAGGGCGCTCTCCGCAGCGCCGAGATCGCCGGAAAGGGTCTACAGCGGCAGAATGTGGCCCACCTGTTCCAGGGGTTCGCGGTGGCAAACGAAGCGACCCTGGAGCATCCAGAACTCCTGTACGAGGTGCACGGCCTGGATCGCTCGGTGAGCCTTGACGAGGCCCGGAGCATCGCCTATCTGAGTGTTCTCCTCGACGCTTTCCAGGGCTTCTACGACGACCTGTACGACGGGGACTTCGCGCGGATGGCGACGGAGATGAAGGGCGCGTCGACGTTCCTGAACAAGGTCCTCGCGGTCCCGGCCAACCGTGACCGTTGGCGCGTCGCCCAGGAGCTGTACTACGGCGACTTCGACAGGTCCTTCATCGACGCCGTGAACGACCTCCTGGATTTCGAGCAGGCCCGAGCCGCGACCGAATCGGCTGTCGTTGCGGCACCCGCGCCCCGCGCCGGCGAGCACGGGGTTCACTGAAACACCTTTCCCTGACTAAAGTCAGGTATATGGACTCCGCGCTCGTCGCCGCCGTGCGGCGCTTCAACCGGACGGTCACTCAGCGGGTGGGTGCCCTCGACGACGAGTACATGGCCCAGGGTCGTCCCCTCGGGCAGGCCCGCCTGCTCTGGGAGATCGGCCCCGCCGGCGCCGAGGTCGCCGCGCTGCGGGCGCGGCTCGGCCTCGACTCGGGATACCTCAGCCGGCTCCTGCGCACCCTGGAGAACGACGGGCTGGTCACGGTGGGGCCGGCCGACCAGGCCGGCGGCGACGCCCGGGTACGCGCAGCCCGGCTCACCGGTGCCGGTCGGGCCGAATGGACCCAGCTCGACAAGCGGTCCGACGATCTCGCCGCCTCGATCCTCGAACCCCTCAGCGAGCACCGCCGTGAACGACTCGTCACCGCCATGGCCGAGGTCGAGCGGCTGCTCATCGGCTCGATGGTCGTCATCGAGCCGTGCCCCCCGGGCGACCCACGGGCCCGCGCCTGCCTGCGCGCGTACGCCCGGGACGTCGCCCGGCGATTCGACGACGGGTTCGACCCCGCGCTGAGCAATCCGGTCCACGACGACGAACTCGTCCCGCCCGCCGGGGCGCTCCTGCTCGCCACCCTCAACGCCGAACCGATCGGCTGCGGCGCCGTCAAACTCCACCGCGACGAGCCCGCCGAGATCAAGCGCGTCTGGGTCGCGGACACCGTACGCGGGCTCGGCGTGGGACGCCGGCTGCTCGGGGAGCTGGAGCGGTACGCCGCCGAGCGCGGCGCCACCGCTGTGCGGCTGGACACCAACCGCAACCTCACCGAGGCGATCGCCCTGTACCGGGCGACCGGTTACCGCGAGATCGAGGCGTACAACACCGAGCGCTACGCCCACCACTGGTTCGAGAAGCACCTCGTACCGTGAGGCGTGCTCGTTGTGCCCGCCACGCCGGCGACACGATCAGGCGACTCGCTTGCGGTGACCGTTCGCGCGACGGTGATTCGTCCTAACGTGAGTCCGTTCCAGCCTTCGCATCCGAATGTGAATCGGCGAGAGGGAGGGGTGCGGAGGGTGACAGTGAGCGGCGAAAAGCGGACCAATCTGATGTACCGACGCCAGTTCGTCAAGCTGTCCGGGGTCGCCGGGGCCGGCGGACTCCTGGCGCTGGCCGGCGCGGACGGCGGCATGGCCGACGGTGGCCGGTCACCCGAACCGTCGCCACCCGCCCCGGGCGGTGCCACCTGCCCGACACCGTCGACCCTGTGCGGTTTCCCCACCGACACCGGCGGCAGGTACGACCTCTGGGACCGGGTCCAGGTCTGCCTGGGTACGAGGACCACGCCGCCGACCACCTGCCTGCGCACGACGTCCGACTACGTGGTGCTCAACGGCGCGCCGCAGAACAACCACAACTTCCTGCTGGTGCCGACCTGCCGGATCAGTGGCATCGAGTGCCCGTTCATCGCGACCGCCGCAGCGCCGAACTACTGGCTCGACGCGTGGATCAACGCCCAACCCGGGCAACCGTCGCACGTCGTCTACCCAAACATCGGGCTCGGGATCAACTCGGCCACCACCCGGCAGCAGGACCAGTTGCACATCCACCTGGCGGGCATCCACAGTGGAATCCAGACCCAACTCAACAACTACGACACCGCGATCACCAACAACCCGGTGAACTGGCGAACCCAGATCGTCCCGATCTGGGGCCTCACGAGCACGGGGATGCCCGCGCCCCGCTCCTACCGCGTGCTGCACGTCTCGAACCTGAACACCAACCTGTTCACGCTGCTGCGCGACAGCGTGGTGCGACCGACCGGGGCGAACATGGCCGACCAGGCGCTGGCGGTCACCCCGCGACTGGTCGGCAACGGCGGGTTCTACGTCCTGAACAGCGAACCCGGCCTCCCGACCCCGCCCGGCCAGCCGGGCGGTACGGGCACCGTGGACTTCCTGCTCGCGTACGCCTGACCCTGACCGCTGGCACGCAGGTTGAATTGCGGACGATTCCTGTCCGGAGTGGCACCCGATCAGCCCTTCACCGCGCCGGCGGTGAGGCCATCGGTGAGGAAGCGCTGCCCGAGGGCGTACATGATGACCACGGGGATGCTGACGAGCAGCGACGCCGCGGCGAGTTGTCCCTGCGGTACGACGTCTCCGGCGATCATCGACTGCATCCCCACGGGGAGCGTCTTGTACTCGTCCTTCGTGATGAACACGAATGCGAAGAGGAATTCGTTCCAGGCGTTGGTCAGGGTGAAGAGGGCGACGGCCAGCAGCCCCGGCTTGGCCAGCGGCAGCACCACCCGGCCGAACGCCTGGATGCGGGTGCAGCCGTCGACAAGCGCGGCCTCCTCCAGCTCGACGGGGATCGACGAGAAGTAGCCGACCAGCAGCCAGGTGGCGAACGGCAGCGTGAAGGTCGGGTACGTCACCACCAGCGACCACAACGAGTCGGTGAGCCGCGCGCCGATGAGCATCTGGTACAGCGGGATGAACAGCAGCGCGCCCGGCATCACGTAGGTGAGCAGCACCGTGACGGTGAAGCCCTGCGCCCCGCGGAACCGCAGCCGGGCCAGCGCGTATCCCGCCAGGGCGGCGCAGACCAGCGCCACCGCCGTGGACGCCGCGGACACCAGCAGGGTGTTGAGGTACCAGCGACCGAACGGCTGGTTGGCGAACAGGGCGCTGAACTGCTCCATGGTCCACGGCGTCGGCCACAGGTCGTCGGTGCGCATGACGACCTGGCCCTCGGACTTGAAGGCCGTGACGGCGATCCAGTACAGCGGGCCCAGCACGAAGAAGAGCAACCCGGCCAGCGCGACCCAGGACCCCAGGCCCGACACGACTGACGACGACCGGCGACCGCCCCGGGCGTTCAGGGTCGAGACCACCCGGCCGACCGCCGCCGCGATCAGCAGGATCACCCCGAGGACGACCGCCGCCTTCCAGAAGATCTGTGGCGATGCCCAGGCCAGCAGGCCGGTGACCACCGCGGCGACGACCCACGGCAGCGCCCTGCGCGCCGTCCCGGCCCACCGCCGCGTCCCGAGCCACAGTGCCGACCGGCGTCGCCTCGGCAGTTTGATGCCGGTGTCCTGGCGCAGCAACCGGACCAGGACGAACACCAGCCCGCCGATGATCGGCAGCATGACGAGCGTGACCGCCGCGCCGGCGCCGTACTGCAACTGCAGAATCGCCTTCGAGTACGCGACCAGCACGTACGGCGCGGTCACGTCGCCCGGGCCGCCCTGGGTCAGCAACCAGACGAGGTCGAAGTTGTTGAACGTCCAGATCGACGACAGGGTGACCGTCACGGTGATCACGTGGCGGAGGCCGGGCAGCGTCACGTTGACGAACCGCTGCCACGAGGAGGCGCCGTCGATGGTCGCCGCCTCGTAGAGGTCCGCCGGGATGGCCTTTAACCCCGCGAGGAAACACACGGTGAAGAAGGGCACGCCCTTCCAGACGTTGACGAGGATCACCGACGGCATGGCCAGCGACGGGTCGGACAGCCAGCCCGCCGGCCAGCTGTCGACCAGGTGCGCGCTGGCCAGCAGCGGCCCGATCCCGGTGGCGGTGAGCAGGGTGTTGACGCTGCCGAAGATCGGGTCGAGCAGCGCGCGCCAGCTGAACGCCGTCACCACCGTCGGCACCACCCACGGCACCAGGAGCAGCCCGGCCAGCACGGCCCGCCCACGGCGCCGGTGGTGCAGCAGCAGGGCCGCGGCCAGCCCCAGCACCACCTTGAAGATCTCGGCGTACGCGGTGAAGACGAACGAGTTCACCACGCCCGTGTGGAACTGCTCGTCGCCGATGAGGGCGAGGTAGTTGTCCGCGCCGACGAACACGGTGTCCTGCCCGTGTCGTTCCGTGGTGCTGGTGATGATCGACCGGGCGATCGGCACGAGGACGAGGCCGCCGACCAGTACGGCCATGGGTGCGAGGAACAGTGCGGCCAGTCGCCAGTCACGACCCAGCCGCCGCTGGGTCGCCGTGAGAGAGCCGGGTCCCGGCGGCGGGGACTTCCTCGCCGCCGGGACCCGCGCGGGACGGACCGACCTCACTGCGGCAGCCCCTGCTGGTTGAAGATCTGCACCATCTTCGCGTGGGCCGCCTTCACGGCCTGCGCCGGCGCGGTGCCCTGCACGACCTGCTGCATCATGTCGGTGAGCACGTAGGCCGCGCCGACGGCCTGCTGGCCCGCGCTGGCCTTCTGCGGGAAGGCCAGGCCGTTCTTCGTGTTCAGCGGCAGCTTCAGTTCGGTGATCTTGCGCAGCATGGGGAACGCCGGGTCGCCACTGGTGAAGAACGGGTCGGCGTCCCAGACCTTCTCCCAGGCCGGCATCACCAGGCCGGGTGCCTCCTTCGCCACCCCGAGCAGCGCGGGCGCGCTGACTAGGTACTGCGCCAGGAGCTTGGCGAGCGCCGGGTTCTTCGCGCCCTTGAAGACGACGAAACCCTGCGACTGGCCGAGCAGCAGGGGATTGTTGGTCGCCGGCCCGATGCAGTCGGAGAAGACGTGGGTGTTCGCGTACACCGGGTTCTTCTTGGTCCGGGAGTCCGCGTAGACGCTGAACTGGTTGCGGGTGTAGCCGAGGATCCCGGCGAGCCAGTTCTCGTTGTTGCTGGTGTCGGTCCAGCTGGCGACCCCCGGCGGCAGCATCCGCTTGTACCTGGAATTGGTGTAGATGTCGCCCAGGAAGGCCACCGCCTGCACCGTCTCGGGGGAGTCGAACGTGACCTTCCTACCGTCGTTGGAGGCGATCGACCCGCCGTACGCGTTGATCAGGGCCTCGATCATGCCGTTGCCGTCACCGGACCGGTTCACCGTCATGCCCCAGCCGAACCGGCGTTTGGCCGGATCGGAGATCTCCAGGCAGAGGTCGCGCAGCTCCTCCCAGCTGTAGATGTCCTTGGGGGTGATGCCCTTGTCCTTCATCCAGTCCTTGCGCAGGAACGACCCGATACCGATGAAGTGGTACGGGATCGCGAACCACCTGCCGTCGAAGACGCAGAAGTTCTTGGCCTCGGCGCAGGGCTCGCCGTACTTGGCGGTCAGCGCCTGCACGACGTCCGTCACGTCCTCCAGGTCGCCGAGCGCCTGGAACTGCGCGACGAACCGTGAGTCGGTCATGAACGCCAGGTCACGGGCCACCCCGCCCTTGACCTCGGCGTCGATCTTGGCCACCACGTCACCGGCGTCGGCCTGGACGAGACTGTTCTCGATCTTCGTCCCGGTGGTGTCGGCGAACTTCTTGATCGAGCTGTCGAGGGCGTCGTTCGCCGCCGTCGAGTACAGCTTCTGCGACAGCATCCCCATCGAGGAGCCCTTCATCGCCGCGGCGGCGTCGATGAGCTCCTGCGGGACTTCCGGCTGCACCCTGGTCGGCGATTCGGATTCGCCTCCACACGCGCCCAGACCGGCCGCGCCGAGCACTCCCACCCCCATCCCCAGAAAGCCGCGCCGAGACCACATCGGGTTGTCCTTCATGGACACTCGCCTCCTTCATCTGCCCGCGCACGGCTGCACGCCGAAGGCCTACCTGGCGAACACCGCGATGGTTGTGTTCCAGTTGGGTTCTTGGTGGCGACCACGGACGGCCATCCGTCGGGATCAGCTCGTTCGTGGGTTGCCGGTGCCGCACGCCGAGTGGCGCGACGAGGCCAGGGCGATCGGCGACCGGGCCGAGACAGTGGCGCTGACGTTCCAGTTCGGTCGGGTCACGGGACCACCGCCGTTCGAAATTTCGAACTAGGTTCGATATACCGGATCGAGTGGACGCGACGCTAGAGCACCCGTACGACAGGTGTCAATGTTTCGATGTTATTTCGAACCGAAAACGGGAGGCTGGTTATCGGGGCTGCGCCCGGTAGCCCATGCGGGTGGAGAGCGCGGCTGCGCCCTCACGAACCAGCCCGGTCCACTCCACCTGCGCCTGCGGCGTCCAGCGGATGATCGGCGCGGAAAGGCTCATCCCAGCGATGATGGCGCCGGAATGGTCCCGGACCGCTGCGGCGACGCAGCGCATGGCACTGTCGGACTCGCCGATGTCCACCGCGACGTCCTCCGCGCGGACACGTTCGAGATGTTCGCGTAGACGATCGGGGTCGGTGATGCTGTCCGGCGTCATGCCCGGCAGGGGGTCCTTCAGCAGGACGGCGTCCAGGTCCGCCTTACCGAGACCCGACAGCAGGATCTTGCCGACCGCCGTGCAGTGGGCCGGCAGCCGCAACCCGACGCCGGAGACCATCCGAACCGGGTGGGTGCTGTCGAACTTGACGAGGTAGATGACATCGGCGCCGTCGAGCACCGCCACATGAACCGCCTCGTCGCACTTGGCGGCCACGTCCCGCGCGACGCCCTGCGCCTCGCGTACCAGGTCAAGCCGGCCGGCGAACGCCGCGCCCAGCTGGAACAGCGGCATGCCGAGCCGATACTGCACCGGCTGACCCGGTACGGAGATCAGGTACGAGCGGGCTTCGAGCGTGACGAGCAGTTCGTGGACGGTGGTGCGGGGCAGATCGAGCCGCTCCATCACCTGGCGGGCCGACAGTTGTGGGTGGTCCAGGAACAGTTCGAGGACGTCGAGCGCGCGGATGACCGCCGGTACCACACGGGGCATGTCGAAAGTCCCTTCGCAGTGCCGGACCCGTGTCAACGATCTCCACACGGACCAGCACCTGAAGAGGATAGCTACGTCGGCCGTCGGCGCCAGGCTGCGGACCTCCGCTCACATCCGTTCGGGGGTTCGGATGCCGAGCAGGTGCAGCCCCTGCCGGAGCACCTGGGCGGTCAGGTCGCAGAGCACCAGCCGGCTGTCCCGGACCGGCTCGTCGGCCCGCAGCACCGGACACCGTTCGTAGAACGCGCTGAAGGCCGCGGCCAGCCGGTACAGGTAGCCGGCGAGGTGATGGAACTCCAGGTTCTCCGCCACCTCGCCGACCACCCGGCCGAAGCCGACCAGCTCGAAGGCGAGCGCCCGCTCCGCCGGCTCGGCCAGCGAGACGGCCGCGTCCGGCCGGGCAGCCATCCCGGCCCGCCGGAAGATGGACCGGATCCGGGAGTACGCGTACTGGAGGTAGGGCGCGGTGTTGCCGTCCAGGGACAGCATCCGCTCCCAGTCGAGCACGTAGTCCCGGTGCCGGTCGTTGGACAGGTCGGCGTACTTGATCGCGCCGATGCCGACGGCCCGGCCCACCTCGGCCGCCTCCGCCTCGCCCAGCTCCGGGTTCCGCTCCCGGGCCAGGGCGGTCGCCCGGGAGATCGCCTCATCCAGCAGGCCGACCAGCTTCACCGACCCGCCGGCCCGGCTGCGCAGCATCCGCCCGTCCGCTCCGAGGATCGAGCCGAACCCGACATGCTCGGCCCGGGCCGGCGGGGACAGCCAGCCGGCCTGCGCGGCGACGGCGTACACCATCTCGAAGTGCCGCCGTTGCGGCAGCCCAACCACGTAGAGCAGGCGGGTCGCGCCCAGCGCGCCGGTCCGCTGCCGGATCGCCGCCAGGTCGGTGGCCGGGTAGCCGTACCCGCCGTCGGACTTGCGCACGATCAGCGGCAGTGGCTCGCCGTCCCGGCCCACCGAACCGGGCGGGAACACACAGGCCGCGCCGTCGCTCTCGCGCAGCAGCCCGAGCCGACCCAGGTCGTCGACCACCGGCGCGAGCAGGTCGTTGTAGCTGCTCTCGCCGTGGAAGTCCCGCTCGGTGAGGGTGACGTCGAGCCTGTCGTACACGGTCATGAAGTACCGCTCGGACTGCTCCACCAGCAGCCGCCACAGCCGCAGGGTCACCGGATCGCCGCCCTGCAGGGCCACCACCCGCAGCCGGGACCGCTCGGCGAACGCCCCGTCGGCGTCGAACTTCGCCCGAGCCGCCTTGTAGAACGAGTCCAGGTCCCCCATGGACAGCTCGTGAGCGGCCTCGGCCTCGCCCAGATCGGCCAGATGCTCGATCAGCATGCCGAAGGGCGTGCCCCAGTCGCCCAGGTGATTGGCCCGCAGCACCCGGTGCCCCAGCCACTCCAGCAGCCGGGCCGCCGCGTCGCCGATGACCGTCGAGCGCAGGTGGCCGACGTGCATCTCCTTCGCCACGTTCGGCGCCGAGTAGTCGATGACCACGGTCTCCGGTTCGGCGGTCACCGGCACACCCAGCCGGGGGTCGGTGGCGAGCGCGGACACCAGCGCGGCCAGGGCCGCGTCGGCGACTGTCAGGTTGAGAAAGCCCGGCCCGGACACCTCCGCGACGCTGCACACGTCGGCCAGGTCCGCGTACCCCAGCACCTCGGCCGCGATGTCGCGCGGCGGCCGGCCGAGCCGCCGGGCCAGCGCGAGCGCCGCGTCGGACTGGAAGTCCGCGCGCGGAGACCGCCGCACGACCGGGTTCACCGGTACGCCGGCCACCGTCGCGAACGCCGGCGCCAGCCGGTCGGTCAGCAGCTTTTCCAGATCCATGGGTACGCCGATCTCGCTCGGATCCGCCGCTCGCGGATCACCGGAAGGGGATGCGGGCGGACCGAGGACGATCGGTGACGACCGGCGGCTCGATCCGCCGGTCGCAGGTGAGGAATGCTCAGCGCGGGCGGTCGCAGGACCGCCGGCGTCGCAGCGCGCCGAACAGGACGTCAGTGGACGCCGTCGGGAACGCGTACGAGCTGGACATGGCGTCAACCTAACCAGCCGACCCGGGGGGCGTGCAACGCCTTTGACGCCCGACCGCGTCAGCGATGGTGACGGCGGTCACACCGAGGCGTGACCCGATCGCGAGGGGGCCGTCGTCTTACCTGATGTGAGACGAAGTCTGGACGCGGCCGACGAGCAGGAACTCGTACGTCGCGTGGCCCACGGTGACCGGCGGGCCTTCGACGAGCTGTACCGGCGTACCGCGCCCTGGCTGGAGGTGCGGCTGCGGCGTCGGTGCGCCGATGCGGACGTGGTCGCCGACGTCCTCCAGGAGACCTACCTGACCCTCTGGCGGGCGGCCGGCAGCTTCGCCGGCGACCAGGTCAGCGGCAGCGCCGTCGGCTGGTTGTGGACCATCGCCGCGCACCGCCTGGTCGACGCGTTCCGGCGTCGCTCCCGGCAGGCCCGGACGCCGCAGGTGCACCAGGTCGAGACGGTCGTACCCGCCGCCGAGGACGAGGTGCTGGCCGGCCGCGTCGGGCAGGAACTCGAACAGGCGCTCGCCGTGCTGCCTCCCGAGGTCCGGGCGGTGCTGCGCGCCACAGTCCTCGACGGCTTCACCGTGCGCGAGACGTCCGTGCTGCTGGGCGTACCCGAGAACACCGTCAAGTCCCGGATCCGCCGCGCCCGGATCGTCCTGCGGGAGGCACTGTCATGACCACGCATCCCACCCTGAACGAGATCGACCGCTACGCCGACGGCGATCCCGGCCTCGACGAGGCGACCGTCTGGTCGATCGAGGTGCACCTGGAGACCTGCGCGGACTGCCGCGCGCGCCTGGCCGGCAGCACCACCGCCGAGTCGCGCGCCCTGGTCGCCGAGGTCGCGGCAGCCGTCGACCGTGGGATCGCCGCCGGCCCCGCCCCACGATCCAGGAGCTTCTTCCGTACGCCGGTGCGGCAGCGCTGGTTCGTGGCGGCGCTGCTGCCGTGGGTCGCCATGACCGCCGGCGTGCTCGGCACCGCGGCAGTGCTCACGTACTTCCTGTCCGAGTTGCCGTCGATCGTGTTGCTGCTCGCGCCCCTGGCGCCGCTGCCCGGGGTCGCGGCTGCCTGGAGCAGACGCGGCGACCCGGCCTGGGAGCTGATCGTCGGCACCCCCTCGGCGGGCCTGACGATGCTGCTGCGCCGCACCGCCGTGGTGCTCGTCCTCGTCATCCCGGTGCTCGCCGCGTTCGCCGTCCTCGGGGACAGCCGGGCGGACCTGGCGCTGATGCTGCTGCCGTGCCTGGCCTTCACCGCCGCGACGCTGCTGCTCGGCTCCCTCGTCGGCGTCCACCGCGCCGCGGTCGGCCTGATGGCGGCCTGGGCCGCGGCCGTGGTCGCGCCCAGCCTCGCCACCGCCGAACTTCCGGTGCTCCTCCAGCCGGCGGCCACCGGCGGTTGGGCCGTCGTCACGGTCGTGCTGGCCACCCTGACCCTCCTGCGCGCCAACAGCTTCCGGCGCGTCACCTCGTTCTGAAGGGAACAACCATGCGAGCGGTGAGTACGGCCGAGACGGCCGCCACCATCCACCCCTGGGCCATCCACGCCGAGGCGCTGAAGGTACGGGCCGGCCGCCACCTGGCCGTCGACGGGCTCGACCTGAGCCTGGGCACCGGCGTGCACGGCCTGCTGGGGCGCAACGGCGCCGGCAAGACGACGTTGATGCGTGCCCTCGCCACGGTGCTCAAGCCGGCCGGAGGTCGACTCACCCTGCTGGGCAGTTCGGTCGACGGCCGCGCCGACCTGCGCCACGCCCGGCGCGCGTTGGGCTACCTGCCGCAGCACTTCGGCTACTACCCGCGGTTCACGGTGCGCGAGTTCGTGTCGTACCTGGCCTGGTTGAAGGAGATGCCGAAGCCCGACATCCCGGCGGCCACGCAGCGCGCGATCGACCGGGTGGGGCTCAGCGCCAAGGCCGACGCCAAGCTCAGGACTCTCTCCGGCGGGATGCTGCGCCGGGCCGGAGTCGCCCAGGCCATCGTCAACGACCCGCAGGTGCTGCTGCTGGACGAGCCGACCGTGGGCCTCGACCCCGAGCAGCGCCTCGACCTGCGCGAGCTGCTGCGCGACCTGGGTACTGACGCCTGCGTACTGGTCTCCACCCACCTCGTCGAGGACGTGGTCGCCGCCTGCACCGAGGTCGTGCTGATCAACGAGGGTCGGCTGGTGTGGCAGGGCACACCCGCCGCGCTGGCCGAGCAGGGCGACGATCGCCACCCGGGGGACAGCGCCGCCGAACGCGGCTACTCGGCCCTGCTCCGCCGCCACCTCGCGGAGGCCGCCCGATGAGCGTCCTCGGGATCGAGCTGCGGCGCTCCGCCGCGGCCGGCGCCGCCCTGATCGTGTTGACGGTCGGCGTCGCCGCCCTCTTCACCGCCCCGGGACGCTGGTCGGCGGGCTGGATGTCCCTCGCGCTGACCACAAAGGAGTACATGATCCTGCTGTGGCCGATCGCCCTGGCCGCCGGAGCATGGCAGGGCCGCCGTGAGCACCGGGCCAAGGTCGGCGAACTGTTCGCCACCACGCCCCGGTCCCGCGCCCGCCGGATGTTGCCGGTCCTCGTCGCGATGGGAGCCTCGGTCGGGCTCGCCTTCCTGCTCGTGGTCGGCGCGGGGGGCGTGCGGATCGCCTCGACCGCCGCCTACTTCCCGCCGGACGTCGTCGCCATCACGCTTGTCGGCGCGCTCTCCCTGGTCGCGGCGGCCTGGCTCGGCCTCGGCATCGGGCGACTGCTGCCGGCTCTGGTGACCGCGCCCGTGCTCGCCGTGGCCGGTGTGCTGCTGGTCTTCTTCACCGCGATCATGCGGCCGGACTGGATGGGCGCGATCCTGTCACCCGCCTACGGCAGCAACCCGTTCTACCCGTTCCAGACCATCGACGCGCGGGTCACCGCCGTGCTCGCCCTCTTCATGGGCGGGCTCGCGCTGACCGGCGTACTGCTGCTGGTCGCCCGAGGCCCGCGGACGTCGGTGGCCGCCGCACTGCCGGTGCTGCTCGGCTTCGGCGTCGCGGCGGCGATCGTCCCCCGCGACGACGCCGCCCTCATCGCACCGATCGACCCCGTGGCCCGCGAACTCGTCTGCACCGACGACGCGCCGAAGGTCTGCGTCACCCGGGTCAACGCGAACGTGCTGGACGCGCTCACCCCACTCGCCCGCCAGGGCCTGGCCGCCCTCGCGAAACTGCCGGACGCCCCCACGCAGGTGCACGAGGACAGGCGGGCCTACCTCATCGAGGACGCACCCGCTCGCGACGCCGACATCGTCACGATCGCCGTCCGGATCGACGACCACGGCGGCCTGGCCCATCCCGACGCCGTGGTCCCCGAGATGGTTTTCGGCCTGGGCGCCGGCTACGGCGACCCGGAATGCGAGCGCAACGCTGCCGTCGAACGGGCAGCCGCGTACCACCTGCTCGGCCGCGAGCCGGTCTCCGACGTCGGCGTCATCCCCGGGATGATCGAGGAGGATCCGCAGCTCAACGCCGTGGCGATCGCGCTGTGGCGGGGCCTGCGGAAGCTGCCGGCACCGGAGGCGCTCTCCCGTGTGACGGCGGTACGCGACGCGCTCCTGACCTGCCAGGACCCCACCGGACTACTGTCCCGATGACCCTCTACCTACGCGCACGGCGCGTACCCCTGGCACTGGCCGCGTCGGTCGGCGCCGCAGCCCTCATCTGGGTGCTCTGGCTGACCCTCGCCAAGGAGCGCGACGCCATCCTCCTGCTCGTCGTACTGACCGTCATGCTGATGGTGGCCGTCCTGTCGACCACGCTTGCCGCCCCCGACGAAGACCTGGAACGCGCGGCCGCACTGCACTGGCCGTGGCGCCGAGCCGTCCATCTGCTGGCCGCGCTGGCGGTCGTACTCGTCGTGCTGCTCGCCACCCAACCCACCGGCGCCCGTTTCGGCCCCGCCGCGCTTGTGGTCCGCGACTCCGCCGGCCTGCTGGGCCTGACCGCCCTCTGCGCGGCGGTCGTGGGCGCGGCCCGCGCCTGGTTCCTCCCCATGGGCTGGGCTGTCGTCGCCGCCCTGTTCCCCCAGCCGAGCACGTGGGGTGCCCTCGCCACCTGGCAGGGCCAACCCCACAACAGCCGGCCGGCGGCGGCGGTCGCGGCCGTCCTGGCGGTCACGGGCCTTGTGGTGTACGCGATGCGCGGAGCCGCGCGGCGCGAGTGACGGCGGGCTCAGGATCCGGTCGACTGGTATCTGTGGAGCGCAGCCTCGGCGACCTGGGTGAGCAGCTCGTCGTTGCCGGGTTTGTTGCCCTCCTCCTGGATCACCACCAGAGTGGTCCCGATCCGGACGAGCAGGACGTCCCACTTCAGCGCGTCAGCACCCGACGTCGCGGTACAGCTGACGTGGACACTCTCATCGCCCAACTGAGGCCCTGGCGCCGATGCGTAGCGGTAGCTACCGCCGCCGAGCTGGGCGGACGGCGAAGCGGTGGGACAACGGTCGATGAAGGCTCGCAGGTCGGCCATCGCTCGTCGGGCACCGTCATCGGCGTAGGTCCTGAGGACTTCGGTGCCCACCCAGAGGTCATCGGGACCCACGTCGTAGCTGAGGGTGGCTGCGGCGATCGCCGACGGAGTGCCGGTCAGCCGACGGGCCGACAGCAGCGGGATCATCTCGGGCGTACAGGATGAGTCGCCACCGGAAGGGTTGTCCCCAGCATCCCGCGCCATGACAGTCGCGATGTCCACAGTGAACGCGGGCGGCAGCGAGTCCGGAGTCACCAAGCGTGCGGACAGCGCCGCCGAATACCCGGATCCGCCCGTCGCCGGAACTGCTGGGGACGGTGGCGTCGTCGCCGGCCTCGTCCCGCTCGCCGACTGATCCACCGGATGAGCCGTCGAAGAAGCGCACGCCGCCACCATGGAGACGGTCACCACCGCGACCAACCTACGCAGCACCATCCTCGGCACGGACAGACTCCACTTCTCGCGGGACGCGTCAAGCTACCAGCGCGGCGTGACTTCAGTCGCCGCACGCCGTTGACCGGCATGTCACCCGGCCAATATCCGACTAGCGGTACCTAACCGCTGCCGCACAGCGTCCCAACGATCGGCTTGATCCCGAACGCCCATCGGCGAAGCCGAACCGCGCCCACAATGGGCACGGACCGGGCACGCGGCAGACAATGGCCCGCCGTCCGCGAGGGTCGCAGCCAGCTCTCCGTTGTACGTAGGGTGCGGAAGTGGCAAGAAGCGAGCAGCTCTCGGAGCAGTTGGACTGGTACTGGTGCAAGAACCTGCGGCCACGGCTGGAGGGTCTTACCGACGAGGAGTACTTCTGGGAGCCGGTGCGCGGCTGCTGGAGTATCCGCCCACGGGGTACGTCGGCCGCACCGATGTCGGAAGGTTCGGGGGAATGGACGATGGACTACGTGTTCCCTGGCCCGGTGCCGGCGCCAGTGACCACGATCGCCTGGCGGCTGGCGCACATTATCGTCTCGTGCCTGGGCTATCGGGTCGGATGGTACTTCGGCGGCCAGGACGTGGACTCCGAGACATTCGCCTACGCGGGGACCGCTGACGAGGCGCTGAAACAGCTCGATGAGATGTATGCGAGATGGAACACGGGGGTTCGCGACCTCTCGGACGCTGACCTGGAGAATCCGCCATCGGTTGGCCCCGAGCGGTTTCCCATGGAGAACAGGATCCTGCACGTCAACAGGGAGCTGATCCATCACGGCGCCGAGATCTCCCTGCTGCGCGACCTCTACCGCTGGCAGGAGGAAGCCGTACCGCGCCGAGTATGACTCTCCGGCAACCGGCGATCGAGCTTCGGAAAGCCTTGCCGACCTGCCCGGAGCACAACAAAAGCGGCCCGGTAACTCGATCGGTCGGAGTTGTGGGCGGACTGGCGTCAGGCCCCGGGTGGCCGAAGGAAGGAACATTCCACTCCCTGCGGCACTTCTTCGCCACCACGCTCATGAGCAACGGTGCCGAGCCCCAGAAGGTGCAGAAGGCGCTGAGGCACGCCAACCTGCGGATCACCCTGGAAACCTACGTGCACTGGCTGCCGAAGAAGGACCGCCGCGCGGCCTGGTCGGCAGCCTCCTGCGGCAGGCAGACGGCAATCGTCTGAACGTACCGCGAGCCAAGATCATGCCTGAGTTGTGCCCTGGCTGTGCCCGATGATCTTCGGTCGGAGTTGTCGCAGCTCAGAGGCGCTGGGGTCTGCTGCACCGATAGGTGACAGTTTCAGTCACGCGGCCTGACTGGCCGGTGGGGTCATGATGGTCTCGTACTCGATAGGGGTCAACCGGGACAGGGATCGTTGGCGTCGACGGCGGTGGTAGG
>NZ_VDFY01000208.1 GCF_006228125.1 Micromonospora orduensis | reverse complement strand
GCCCTGTACCCCGACGTGTTCGTGTCCGGCGCCCTGGATGCTGTACGCCTCGACCTGGACGGTGCCGCTGGCGTCGGCGTACCTGCGCCGGTTCCAGTTGGCCTGCGGCGTGTCGGTGGAGGTCGGTGTCTGGCTGAGACCGAACACGTTGGTCCACTGCTCGATCGTCTCCTGAAGGAGCGAGTACGGCACGAGCGTGTCGTTGGTGCCGTGCCACACCTGCACCCGTGGGCGGGGGCCGGAATAGCCCGGGTAGGCCTGGCGGACCGCGTCCCCCCACTGCTGCGGGGTGCGGTTCATGGCGCCGCCGGTGCACTGGCTGTTGGTGGGCGGGTAGTCGGCCGCGTTGGCGAAGCAGTTGAAGGGAACGCCCATGAACGCGGCGCCGGCCTTGAACACGTCGGGGTACAGGGCCAGCATGTGGTTGGTCATCATGCCGCCGGACGAGCTGCCGGTGGCGTAGACCCGGTCGGGGTCGGCGCCGTACTGCTGCTGCGCGTACCGGATCATGGAGATGATCGACACCGGGTCGCTGCCGCCGCCACGACGCTTGGCGGCGTCCGACCAGACGTCGAAGCAGTTGCCGAACCCGGCCTGCTGGGTCGCGGTCGGGTAGATCACGATGAATCCGTACCGGTCGGCCTGTGCGGCGAACTCGCTACCGGAGTAGAAGCCGGGGCCGGACCCGCCGCAGCCGTGCATGGCCACCACGACCGCCGGCCGGGCCGGACGGGTGTCCGGCACGTAGACGTGCATGCGCATCCGACCCGGGTTGTCGCCGAAGCTGGTGACCTCGACCAGCGACGCGGCGTACGCGGGCCGGATGGTGGGAACCATCAGGCCGGCGGCCACCAGCGACACGGCGAGGCCGAGCAGTAGCAGTTTCCTTCTGATTGTCACGGGGACGACTCCTTCGATCACCTGTGCGGGCTGGGACTGGCCGCGCGTTCCGGTCGCGGGTGTGCCCGGCCGCCCGCGTGATCGCGCATCGCCTGGTACGTGTGCATGCCCTGCCGGCTCCGTACGGGATCGCGTAGCAGATAGTGTTCCCTCCGGGCGGATAAGTGTCAATCGATATGCCTCGATCAAGAAGGTGGGCGGGTCCGGCGACGTTCGGTCTACAGTCGGGGCAACGTCCCCGAGCCGAGCCCGGAGGGCCTGTGGCGAGCCCGTTCGACATCGAGGAGATATATCCGGACGACGGGGAGCACTCGCTTCGGCTGCCCCGGCGGCAGGCCGGCAACTCGCCCCAGGGCGTCGCGGTGACCCTGCTGGCCGACTACACCGTGCGGACCCGCGCCGCGCTCCCGTCCGCCGCGATCGTCGCGCTGCTCGCCGAGTCGGGGGTGACCACGGCCGGCGCGCGGACCGCGATCAGCAGGCTCTCCCGTCGGGGCGTGCTGGAGGGCAGCCGGCACGGCCGGCGCAGCTCCTACCGGCTCAGCCGTGCCGCCGCCGCCAACCTCTCCGCCGGAGCACAGTGGATCCTGACCTCCACCGCCGCGACGACGTCGTGGGACGGCTGCTGGACGACAGTCGCCTTCTCGCTGCCACAGGACCGCAGCGCGCAGCGGCGGGCACTGCGCGGCCAGCTACGGTGGCTCGGATACGCGCCGCTGTACGACGGACTGTGGATCTCGCCGTACGAGCTGACCTCACCGGCGCGGGAGCTGCTCGGCCAGCTGGCGGCGGGCCGGGTCACCGTGTTCCGCGGCCGACAGTCCGCGCTCGACACGACCAGCCAACGCGCGCCCATCGAGGCCTGGGACATCGACGCGATCAGCGGACACTACGAGGTGTTCCTGCGGCGGTGGACGCCCCTGGTGCCCCTCGTGCGGTCGGGGCGGGTCGACGGCGCGGCCGCGGTGCGGGCGCGTACCGAGGTCATGGACACCTTCCGGCGCTTTCCCATCCTCGACCCGCGGCTGCCGCTGGAACTCCTTCCGGCCCGATGGCCCCGGCAGCCGGCCCGGGAGCTGTTCGCGGCCGTCTACGACGGCCTCGCCGAGCCGGCCGAGCGGCACGTCCGAGCGGTCGTCGCGCGGTTCATCGACAGCGGGGAGCCGGGCGTGCGGGCACACACCACCACGGACCTCGTGACCGGGGTACGCGGTGACGAGAGCCCGGGGGAGGGGTGCCGGGACGGGGCGGCCGGTTGATGATCACCGGGCCGTCGGCCGGGCATCGCGCCGGTGGTCCGCTGTGTACCTTGTGGAGGCGACGTGGCGATGGGAGGCCCGGGGTGACGTTCCGCAGCGGAGAGCTTTCGGCGGCAGACCGGATCGACACCACGGTCGCGCACCCCGCCCGCAGGTACAACTACCTGCTCGGTGGCAAGGACAACTTCGCCGCCGACCGGCAGTCCGGCGACGCTCTCGCGGCCGCCATGCCCACCATCCGGCTCGCCGCCGTGGAGAACCGGATGTTCCTGCACCGCGCGGTGCGGTTCCTGGCGCAGCAGGGTGTCCGCCAGTTCCTCGACATCGGAACGGGCATCCCGACCGCCGACAACACGCACGAGGTCGCCCAGGCGATCGACCCCGCGGTGCGGGTCGTCTACGTCGACAACGACCCGATCGTCCTCGCCCACGCCCGTGCGCTGCTCAACAGCACGCCCGAGGGCCGCACCGCCTACCTCGACGCCGACCTGCGTGACCCCGAACGGATCCTCGCCCATCCGGACCTGCGCGCCACGTTGGACCTCACCCGGCCGGTCGCGTTGATGCTGGTGGCCATCCTGCACTTCATCCGCGACGACGAGGGCCCCAGGAGCATCCTCGACCGCCTCGTCGCCGCGCTCCCGTCCGGCAGCTATGTCGTCGCCTCGCACGTGACCTGGGAATTCCTGCCGCCCGAGGTGACCGCGAAACTGGAGGCGAACAACCAGGACGGCCGGTTCCAGGCCCGTACCACCGAGCAGTTCGCGGGCCTTCTCGACGGGTTGGAGCTCGTCGAGCCCGGCATCGTCTCGGTGTCGCGGTGGCGTGCCGACGACGCGCCGCAGCCGCGACCATCCGTGCGGGACGTGTCGTTCAACGGCGCCGTCGCCCGGGTCAGGTGACGGGCCGCAACCGGTACGCGCTCCAGCTATCGACCATCGTCACCGCGTCGAGCTAGGCTGCGACCACGTTTCCCTCGAGATGAGGAGATGCTGTGTCCCGCCGTACCGGCAAGCCCTCCTACCTGCTGCCCACCGCCGACGCGCGTCGCCGGCGGGTCCCGCGTCTCGCGGCAACCATCGCGGCCGTCGGACTCGCGGCGGCTCTCGTCGGCGGTGCCGTCGGTTACACGGCCGGTCGACCGGACGGCACCGAGTCGGCCATCGCGGACATCCGCAAGGCCGAGGCGCACCGTGACAGCCAGCAGATCGTCGAGCTGACGTCGACCGCCCGTCGCCTGCGGGAGCAGGTACAACCCATCCTCACCGCCATCCAGGCGGATCCGTCGACATCCCGTCCCGCGAGCGCCGAACAGGCCCGCCAGTGGCAGCAGGCGATGGTCCGGGCGGCGGAGCCGTTCGCCGACCCGCCGTCCGGCACCACCGCGACGAACGTGGCCCGCACGGCTCTGCGCAGCGCCGTGGACCAGGCGTCCCTCGCCGTCGACGCCTATCTCCTCGCCGTCACCGTGCCGCCCGCGCAGCGGGCCCCGCTGGCCGAGCTGGCCGCGCGACAGGCAGCCCAGGCGGCTGCCGCGTGGTCCGTCGCCGCCACCCAGCTCGACCAGGTCAACGTCGACTCCGGCCAGGGGCACCAGCATGTCTACCTGGAGGGCGACAGTCACGACGGCGCGCAGGAGGGCTCCGGCGGCTGACCCGTCGCGGTCGCACCCCGCCCCTGTTCCGGCGGTGTCCGTCACCCGGGCAGGTCGGAGCCTCGCGCGGAGGCGATGACCCGCCCGCGTTCCGACTCGGGAAACCGGTCGAGCATGGCGCGCACCTCGGCGGCACTCACGTTGGCGCCGAACAACTCGCTGCCCGGTTCGAGCCGTACCCCCTCGGCGAGAGCTCCGGCGACGACCGGGTCGAAGCCGAGCGCGTCGACGAGGGACGCCACGGCGGCGAGATCAGCGGGGTCGTCGCCGGCGATCGCGATGGCCTTGCGGCCGGCGGCTCCGGCCGGCCGCGCCTCGTCCTCGAGATCGTGGTAGCCCATGTGGTTGAACGCCTTGACGACCCGCGCGCCGGCCAGGAACGCCTGGACGATCTCGCTGGACGACGTGCGTGGATCGGTCAGGTCGTCGCGGATGCCGTCGACCTCCCACCAGTAGTTCATCGCGTCGACGACGAGCTTGCCGCGCAGCGCCTCGGCGGGGATCGCCCGGTACTTGCCCAGCGGCAGGGCGAGGATGACGATGTCGGCGTCGGCCACGGCGTCGACCGACGTGGTCGCGGTCGCCCCGGGGGTGAGCACCTCGATGGTGAGGGCGATCTTCGCCGGGTCGCCGGAGCCGGCGACGAGCACCCGGTAGCCGGCGGCGAGCGCGAGCCGGGCGAGGACGGTGCCCACCTTGCCGGCCCCGAGGACGGCGAGGGTCTGCGGCCGGTCGTTGGCGTTCATGTCTTCCCTCCAGGGTGCCGGTGCGGTGGTTCAGCCGGCCAGGATGTCGCGGACCATGGGGATCACCCGGGAGCCGTAGAGCTCCACGGCACGCATCCGCGCGCTCACCGGCTGGGCTCCCGCCGTGTAGATGAGGTCGAACCGGCCGACGCCGAGGCTGCCGATGGCGCCTGCCATCCGGCGTGCCACAGTCTCGGGTGAACCGATGTACAGCGAGCCGTGCTCCACCTCGGAGTCGAACTCCTCGCGACGGATCGGTGGCCAGCCCCGCAGCGCGCCGATCCGGTTCCGCATGACCCGGTAGTGCGGCCAGAACACCTCCCTGGCCTCCTCGTCGGTGTCGGCGATGAAGCCGGGCGAGTGCATCCCGACCGGGTGGGCGGTGGTGCCGAGCTGGTCGGCCGCCCGCCGGTACAGGTCGATGTAGGGCGCGAACCGCTCCGGAGCGCCGCCGATGATGGCCAGCATGAGCGGGAAGCCGTACTGCGCGGTGCGGACGACCGACTGCGGCGAGCCACCGACACCCACCCAGGTGGTGAGGTGCCCCAATTCGGTCTTCGGGAAGACGTCGGCGTCCTTGAGGGGGGCACGCAGGGTGCCGCTCCAGGTCACCGGCTTCTCGTCGAGGAGCTTCGCGAACAGCTCGATCTTCTCCTCGAACAGCGTGTCGTAGTCCGCCAGGTCGTAGCCGAACAGGGGGAACGACTCGGTGAACGACCCGCGACCGAGGATCACCTCGGCCCGGCCGTTGGAGAGCGCGTCGACGGTGGCGAAGCGTTGGAACACCCGGACCGGGTCGTCGGAGCTGAGCACCGTCACGCCGGAGGAGAGCCGGATCCGCGAGGTGCGCGAGGCGATGCCCGCCAGCACGGTCTCCGGCGTCGACACCGAGTACTCCGGTCGGTGGTGCTCGCCGAGGGCGATGACGTCGACGCCGAGGTCGTCGGCCAGCACCGCCTCGTCGACGACCTGACGGATCGCTGCGGCGTGCGAGATCGGCCTACCGTTGTCGTCCTGCGGTACGTCGCCGAAGGTGTCGAGGCCGAACGCGAGGTCAGACATGGGTGGGCTCCTTCGCCAACAGCTCCCGGACGCGCGGCGCGACCTCGCTGCCCAGCAGCTCGATGGTTCGCGCGCGTGCCTCGCGAGGCAGGTGCATGATGTCGTATTTGAGGTCGAATCGACTCAGCCGCAGATCGCGGGCCATGGTGGCGATCTTCTGGGCGACCGTCTCCGGCGACCCGACGAACAGCGCTCCGTGGTCGATCTCGGCCTCGTAGCGTGCGCGGTCCGGTTTGTAGAAGCCGCGCTCCTCGGCGAGCCGCGCCACGGTCGGCTGCCAGTACCGCCACCATGTTTCCACCGCCTCCTCGTCGGTGTCCGCGACAAGGCCGAGTGAGTGCTGCCCGATCGGCTGTACGGGGTTCCCGAACTGCTTGAGTGCCTGGAGGTAGAGGTCGACATGGCCGGCGAACCGCTGCGGCCGCCCGCCGATGATCGCGAGCATGAGCGGCAGTCCGTAGCGGGCGGCGCGGACCACCGAGTTGGGGCTCCCACCGACGCCGATCCACGTCGGGATGCCGCCCGGCCGCATGCGCGGATGCAGTCGCTTGTCGACCAGGGGAGTTCGTACGGTGCCGGACCAGGTGACCGTTTCGTCCCGCTGGAGTCGGACGAAGAGGTCGAGCTTCTCCTCGAACAACCGCTCGTAGTCCGCCAGGTCGTAGCCGAACAGCGGGAACGACTCGGTTGCGGAGGCCCGCCCGAGGACCAGTTGGGCCCGACCGTCGGACACCGCGTCGAGGGTGGCGAACTCGTGGTAGAGGCGTACCGGATCGTTGGTGCTGAGCACCGTGACCGAGGTGCCGAGACGGATCCGGTCGGTCGCCGTCGCCATCGCCGCGAGCAGCACCGGTGTGGCCGAGTCGTTGTGGCCCTCCCGGTAGTGCTCACCGAGGCTGAAGACGTCGAGGCCGACCGACTCCGCGAGTCGGGCCTCGTCGACGAGCAGTCGTACCGTCTCGGCGTCGGTCAGGGTCCGGTCGCCGTCGGTGGCCACCTCCCCGAACGAGTTCAGCCCCAGTTCGAAGTGTTGAGCCGTCATGTCTCCTCCTCGGCGCTCCCGCCGGTGACCCGCGGGAAGCGGCCTTCCCTGTTGACGTGTCAATGCTGCTAACCTGCCGATTGACACGTCAATTCCATGGAGACAGACATGACCAGCGCCACACCTGAGCGGCGGAGGGGACGCCAGCTGCCGACCGCGGATGAGCTACGGATCTGGCGGGACTTCATTGAGACGACCGAGGCCCTGACCTCCCAGGTCAGCACCCGCCTCCAGGCCGACTCCGCGCTCTCGCCGGGGGACTACGCGGTGCTGCTCGCCCTCAGCGAGGCCCAGGGCCGGAAGATGCGCTCGTCCGCGCTGGCGGCCCACATCGGCTGGGAGCGCAGCCGGCTCTCGCACCACCTGGGCCGGATGGAGCGGCGGGGGCTCATCCGCCGCCAGGAGTGCCAGACCGTCCCCCGTGGGTCGGAGGTGCTCCTCACCCCGACCGGAGCGGACGCGTTCCGGAATGCCACCTTCCCGCACCTGCGCGCCATCCGGGAGTTGTTCGTCGACGCTCTGACTCCGGAACAGCTCCGCGCGGCCGGCGAGATCGCGGCGGCGCTGCGCGCGCACCTCGGCACGCGGCGCGAGGACTGACGGCAACGGCGACCCCGGTGATGTGTTCGGTGCAGTTCGGGCCGCAGCTCACGTCGGCGACGCCCGGCTCGGCAACGGCGTACCTGGTCGTGTCCGATGTCGAGGCGGCCCGCGACGCCCTGCTCGCCGTCGGCGTCGAGGTCAGTGGTGTCTTCCACGTCACCCCGACGGGCCGGATCCCGAGCACCGCAGCTACTTCTCGTGCGCCACGTTCCGCGACCCGGACGGCAACACCTGGCTCGTGCAGGAGATCACCACCAGGCTCCCCGGACGGATCGAGGGGGGAGTGACGTCGTACACCTCCGACAGCGACCTGGCGAGCGCGCTGCGGCGCGCGGCCGCCGCCCACGGCGAGCATGAGAAGCGCACCGGTACGACTGACGACAACTGGCCCGACTGGTACGCGGCGTACATGGTGAGCGAGCAGTCGGGGGCGAAGCCGCCCGAGTGATCCGGGCCGGCGCGGACGGCGGTCAGGCGTCCTTGTCGGCGAGGTGCCAGACCTCCGGCACGGGAACCCACCAGTCGTCGCTTCCCTCCGGGGCCAGCGACTGTTGGCACGGCTCGGTCAACTTCCACCACTCCTGCGTCTGTGGGTCGGCGGCGATACGCGCCTGGTCGGCGGCGTGGTCGTCGCCCACGTACTCGTAGTAGCCGAACAGCAGATCGTCGTGCAGGAAGATGCTGAAGTTGCGCATGTTCGCCTGCCGCAGCGTCTCCTCGACGGTGGGCCAGACGGCGGCGTGCAGCCGAAGGTAGGTCTCCCGGTGCTCCGGTCGGAGCCGGATGACCATTGCGTGTCGTCGCATCTCACGCCTCCGCGATAGTGGACCGTGGGGCGTCGGTGCGCGCCTGCGCGCGCCTGTCCCTCCCCGGACGCCGCGACCATACCGACCCGGCGTGGGCCCGTCGAGACACAGGCAGTGTATCGATGCCAATCGTTTGACGTATGACGTTGTGAACGCTAACTTTTGACTCGCGGGTCGCGTGGGCCGCCGGGGGCCCGGATACGCCGCAGCGCTCCATCGGGCCGGCCGCATCTCGCCCGCACCACACACCCCCCAACGTGCTGACGCCACCACCAGACGCCGGCACACACGCCAGGGCACGCGCGTGCGTCTCGCCCGTGGGTGACCCCGATCGAAGGAGTGGACCATGAAGGCCATCGGTGAGGCTCGTCCCGCCTCTCCACCGAGACGTCGCTGGCGGTCGGCGTCGGCCGCGGCGGCGGCCGCGGTCATGACCGCCGGCATGCTCGTCGCGGTCGACGCTGCGCCCGCGGCGGCGGCGACCGTGGACACCAACGCCTCGTACGTCCTGGTGAACCGCAACAGCGGCAAGGCGTTGGACCTGTACGGCTCGGCCACCAACGACGGCGCGCGGATCACCCAGTGGACGCGTAACAACGGCGCCAACCAGCAGTGGCAGTTCGTGGATTCGGGAGGCGGCTACTACCGGCTGAAGTCCCGACACTCGGGCAAGGTCCTCGACGTGTCCAACTTCTCCACCGCCGACGGCGGCGCCATCGTGCAGTGGTCCGACCTCAACGGCACGAACCAGCAGTTCCGGCTGGCCGACTCGGACGGCGGCTACGTCCGGCTCATCAGCCGGCACAGCGGCAAGGCTGTGGAGGTGCAGGGCGCCTCCACAGCCGACGGAGCGAACGTCGTGCAGTACTCCGACTGGAACGGCGCCAACCAACAGTGGCAGCTCGTCCCGACCGGCAGCACCGAACCGCCGCCGTCGGGCGGTAGCGGGTGCGGCAAGGCGCCGATGCTGGCCAGCGGCACGCACACGATCCAGAGCAACGGCAAGAGCCGGACCTTCATCCTGCGGGTGCCCGCCAACTACAACAACAGCAACCCGTACCGCCTGATCTTCGCGTTCCACTGGCGGGGCGGCACCATGCAGGACATCTCGTCCGGCGGCACCAGCGGGGCCGCGTGGTCCTACTACGGGCAGCAGGAGCAGTCGAACAACAGCGCGATCCTGGTCGCGCCGCAGGGGTTCGGCAACGGCTGGGGCAACGCCGGCGGCGAGGACATCACCTTCGTCGACGACATGATCAGCCGGATCGAGAGCGGCCTGTGTGTCAACCCGCGGCAGCGGTTCGCCCTCGGCTTCAGCTGGGGTGGCGGCATGAGCTACGCCGTGGCCTGCGCGCGGGCCAACGTCTTCCGGGCCGTCGCGGTCATCTCCGGCGCGCAGATCAGCGGTTGCAGCGGCGGTACGCAGCCCATCGCGTACTTCGGGCTGCACGGCATCTCGGACAACGTCCTGAACATCTCCCAGGGGCGGGCGCTGCGCGACACGTTCGTCCGGAACAACGGTTGCACCGCCCAGAACCCGCCCGAGCCGGCGGCGGGCAGCCGGACGCACATCACGACCACCTACTCCGGCTGCCGGTCTGGTTATCCCGTGCAGTGGGCCGCGTACGACAACGGCCACATGCCCGGACCGGTGGACGGGACGTACGCCGAGAGCGGCATCACGACCTGGACCAAGGGTGAGATCTGGAGGTTCTTCTCGCAGTTCTCGTGACGTCGGTCGGCGTCCGGCGGCGGCGCCTGCTCCCGTGTGCCGGGGGTGGGCGCCGCTTCGCCGTCCGCGACGCTCAGCGCTGGAGACGGACCGGCTTGCCCGAACCGCCGCGCCGCACCAGCCACGCCTCGGTGATGTGGGTGAACATCGCCTCGGCGGCGCCGTCCTGGTCGTGGGCGGCGATGCGCTCGTAGATGCGCCGGTGCCCCTTGTTGGACGCCACGCAGAGGGAGCGTTCGGTCCGGCCCATGTACCGGGCGGTGTTTATGACCTGACTCTCCAACGCCCGTACGACCCCGCGCGCGATCCGGTTGCCGGACGCCTGCATGACTTGGTCGTGGAACGCCCGGTCGTGCTCGTGGTACGTGACGTGGTCGTCGACGAGCTCGTCCATCCGGTCGACCAGGGCGCGCAGCCGGTCGATGGTGTCGTCGTCGGCGAGGCGGGCGGCGACGTTCGCCATGTCGGACTCCAGCACCCGCCGGGTGACGACGAGGTCGTCGAGGATGGCGAGACTGTCGTCCTCGGCGATGGTGGCGGCGAGGACGAGCTCGTCGAGCATGTCCCAGTTCGATGGCGGGGTGACCATGGTGCCGGCGCCCTGGCGGACCTGCACGAGCCCCTTCTCCTGGAGGATCTTCACCGCCTCCCGGACAACGGTCCTGCTGACCGAGAAGGTCTCGCAGAGGACCGGCTCGGGGGGTAGCGACGTCCCGGACGGGTGCACGCCGCGGACGATGCGCTCCACCAGTTCGGCGGTGACCGCCCTGGCGAGGTTGGCCGGCCGATGAACCCACGCCGGGGTCGCCGAGTTGTTCAGGGCTGTCTCCTGCGGTGGCGTCATGTCCCCCTCCGAACTGCTCGCCGTGGCACGACGTCCGGCTCAGTGTACGGCCGAGTATTGACGTCACACGTCATACGAGTTACCTTCCCGTCAACATTGGCTCGCGGGATGCCCGCCGGCCGCCCCACTTTCAGAGGTGACAACTGATGAGACAGCGAGCAATATGGTCGGCCGTCCTCGTTGTGAGCCTGGCCTTGGCCGGCTGTGGAAGTGCCAGCGATTCGGGGAAGTCCACCAGCTCGGACGGCAAGCTGGTGGTGTGGGACTTCAAGTCCGGTGAGGCGTTCGCCAAATCCTATCTGGACAAGGCGAAGGCGGACTTCAAGAAGAAGCATCCGGATGTCACTGTCGAGTTCGTCGCGCAGCCCTTCGACCAGTACTACACGTTGCTCGGCGCGGCCATCCAGTCCGGCAAGGGCCCGGACGTGATGATGTTCAACGGCGGCGGCCAGATCCGAGACCGGGTGGACGCGCTCGTGCCGCTCACCGACTACGTGGCCGAGGACAAGCAGCGCCTGGCCGGCTGGGACGCGTTCACCAAGGACGGCAAGATCTACGGCGGCCCGGTGACGCTGCAGGGCTACCCCATCTACTACAACAAGGGGATCTACGAGAAGGCCGGTCTCGACCCGGCGAGCCCGGCGACCACGTGGGACACGTTCGTCGCCAACTGCGCCACCATCGCCAAGGCCGGCGCCAAGTGCTTCGCCCTCGGCAACAAGGAGGGCGTCGGCATCCAGTTCTGGCTCTCCAGCCTGGGCTCTACCACCCTCACCGCCCAGGAGTACGACGCCTGGATCGCCGGCAAGCGCGACTGGAACTCGGCGAACGTGAAGCGGATCTTCCAGCTCTGGAAGGAGGCCGGGGACCGGAAGATGAACAGCGACGGAGCCAACTCGACGGCGATGTTCAACGACTCCTTCGCGTTCTTCCAGTCCGGCAAGGCCGCCCACGTCATGGGCCTGATGTCGGACGTCGGGCACTGGCAGGACTTCAACGAGTTCCTGACCCCGGAGAAGCTCGGCGTCATGAAGGCGCCGGTCGTCACCGCCGGCACCACCCCGAGCCTCCCGTACGACGGGGGCATCGGCTACGCGGTCGCCAAGTGGACGAAGGACCCGAAGGTGGCCGCCGACCTGGTGCGCTCGCTGACGTCGACCGAGGCGCTCAACGCCTTCTACTCCGGAGCGGGCGCGATCGTCGCCGACACCACCATCGACGTGTCGCAGGCCGGCCCGGCCGCCGCCACGATCGTCAGCGAGCTCAAGAGCGGTAAGCCGGCCCTGCACGTGGCGCTCTCCTCGAAGACGATCGACCTGATGGGGCGCCTCTCCCAGCAACTGCTCAGCGGCTCGGTCACCGTCGACGAGGTGGTGAAGCAGCTGGCCGCTTCCGACCAGGCGGGCTGAGCACGTGCCGATCGGAAACACGCGACCGTCGGTCCGTCCGGCTCCGGCCGGGCGGGCCGGCGGGCCCGCGGTCACCTCGTCCCCCCGGCGTGACGGCGCCCTCCGCCGTCGCGCCGGCGGCGGTTCTGGGGCCGAGCGTCTCGCCCCGTACATCCTGGTCGCCCCGGCCGTCCTGATCATCGTCCTGCTGCGGCTCTACCCGCTGGTCCTCGGGGTCAACTTCTCCTTCACCGGCGACGGTGCGCAGAACGGAACGGCGGTCGGGTTCGGCAACTACCGGGAGCTGTTCGCGGACCCGCTGTTCCGGACCGCGCTGAGCAACGTCGGGCTGCTGGTGCTGCTGCTGCCGGTGGCGGTGGCGATCCCCGGCCTGCTCGCCACGTTCATCTACCTGCGAGTGCCCGGGCACCGCCTCTACCGCAGCGTCTACTTCTTTCCCGCAGTGCTGTCCCCGGTCATCGTCGGCGCGATCTTCAACCTGCTGCTCGCCTTCGACGGCCCCCTCAACGCCGTCCTCGGTGCGGTCGGCGTCGGCCCGATCGACTGGCTCGGTGACCCGGGCATCGCGATGTTCATGGTGGTCGGCGTGCACATCTGGGCCACCTTCGGCATGGCCCTGGTGGTGTTCCTCGCCGGGTTCGCCACCCTGGACGCCGCGCTGCTGGACGCCGCAAGGGTGGACGGCGCGTCGATGCCCCAGGTCGTCTGGCACGTGATCGTCCCGAGCCTCTCGCGCACCATCCAGTTCGTCTTCGTGACCACGATGATCGGGATGCTGACCTCGATGTTCGGGCTGCTCTACGTCATGACCAGCGGCGGGCCGGAGGGTGCGACGTACCTGCCGGAGTTCTACATCTGGAAGCAGCAGGGCCAGATGAACCGCCCGGCTCTCGCGTCGGCCGCGTCGACAGTCCTCTTCATGATCATGCTCGTCGTGGGGCTGTTGCAGATCAAGCTGCTCGAACGATCCGGAAAAGAGGACTGATGCCTCGCCTCCGTCTGGGACGGTGGCTGATCGCCATCCCCATGTCGCTGCTCGCCCTGGCGACGATCTACCCCCTGCTGTTCACCGCCAACGTCGCGATGAAGACCCGCCGGGACTACATCCTGGACCGGTTCGGCCTGACCGATGCCCTGCGCCTGGAGAACATCGAGACGGCGTGGACAAGCGTCGGCTTGGGCCGCTACTTCGCCAACTCGCTGCTCGTGGTGACGTCGTCGGTGGCCCTGCTGCTACTGCTCGGGTCGATGGCCGGCTTCGCCCTGAGCCAGCTGCGGTTCCGCGGCTCGTCGGCGCTGTTCCTGGGCTGCCTGGCCGGACTCTTCATCCCCTTCCAGGTGATCATGGTGCCGTTGGCCCGGATCATGGCCGACACCGCGCTGATCGACACGTACCCCGGTCTGGTCCTCGTCTACGTGGCGCAGTTCCTGCCCTTCACCGTCTTTCTGATGACCAGCTACTACAGGGGCATCCCGCCGGAGATCGTCGATGCCGCCCGGATCGACGGCAACACCGTGTACGGCGTGTACCGCAGGATCATGCTGCCCCTGGGCACCCCCGCGCTGCTGTCGGTCGGCATCCTCAACGCCCTGTTCTGCTGGAACGACGTCCTCATGGCGCTGGTGATGATGCCCTCGGCCGAGCACCGGACGCTGATGGTCGGGGTGACCTCCCTGCGCGGGCAGTACTCCGACAACATCCCGACCTTCGCCTCGGGCGTTCTGATCGCCGCGATACCCGTCCTGTTGGTCTACCTGTTCCTCCAGCGCCAAATCGCCGACGGCGTCGCCGCCGGTTCCACGAAGGGTTGACATGCGGATCACTGGATATCGGACACTCGCCACTGTCCAGGAATGGGGGCGGTCCGTCGGCGATGCCAACGGCGTCTTCGCCGACGGAGTGGTCCCGGTGTCGATCGTCATCGTCGACACCGACGAGGGCATCTCGGGGATCGGCCTCGGGCCGCATGTCGAGATCGAGCGGATCTTCGCCGCCGTCGAGGGCGAAGATCCCCGAGCGGTGACGACCCTCTACGACCGCATGCTGCGGCACACCTTCAAGGCGGGCCACGCGGGCCCGGTCTTCGGCACCATCGGCGCCATCGACACGGCGCTGTGGGACATCAAGGCGCAGGCCGCCGGGGAGCCGCTGTGGCGGCTGCTGGGCGGACGCGACCGGCGCGTACCCGCCTACGCGTCCGGCCTGGACATCGGGCTCACCGACGACGAACTCGTCGCGGAGTACGAGGTCTACGCCAGCCACGGCCTGCGGGCCGCCAAGCTCAAGGGTGGCCTCGACATCGAGCGCGACAGGCACCGCCTCGCCCTGGTCCGGGACGTGCTGACCGAGGCCGGGAACGGGCTGCGGCCGGGTCTGATGCTCGACGTGAACGAGGCGTGGACCCGCAAACAGGCGGTCCGGCACGTCAGTGAGATCGAACGCGGCATGGACCTCATCTGGATCGAGGAGCCGGTCCGACGCTGGGACGCCGAGGGCCACGCGGCGGTCGGCCGGGGGATCAACGCGTCGGTCGCCACCGGCGAGAACCTCACCGGGCTCGAACAGTACCGGCCGCTGATCGCCGCCGGCGCTGTCGACATCGTCCAGATGGCGGCCGTCTGGGGGGTCACCCACTTCCTGCGGGCATCGGCCCTGGCGCACGCCTACGACCTGCCGGTCAGCCCGATCGGCAACAGCCCCATCGGACTGCTGCACGCGGCGACATCGGTGCCGAACCACCTGACCAGTGAACTTCAGGACCTGCGTCCACCGGTCGGCGTCTCCGTCGACCACCACGTCGAGGACGGCGCGTTCGTCCTCGCCGACACACCCGGACTGGGAGTCCGCGTCGACGAGGAGCGGATCCGGGCGGCCAACCGCCGCCCGCGGGCGCAGACGGCCGAGAGCCCCAACGTCCGGCCGGAACGGGCCGGGCGCCGGTTGCTGGCCGGAGTCGACGGCGTCTCCGCCCGCAAGGTCCCCGTGGTGCCGCTGAACTCGCACACCGAGGTCTCGTCCACCGCACGTCACTGACAACACGTGAGCTGACCACCCACCCGGTCGGGACTATCGACGTTCCGACCGCCGAGTTGGAGGATCGATGAAGGCAGTCGTCTACCGGGGGACACGAGACCTCAGGGTCGAGGAACGTGACCCGGAGGCACCGGGCCGCGGCCAGGTGCGTATCGAGGTGGCCTACACCGGCATCTGCGGCACCGACCTGCACATCTACCACGGAGACATGGACACGCGGGTCGGCGCCTCGGCGATCATCGGGCACGAGATGTCCGGACGGATCGCGGCCCTCGGCGAGGACGCCACCGGCTTGACCGTCGGCCAGGCCGTCACCGTCATGCCGACCCGGCCGTGCGGGCGGTGCGCCGCCTGCCGACGCGGGCTCTCCCACATCTGCCACGCCATGAACTTCCTCGGCATCGACTCACCCGGCGCCATGCAGTCCTCCTGGACCGTGCCGACGGACCTGGTCCTGCCGCTGCCCGAGGACCTGCCCCTGGACCACGCGGCGCTCGTCGAGCCGGTCGCCGTCGCGGTGCACGACGTCCGCCGGGGAGACGTGACCGCCGACGACCAGGTGGTCGTGGTGGGTGGTGGCCCGGTCGGGGTGCTCATCGCCACCGTCGCCCGGGGCCGGGGGGCGCGCGTGCTCCTCGTCGAGCCGGACCCGTTCCGCCGCGACGTGGCGGGCAGGATCGGGGTCGAGGCGGTCGATCCGACGACGACCGACGTCGTGGCGCTGGTCGACGACCGGACCGACGGCGCGGGCGCCGACGTTGCGTTCGAGGTCTCCGGCTCCGCCGGCGGTGTCGCCACCGCGGTCGACGTCCTCACCACCCGGGGCCGGCTGGTGATGGTGGCGATCCACCCCAGGCCGCGCGAAATCAACCTGCACCGGTTCTTCTGGCGTGAACTGGAGTTGCTGGGCGCCCGTCTCTACCAGCGCGACGACATGGTGGAGGCGATCCGGTTGGTCGCGTCCGGCGCGATCCCGGCCCGTCAGCTCATCTCCCGGGTGGAGCCCGTCGAGGCGGCCGACGCGGCGTTCGCGGCGTTGGAGGGTGGCGGCGTCATGAAGGTCCTGCTCGATCTGTCGGAGGGCAACCGATGACCCTGTTCGACCTGACCGGACGGACCGCCGTGGTGACCGGCGCCCGGCGCGGGATCGGGCTCGCGATGGCCGAGGCGCTGGCCCTGGCCGGTGCCGACGTGGTCGGCGTCTCCGCCCAGCTCGAAGCCGACGGCAGCGAGGTGGAACGCCTGGTGCGCGCCGCCGGCCGCCGGTTCACCGCCCTACGGGCCGACCTCGCCGATCGGGCTGCCGTACACCGGCTGGCCCGGGACCTCACCGCCCTCGGCCCCATCGACATCCTGGTCAACAACGGCGGCACGATCGCCCGTACGCCGGCCGTCGACCATCCGGACGAGATGTGGGACCACGTGATCGAGGTCAACCTGAGCAGCCAGTTCGTGCTGAGCCGGGAGATCGGTCGGACGATGGTGGAGCGTGGCCACGGCAAGATCATCTTCACCGCGTCGTTGCTGAGTTTCCAGGGCGGCATCACCGTCCCCGGCTACGCGGCGTCGAAGTCGGGCATTGCCGGGCTCACCCGCGCGCTGGCGAACGAGTGGGCCGGTCACGGGGTGAACGTCAACGCCATCGCCCCCGGCTACATCGCCACCGACAACACCCGGGCCCTTCGTGACGACCCGGACCGCGAACCGGCGATCCTCGCCCGGATCCCGGCGGGCCGGTGGGGTCGCGCCGACGATCTCGGTGGTGCCACGGTGTTCCTGGCGTCGGCCGCGTCTGACTACGTCAACGGGATCGTGCTGCCCGTCGACGGCGGCTGGCTCGGCCGGTGACGGGAGCGCGCCGGCCGGGACCGGCTCCGTTGCTCGGATGCCGGCCCCGACCGGGGCGCCGTGGTCAGCGCGGTTTCGTCACACCTGGGTGAACCTCCACTGCTGGTTGCTCGCGCCGTGGCAGGTCCACTGCAGGAGCCGGGCGCCGTCCGCCGTGGAGGCGGTGTTGACGTCCAGGCAGAGACCGCTCTGCACGTTGCGCACCGTGTAGACCCCGGAGGTCGTCGTGGCCGTGGCGGTGAACTTCTGCTGGTTGCTGTTGGTGCAGGTGGCCTGCTGGAGGAAGGCGCCCGCCGCGGTGGAGCCGCCGATCACCTCGGCGCACTTGCCGCTGTGGACCGCCTTGAGGTAGACCGCCCCGCTGCCCGCGTCGACCGCCTGCCACTTCTGGTTGTTGCCCCCGGTGGCCGCCCACTGGTTGATCTGGGCGCCGTCGGCGGTGGAGACGCCGCTGACGTCCATCAGCTTGCCGCTGTGCTGCGCGGTCAGCGTCCAGGTCTTCCCCGCCACTCCGGTGCCGGTGCCCGTGCCGGGCACGCCGACGCCGGCGCCGCCGAACGTGTGCGAGTCGAGGTCGAACCAGTTGTTGCCGCTGCCCTTGAACACCATGTAGAGCGTCTGCGTCCCCGCCAGGGCGGCGACGCTGACCGGTGCCGTGGACTGGTAGTTGTCCCAGCCGCCGGTGCTCGGCACCGGTGTGGTGGCCAGCAGCGTTCCGGTGGGTGAGCCGGCCCGCAGCTCGATGGTGCCACCACCGGACGGCGACGACAGCCGGTAGCTGACGGTCGAGATGCCCGACAGGCTCATCGGGCTGAACGCGATCCAGTCGTTGTTGGAGATGTCACCGACGCGCTTGGTGCTCTCCGCGGCCGCCTGGTCGACGACCCGGATGCCGGACTGGCTGCTGAAGTACTCGGACTGCTTGTGCTTCGGCTGGAGGATCGCCTGCGCGGTGCCGGTGAGCGGAGCCGCGCCCCCCGCCCCGCCGTTGTCGGTGTACCGCGCGTTCAGCACGTAGAACAGGTTGGCGCCGTCGGGGTGCCCGCCGAGCAGGTCGGTGGAGATGGTGCCCGAGCAGCCCGGGTACTCGGTGGTCTCGTGGGCGTGGTCGTCGTGACCCAGCGCCGGGTTGAGGATCACCTTCGAACAGTCGATCGTGCCGCCGTCCGGGTCGGTCACGGTGATCTGGTACGGCACCTTGTCGCCGAAGGTGAGCATGCCTCCGTTCGGCGGGGTGGTGATGGTGACCACCGGCGCGCTGTTGCCGACCGTGATCTGGACATTGGCGAAACCCGTCTTACCTGTGTTGTCGGTGACCTTCAACTGGGCCGTGTAGTTGCCGTTGGAGGTGTACACCTTCGACGGGTTGGCCGCCGTGGAGGTGGTGCCGTCGCCGAACGTCCACTGGTAGCTCAGCGTGTTGCCGTCCGGGTCGGAGGTGCCGGCGCTGCTGAACTGGACGGTGAGCGGCGCGGTGCCGCTGGTGGGCGTGCCGGTGGCCTTGACGATCGGTGACCGGCCGCCCTGGATGTAGTCGATCCGGTAGAGCCCGGAGTCGCTGTTGCCGCCACCGAAGTTGGTGCCCCACTCCAGCAGGTAGAGCGAGCCGTCCTTGCCGAACTCCATGTCCATCGGCTTGTTGAACCCACCACCGGGCAGGAACGGGTTGGTGCGGGTCACCGCCGAGGAGGAGTCGAAGTGCACCTCCTTGATGTAGTTGCGCGACCACTCGTAGAAGAAGTGCACGCCGTCGTAGTAGGGCGGGAACTTCGTCGCGGATGGGTTCGACGCGTCGTACCGGTAGACCGGGCCGCCCATCGGCGCGGAGCCGCCGGAGCCCAGCTCCGGGAAGGTCGGCGAGGTGCCGTAGCCGTACCAGATGTTCGGCGCGACGATCGGCTTGAGGGTGGTGAGGCCGGTGTTGTTGGGCGAGTTGTTGACCGGCGCGTTGCAGTTGAACTTCGCGCCGACGACGCCGGTGTCGGGGTTGTACGGCGCGTAGGGCTGGTTGTCACCGTGGCAGAACGGCCAGCCGTAGTTGCCGGGCGTCTTGATCACGTTGAGCTCGACCAGGCCCTCGGGGCCCCGGTTGGTGGTCGGCGGGTTGCGGTCCGGTCCGTAGTCGGCCAGGTAGACCCAGCCGGTGGCCGCGTCGATCGAGAAACGGAACGGGTTGCGGAAGCCCATCGCGTAGATTTCCGGCTTGGTCTGCGCCGTGCCCTGGGGGTAGAGGTTGCCGCTCGGGATGGTGTAGCCGCCGTTGGCTCCGGGGCGGATGCGCAGCAGCTTGCCGCGTAGGTCGTTGGTGTTGCCCGCGGTCCGGGCGGCGTCCAGGTTGGACTTGCCCGAGCGCCAGTCCAGCGGGGCGTAGCCCTGCCAGTTGGGGTCGAGGTTCGGGGGCGTGTCGTCGCCGGTGCCGATGTAGAGGTTGCCGTCCGGACCGAACTCGATGTAGCCGCCGGTGTGGCCGGGCTCCGGGAACGTCCGGTCACGGTACGCCGGGATGTCGATGATCGTCACACCGCTGGACATGTTCAGCGTGTCACCGCTGAGGGTGTAGCGGGAGACGCGGTTGACGTCGGTCGAGCTGCTCGCCGGCGAGTGGTAGAGGTACACGTACCCGTTGGTGGCGAAGTTGGGGTCCAGGGCCATGCCGGTCAGGCCATCCTCGCCTCCGGTGTAGACACTAAGCGTGGCGGCGGTGACGGTGCTGTTGGTGGAGGGCTTGAAGATCTTGACCTGTCCGCCGCGCTGGGCGTAGATGACCCGGCCGTCCGGTGCCACGGCCAGCGCCATCGGGTCGACGGTGTTGTCGTCGAGGGTCCGCTTCTCGAAGTTGCCCCAGACGGTGCCGCCGCAGTCGCCGGGGACGTTCCCGGCGGCCCACTTGACACCACCCAGGACGTGGTTGCGGAAGTTCGTCTCGCTGTACGAGTCGATGGCGTGGCCCATCGCGGTGGCCCACACCCGACCGCCGCTGACGTTGCGGCACCAGGAGATCGGGTGGTCCGGGCCCATGGCCCGGGATCCCGGGTTGTACGTCCGCTCGTCGGCGGTCACCAGGACGTGCACGTTGCCGCGCGGGTTGGTGTCGAAGTTGTACCACTCCTCGCTGCGGTTCCATCGGTCCGGCAGGCCGGCCGTCGACGGGTGCTGCTTGTCCGCGACGATGGCGGTGCCGGGCAGTACGCCGGGGGAGTGCTCGGGCATGTGGGCGCCGCCGTTGATGGTCTGGTCCCACCACGGGTATTCGGATTCGATGCCCATGTCGGTGGCGTTGTGGACGCCGACGATGCCCTTGCCGCTGGCGAGGTAGCCCTCGACGGCCTGGCGCTGGGCGGCTGAGGTCCAGACCATGCCGGAGGTCTGGAACATGATGATGACGTCGAATGTCGCGAGGTTGGCCGGGGTGAAGACGCTTGAGTCCTCGGTCTGCACCAGCTCGAAGTTGTTCGCCGCGGCCTGCTGCTGGAACATGGAGATCCCGGCGGGGATCGAGTCGTGCCGGTAGCCGGCGGTCTTGGTGAACAGCAGGGCGCGGAAGGCCGGGGCCGCCGAAGCGGGTGGCGCGAGGCCGAGCGACAGTAACAGGCCGGCGATCACTGCGATGATCAATGTGGTGCGGCGCATGCCGTCTCCTAGGTTGGGCGAGCAACTCCGATTGCGACCACGGGCCCCACGGCGCGTCTGGTTCCGCCTGGACGCGTGCGGGGGCGCGAGTGTGCTTGGTCGGTCCTCGTGCCGTTCGCCGAAACGGCAGTCAGACCCGCAGGTCGTCACACAGCGTGATGACCGCTGTGGTCCCCATCCCGTGGCCGACGAGGCCAGGATGAGCTAGCAATAGATGGCTGTCAATTAACGGAGCGACGCCCGTCGCCCTGCCCAGGTGACGACGGTCGTTATCGACTCCCTCGCTGCGGCGCCGCTGCCGATCGAGTGGCGGCCCTGGCAATCAGCCCCGGTCGAGGATTGCGGACCTGCATCCAAACATCTATCTTCATACGTGTGATGTTTCGTCTATGTCAAGGGAATGTTCGCAACGCGCGAACGTAAGCATCCGGCGGCGCCGACGAAAGTCTGTTCGTCCAGTGCCTCGAACCCGGCCGTCGTGCGGTGCCGGCTCCTGTCAATGACTACTGTCTGTGAGGGCTTTCCGGATGTCAGACCCACGGCCGGCGCCGCTGCTCACCCTTCGGGGCATCGGCAAGTCCTTCCTCGGGGTACGCGTGCTCGACGGTGTCGACCTCGATGTGGCGCCCGGCGAGGTCCACGCCGTCGTCGGTGAGAACGGCGCTGGGAAGTCCACCCTCATGAAGATCGTGTCGGGCGGGTACGCCCCCGACGGGGGGACCGTCGAACTCGCCGGCGAGCCACGTGTGTTCCGTGGACCGCGCGACGCCCAGCGGGCCGGCATCGGGATCATCCACCAGGAGTTCAACCTGCTTCCGGGGCGCACCGTCGCGGAGAACGTCTACCTGGGACACGAGCCGGTCCGCCGCGGGTTCGTCGACCGTCGGGAGATGCTCGACCGCACCGCTCGGCTGCTCGCCTCGATCGGGGAGACCGCCCTGCCGGCCGACGCCCGGGTGGGACGCCTCGGCGTCGCACAGCAGCAGGTCGTCGAGATCGCCAAGGCGCTCGCCCTGGACGCGCGCCTGCTCATCATGGACGAACCGACGGCGGCGTTGGCCGACCACGAGGTCGAGCTGCTCTACGGGCTGGTGCGCCGGCTCCAGGAGCGGGGCATCGGCCTGCTGTACGTCTCGCACCGGCTCACCGAGGTCTTCGACCTGTCCAGCCGGATCACGGTCCTGAAGGACGGCCGTCGGGTCACCACAGTGGACACCGCCACGACGACCGCCGACGAGCTGGTGCGGCACATGGTCGGCCGGGAGCTGTCCAGCTACTACCCCGAGCGGGCGGCCCCCGAGGATCTCGGCCCGGTACGGCTCACCGTCCGCGACGCGGGGAACCGGAAACTGCGCGACGTCGACCTCCAGCTGCGCGCCGGCGAGGTGCTCGGCATCGGCGGCCTCCAGGGCTCCGGGCGGTCGGCGCTGGCCCGCGCGCTCTTCGGCGTCTCCCCGTTCACGACAGGCGACGTCACGCTCGACGGCCGACCGGTCCGGCTCCGATCTCCGCGCACCGCGATGCGGGCCGGCATCGCCTACGTCACCGAGGATCGCAAAGGCGAGGGGATCGTGCCCCGGCAGTCGGTGCTCGACAACGCGCTGCTCGCCAGCCGGGCCGTCTTCGCCGCTCGGTCCGGCCGCGCGGCGAGGACGGTCCGGGTGCGCGAGTTGCTCGCCGCCGTGGAGGTCCGTGGCGCCGGTGACGACCAGGAGATCCGTTTCCTCTCCGGCGGCAACCAGCAGAAGGTCGTCCTGGCCCGGTGGCTCGCGCTCAACCCACGGATCCTGCTCTTCGACGAACCGACCCGGGGGATCGACGTGGGAGCGAAGTCGGCCATCCACGATCTCGTGCGCCGCCTGGCCCGCGACGGCGCCGCCGTGCTGATGATCTCGTCCGATCTGCCCGAGCTGTTGGGGATGAGCGACCGGATCGTCGTCATGCGCGACGGCCGGATCGCCGGCGAACTGCCCGCCAGCGCGAGCGAGGAGGACGTCGTGGCCCTGGCCGTCGGCACCGTACGGGAGGCCGCCGCGTGAGCGCGAGGAGTGAGCCGGGTTTGCGAGCCCCGCAGTCGCGAACGGAGGTGGCTCGGTGAGCGCGAGGAGTGAGCCGGGTTTGCGAGCCCCGCAGTCGCGAACGGAGGTTGGTCGGTGAGCGCCCTGTCGCTGCTGCCGGCCCGACGCCCCGTGCCTGGCGTGTTCGTGGCCCTGACCCTCACCCTCGTCATCGGCTGGCTGGTCGTCCTGGTCGACGGTGGTCAGCTGTTCAACCAGTCCACGACGGTGAGCCTCCTGCACGTCGCCGCCGGCCTCGGGCTCGTCGCCGTCGGCCAGACCCTGGTCATCCTCGGCGGTTCGTTGGACCTCTCCGTGGCGTACGTGATCAGCCTCAGTACTCTCGTCGCGGCCGAGACGATGAACGGCAGCGACGGCGCGCTGATGCCGGCGATCGGCCTGGCGCTCGCGGTCAGCGCGGCTGTCGGGCTGCTCAACGGGCTCCTGGTCACGAAATTCCGGGTCAACGCGTTCATCGCCACCCTCGGCGTCGGACTGCTGCTCAAGGGGTACCTCGACAGCGGCTACGACGGCCCGGCCGGCACCACCTCGCCCACTCTGGTGCAGACCCTCGGCTACCAGCGGATCGGTCCGGTGCCACTGTCGTTCCTGCTGCTGGTCGCCGTGACCGGGGCGGCCTGGTTCGCGCTCTCGCGGACCCGCTTCGGCCACCACCTGGTCGCCGTCGGCGGTGACCCGGAGGTCGCCCGGCTCTCCGGCGTCCGCAACGACCGGGTTCTCGTCACCGCCCACGTGCTGTGCTCGCTGTGTGCCGGGCTCGCCGGGATCTACCTCGCCAGCCGGCTCGGCTCGGGCGCCCCCCGGGTGGGCACCGAGGGCCTGTACGACCTGGAGTCGATAGCTGCGGTGGTGATCGGCGGCACCGCCCTCGCCGGTGGGCGCGGCGGTGTCATCGGCACCGTCGGCGGCGTGCTGCTGCTCGCCAGCATCGACGCCATCTTCAACCAGCTCGAGGTCGACGCCTTCTTCAAGCAGGTGATCCGGGGCGTCATCATCATCGCCGCGGTCGCCGTCTACGCCCGCCGGGCCATGCGAAAGGCGGCCTAGTCATGCAGACCGTCCAGCCCCGTTCGTTGCCGCTGCGTCTGCCGCGGGTGCGTCCCGGTGGTGTGCTGCCGATCCTCGCGATCCTCGCGGTGCTGCTGGTGCTCGTCGCCATTCGGCAGCCCGACTTCCTGGCCCCGTCGTCGCTGATGTCGTTCCTCGGCCGGTCAGCGCCGATCATCCTGCTCGCCGCCGGCCAGTACTTCGTGATCGTCTCCGGCGAGTTCGACCTCTCCGTCGGCTCGCTGGTCACCGCACAGGTGGTCGTGGCCGCCCGGCTGATCGACGGCGATCCGGCGCGCACCTGGCCGGTGGTCCTGCTGCTGCTCGCCTTCGGGGCGGTGGTCGGGTTGGTCAACGGCCTGATCACCACGCGGCTGCGGGTGCCGTCGTTCATCACCACCCTCGGCATGTTCCTGATCCTCGTCGGCGCGGTCTACCTGTGGTCCGACGGCGCGCCGAAGGGTCAGCTGTCCGAGGAGTTCCGGCGGTTCGGCCGGCGGGCCGTCGAGGACGTGCCGCTGCTGGGCCGCGTGCCGTACGCGCTGATGGTCCTGGTGGTCCTGGCGGTGGCGGCCGTGCTGCTGATGCGGTCCGACTTCGGCCGGACGCTTGTCGCCGTCGGCGACAACCCGCGCACCGCAGAGCTGAGCGGGGTACGCGTCTGGCGTACCCGGACCATCGCCTTCATCCTCAGCGGGCTCGCGGCGGCCGTGGCGGCGATCCTCCTGGGCGGCTACAGCGGCGTGTCGTTCCAGGCCGGCGCGGGCCTGGAGTTCGGTGCGATCACCGCGGTCGTCCTCGGTGGAGTGGCCCTGGGCGGGGGGCGCGGCGCGGTCGTCGGCGCGATGCTCGGCGCGCTGACCCTCGAACTGCTGTTCGCCCTCATGAATTTCTACGGCGTCTCCGGCGCCCTCAGGTCGACCGTCCAGGGCGCGATCATCCTGCTCGCCGTGGCGGTCTCGGCAACCCGTTCTTCGTCGAGATAAAGGGGAACCATAGTGCGACGTTCCATGGCGGCTCTGGCCGCCGTCACCCTGCTGTCCCTCGCCGCCTGCGCCACGGACGAGCCGGCCGCGAGCCCGTCGGGGAGTGCATCGGCCGCTGCTGGGTCCGGCACCGGGGACCAGTCGAAGTTCTTCGTGCAGGCCGACTACGACGCGGAGCTCGGGCTGCTCGACGCCGCCGCGACCGGCCCGGCCGACAAGCCGTGGGAGCAGGTGCTCAACCCGACGATGGTCGACACCGCCAAGTTCAAGAAGAACGGCCCGCACAAGATCTGCTTCTCGAACGCGGCATTGAACAACCCCTGGCGGCAGGTCGGCTTCAAGACCATGCAGGCCGAGGTCGAGGCACAGAAGAGCCGCATCAAGGAGTTCGTGCACGTCGACGCCGAAGGCAAGGACCAGAAGCAGATCGCGGACATCAACGACCTGCTCGGCAAGGGCTGCGACGCGCTCATCGTCTCGCCGAACACCACCGCCACCCTCACCCCGGCCGTCGAGGCGGCCTGCCAGGCGGGGCTGCCGGTCGTCGTCTTCGACCGTGGTGTCAACACGAAGTGCCCGGTGACGTTCATCAACCCGATCGGCGGCTACGGCTTCGGTCACGTCGGGGCCGAGTTCGTCAGCCAGAAGATGAAGCCAGGCGGCAAGGTCCTCGCCCTGCGGATCCTGCCCGGCGTCGACGTCCTGGAGACCCGCTGGTCGGCGGCGAAGGTGGCGTTCGACAAGGCGAAGGTCGACGTTGTCGGCGTCGAGTTCACCGACGGCGACCCGGCCAAGACCAAGAAGATCGTGGACGACTACATCCAGCGGTACGGCACCATCGACGGCGTCTGGATGGACGCCGGAGCCGTCGCCGTCGCCGCCGTCGAGGCGTTCCAGGACGCGGGCAAGCGCGTTCCACCGATGAACGGCGAGGACCAGCTCGACTTCCTGAAGATCTGGAAGGACAAGAACCTCACCGCGATCGCGCCGACCTACCCGACCTACCAGTGGCGTACGCCGATCATCGCCGCGCTGCGGATCCTCGACGGCGAGCAGGTGTCCAACCCCTGGAAGCTGCCCCAGCCGACAATCACCCAGGACAACCTGGACCGGTATCTCGACCCGAACATGCCGCCGCTGCACTACGCGATGTGCGGCTGCACCGACCTGCCCGGTTACCCGCAGCGCTGGAAGTAGGTGCCGGTGTACGCCATCGGCGTCAACCCCTGGGTGTGGGCCTCGCCGGTCGACGACGAGGCCCTCGCCGAGCTGATTCCCCGGATCGCGTCGTTCGGCTTCGACGCGGTCGAGTTGCCGATCGAGCAGCCCGGGGACTGGGACCCGATCCGTACCCGGGACCTGCTGGCCGCGCACGGTCTCGCCGCGGCCGGGGTCTGCGCGGTCACCCCGCCGGGTCGGGACCTGGTGGACGCCGCCCCGGTCGTCGTCGAGTCGACAGTCGCGTACCTCATGGGGTGTGTGGCGAGCGCGGTGGCCGTCGGGGCGCCGTGTGTCGGCGGTCCCGTGTACGCCTCGGTCGGCCGCACCTGGCGGATGTCGCCGGCGGCCCGGGCGGCCTGCTACGCGGACTTCCGGCGGGCTCTGGCGCCGGTGGCGGAGCAGGCCGGTGAATCGGGCGTCAGCATCGGTGTCGAGGCGTTGAACCGCTACGAGACGAGCGTCGTCAACACGGTCGAACAGACCCTCGAACTGATCGACGGACTGCCACCGAACGTCGGCATCATGATCGACACCTACCACATGAACATCGAGGAGTCCGATCCCTACGCGGCCCTCTCCGTCGCCGGCGGGCACATCAAGCACGTCCAGGTCAGCGGCACCGACCGCGGCGCTCCCGGCACTGACCACTTCGACTGGCCCCGCTTCTTCACCTTCCTGTGCGACACCGGCTACCAGGGCGCCGTCTGCATCGAGTCGTTCACGGCGGAGAACGAGACCATCGCCACCGCCGCGTCGATCTGGCGACCGTTGGCACCCTCGCAGGACCGTCTCGCCACCGACGGTCTGCGCTACCTGCGGGAGGTGCTCGCGTGATCCGCCGCCGCGTTCCGAACCCGCGCCGTCCAGGCGCCGCACCCCTCTCACGTCAGGAGAACCCTCCCGTGCCCGTCCCGTCCATCGCAACGCCGCGCCGGTTGCTGACCGGCGCCGCCGCGACAGCGTTGACCGCGCTGGTCGCGGTGACCGCCTCGGCGTCCCCGGCCCAGGCGGCGACCACCACCCTCTACGCGTCACCCTCCGGCACCGGCACCACCTGCTCCGCCAGCCAGCCGTGTTCGCTGTCCGCCGCGCAGACCGCGGTGCGGGCGGTCAACAGCGCGATGTCCGGTGACATCGTCGTGGAGCTGGCCGACGGCGCGTACCGACTCTCGTCGCCCATGCGGCTGACCGCGGCCGACTCGGGCACCAACGGCTACCAGGTGATCTGGCGGGCGACCGCCGGCGCGCGCCCGACCATCACCGGCGCCCGGGCCGTCACCGGCTGGTCGCTCGTCGACTCCGGGAAGAACATCTGGCGTGCCAACGTCGGCGCCGGGCTCGACAGCCGTCAGCTCTACGTCAACGGGGCCGTCGCCACGCGGGCGCGGACTGCCGTGAACCGCTCCGACTTCACCTTCACCACGAGCGGTATGCGGTTCAGCAACAGCGCGCTCAGCTACCTCAACAACCTGGGCAACCAGAACCGGGTCGAGGTGGAGAGCGTCGGCTCGTTCACCGACCGGTACTCGCCGGTGCAGAGCATCAGCGGGAACTTCCTCACCATGCAGCAGCCCGCGTGGAACAACAACACGTTCGGCTTCGACACGCTCTCCAGCCCGCACCGGGCGGGGCCGTTCTACCTGACCAACGCGTACGAGTTCCTGGACTCGCCGGGGGAGTGGTATCTCAACCCGGGCAACGGCCAGCTCAACTACATCCCGCTCGCGGGGCAGAACATGGGCACGGTCAGCGTCGAGCTGCCGCAGTTGCAGTCCCTGGTCAACGTCGGCGGCACCTACGACGCGCCGGCGCACCACATCTCGTTCAGCGGCATCACCTTCACCGGCACCAGCTGGCTCGGCCCGAGCAGCAGCAACGGCTTCGCCGACCAGCAGACCGGCGCCCACATCACCGGCACCTGGTCCCGCCCGTCCGACGCGCTGACGTCCTGCCAGGCCGGCTGCCCGCAGTTCGAGGCCACCCGGCCGAACTGGAACCAGATGCCCGCCGCCGTGCAGGTCTCCGCCGCCAACACCATCACCTTCAGCGACTCACAGTTCGTCAACCTGGGGCAGACGGCCATCGGGATCGGTAACGACGCCAACGCCCACGCCAGCGGCGTCGGGCTGGGCGCCAGCAACATCACGGTCACCCGTTCCGAGATCGCCCGCAACTCGGCAGGCGGCATCGTGGTCGGCGGCGTACGGGCCGACGCCCACCACCCCAGCGACCAGCGGATGGTCAACCGCAACATCACGGTCAGCAACAACCGGGTGCACGATCTCGGGCTGGAGTACCGGGGCGTGGTCTCGATCCTGACCACCTACGTCAACACCGCGCTGGTCTCGCACAACGAGGTCTACAACATGCCGTACACCGGCCTGTCGGTCGGTTACGGCTGGGGCGCGAACGACGCGGGCGGCAGCCAGCACTACGCCAACCGTGGCCTGTACAACTACCAGCCGCGCTACACCACGGCCACCACGGCGGCCAACAACCAGGTCATCGGCAACTACGTGCACGACGTGATGCAGCAGATGACCGACGGCGGGTGCATCTACACGCTCTCGGCGAACCCGGGCGGGACCATCAACGAGAACTACTGCCTGCGTACCAACGGGTGGTTCGGGCTCTACTTCGACGAGGGCTCCCGCTACTACACCGCCCGCAACAACGTGTTCTCCTCCACCGGCACCTGGGCCACCGCCAACTACTGGTACGCGGAGAACATGGGCAACTTCACCGTCACCAACAACTGGTCGACGAACAACAGCACGAACGTGACGAACGGCGACCGCGGCAACGTCGTCAACGGCAACGTGACGGTCAGCAACGGGAACTGGCCGGCGGGCGCGCAGACGGTGATCAACGCGGCTGGTGTGCAGAGCGGTGGCAGCACCAACCCGCAGAACGTGCAGATCGTGGGCGTCCAGTCGGGTCGCTGTGCCGAGATCGCCGGGTCCAGCACGACCAACGGCACGCAGGCCCAGATCTGGGACTGCATCAGCGGCGCCACCAACCAGCGGTGGACCGCCACCGCCAGCCGGCAGCTCATGGTCTACGGCACCAAGTGCCTGGACGCCACCGGCCAGGGCACCAGCAACGGCACCGCGGTGGTCATCTGGGACTGCAACGGTCAGGCCAACCAGCAGTGGAACATCAACGCCAACGGCACGATCACCGGTGTGCAGTCGGGCCTGTGCCTGGACGCGAACGGTGCCGGGACGGCGAACGGCACCATGTTGATCCTCTGGTCCTGCAACGGCGGCACCAACCAGCAGTGGCAGCTGCGCGGCTGAGACAGCGGCGTGCTCCAACAGGTCCGGGCCGGGGCGACACCGCCCCGCCCGGACCTGCGCGGTTACGGCTCCTAAACGACGGTCAGCCCGGTCGAGGAGCCGTACCGTACCGGAATGGGGTCGGTGAGTTCCCCGACGAACGTCTCGTCGACGTGGTCGAGGAAGCCGATGAGGGACCAGTCGTCGGCGGGCCCGGGGACCAGCCGGGGCGCGTACAGGTGCGGGTGTGCGAACGGCTGGGCGGACGCGATGTCCCACGGGCCGAGGGTGGTCTCGCCGGTCGCCACCCAGATCCGGTGGTCGTCCCGCCGGGCGCTGCCGGTGGCGTCGGTGGAGAACAGCAGCAGCGGCTGTCCGTCGAGGACCGCGACCTGGGGCACCTCGAGGTGGCCGAAGCCGGCCGGCGTCGACAGGGGTGGCCGCACCGTCCAGGTCAGCAGGTCGCTGGAGGTGGCGTGACCGACAACGCCGCGCGTGTCCGCCGGACCGGTGTTGGCGCGGGCGGTGATGAGCATGTGCCACCCCGCGCCGTCCGGGTCGGGGAAGACCCACGGGTCACGCCAGGCCTGCTCGTACCACAGGTCCGTGTCGAGCAGCTCGTACCACGTGGGGTCGGCCTGGACGATCGGCTCGGTGCCGTGCCGGTGCCAGGTCGTCAGGTCGTCCGAGACGGCCAGACCGATGCGCTGGACGAGCCCGCCCTCGGCGTGACCGACGCCGGTGTAGAAGAGGTACCACAGTCCGTCCGGGCCTCGGACGGTGCAGCCGGTCCAGGTCGCCAGGTCGTCCCAGCCGGGAGCGTCGGAGGGGACCACCGCGTCGGCGACCAGGCGCCACGAGCGCAGGTCCGCCGAGACGGCGTGGCCGATCGTGGCACGGCGGTGGCGTCGGTGCGGATCGTGCAGGGCACGGGACGCGCGCAGGAAGAAGACGTGCCAGAGGCCGTCGTCGTCCCGCGCGTACCAGCTGTCCCACACCCAGTGGTCGGCTAGACGAAGCATGGCCGGAAACCTAGCACTAAATCGTTTTAGCCAGCGAGGGCGTCGGACCCGTCGGGCCGGACCCAGGACGCGTCTACCCGGCGGGCGGCGCGAGGGACCTGCGTCGGCGCAGGGGCATCGGCACCAGCGCGTTGCCCGTCGGGGCGCCGTCCAGGAGCAGCTCGACCGCGCGTCGGCCCATCTGTTCGTGTGGCAGCGCGGTGGTGGCCAGACCCGGGCGCAGCCACGCGGCGATCGGGTCGTCGTCGAACGAGATCACCGAGATGTCGTCCGGGACGGTCAGCCCGGCCTCGCCGAGCGCCTGGTACGCGCCGAAGGCCAGGCGGTCGTTCATGCAGATGATCGCGCTGGGTCGGGGCGACCGGTTCAGGAGCCCACGCGTCGCGGCGTAGCCGTGCTCGGGCAGCCACTCGGTGCAGAAGCTCTCCGCCAGCAGGGTGACGCCGGCTTCGCCCAGCGCCTCCCGGATGCCGTTCAGGCGGGCCTCGGCGGCGAGCGACACCTCCGGGTCGCCCTCCTTGAGGCGGTTGCGGCCGATCAGGGCGATCCCGTCGCGGTGACCGTGTTCGAGCAGGACGGCGGCGACCGAACGGCCGGCCCGGTCGTCGTCGGGGAGTACGCACGGCAGGTCGTCGGAGCTGGTGGCGTTGAGCAGCACCACCGGGCCGCCCAGGATGGCCGGGGGCACCGTCAGTCGGCGGGTCGCCATCGCCGCGTAGATCACTCCGTCGACCTGCCGGTCGAGCATCGCCTCGATGGCGTACTGCTCGAACGTGGCGTCGCCCTGTGTCTCGGTGATGAGCAGCACGTGGTCACGTTCCCGAGCGGCGTCGAGCGCGCCCCGGATCAGGCCGCCGGCGAACCGGGTGGTGGCGACGATGTCGGAGACGAACGCGATGGTCGCGGTCTTGCGGGTACGCAGGCTGCGCGCGGCGACGTTGGGCCGGTAGCCGAGCTCCTCGGCGGCGGCGAACACGCGTTGGTGCGCGTCGGCCGAGAGGCGGGTGCCCTCCCTGCCGTTGAGCACCATCGACGCGGCGGTCTTGGACAGCCCGGCTCGCCGCGCGACGTCGGCCAGGGTTGCTCTGTTGCGGCCCATCAGTCCTCCGAATCAGGCGCGGTGCCACGGGCCCGCTCCTGCCCATCATGATGCGTCGGCGTCCGACGACACGTCCGGCGGGGTTGTGAACCCGGTGTTTCCGGACCGTTGCCAACTTGTCCTTGACAGCTTCCCGTGCCACGCGCATGCTCTGCTAAATCAGTTTAGCGACCACCTTTTGCACGTGGAGACACACCTCGTGGCCGTTCCCGCGGCCCCGAAATTTCCGGTGGGAGCGGTCGCGCGGCCGACGGCCGCGCGACGCGCGGAGGAGTCAAGGAGTCGTGAAGTGGCAGAGTTGTTGACCAGGTTCCCGCGACGTCGGATGGCGGTCCTCGCCCCGCTGCTCGCCGTCGGGCTGGCCGCGACGGCCTGTAGCGCGCCGGGCGCGGACAGGTCGTCGACCGCGGAGTCCGACGCCGTCGTCAAGACGGACCTCGGGACCGAACCGATCACCCTGGAGATGTACGCCGAGACCGGCTTCCCCCTCGCCAAGGCCCTGGCCGACGAGTTCTCCAAGCAGCACTCGAACGTGAAGTTCAACATCCGTGAGGACCAGTTCACGGTCATCGTGGAGAACGCGCCGCGGGTGATGGCCTCGGACAACTCGCCCGACATCATCCGGCTCCCCACCATGGTCGACCTGGTCAAGGACGACCTGCTCAAGAACCTGGACCCGTACTTCACCGCGTACGGCTGGGACAAGTTCCCCGCCTCTCAGCTGATGCAGCTGCGGGTCGGCGAGAACACCCGCGGCACCGGCTCGCTGTACGGGATGGGGCTCGGCTACAGCGTGACCGGCGTCTTCTACAACAAGAAGCTGGCCGCCCAGGTCGGCATGACCCAGCCGCCGGCCACCGTCGCCGAGTTCGAGCAGCTCCTGGCGAAGGCGAAGACCAGCGGCGTACAGCCGATCATGCAGTTCAACAAGAACACCGCGGGTATCAACTTCCCGCACCAGGCGTTGCAGAACCAGTTCGGCGACCCGACCCAGGTCGCCGACTGGATCTTCCAGAAGCCGGGGGCCACATTCGACACCCCGGCCGCGTTGAAGGCCACCCAGACCATCCAGAAGTGGGCCCAGGCCGGCTACTTCCCCAAGGACGCCAACGCCCTGGACTACGCCGCCATGGTGGGGGAGTTCCAGAAGGGCAACGGCCTGTTCATGTTCAACGGCGACTGGGAGTCGGCCAACCTCGACAAGTCGATGCCCGGCAACGTGGGCTTCTTCCTGTTCCCCGCCGAGACCGCCGGTGGCAAGCACGTCGCGATGTCCGCCCCGAACACCTTCGGTGTCTCCGCCAAGGCCAAGAACCCGGACGCCGCCGCCTACTTCCTGAACTGGGCCCACACCAACGCCAAGGCCCGCGAGATCGCCGTCACCGTCGGCGGGTCCAGCCCCGGCGGGCCGAGCGACCTGCCGGTGCCGGCCGCCGCTCCGAACACCGTGCTGGCCGAGACGCTGAAGGCGTCCCAGCAGCTCGGCGCGGAGAACGGCGCGGTGGACTTCACCGCCAACGCGACAGGTGGCATCTTCGCCGCCGCGATCACGCCGGAGATGCAGAAGCTGGTCGCCGGCCAGCAGACGCCCGAGGGGTACGTGAAGGCGGTCCAGGCCGAGTACGCGAAGGAACTGTCCCGATGACGTCTGCCCTCGGCAGCGCACCAACCGGGCGGGACGACCGGGTGTCGTCACCGGGTCGTCCCGCCCGTCCCACGCCCGCGCGGGCCCACCGACGTCGGTGGGCCCGCGCGGGCGGGACCGGCTGGTTGTACGTCCTGCCCGCCCTGGTGATGTACGCGGTCTTCGTGCTGCGCCCCCTCGCCCTGACCGTCCAGTACTCGTTCTACGACTGGAACGGCATCGGGGTGGCCCGGTGGACGGGCCTGGACAACTACCTCACCGTGTTCACCGACAGCGATCTGCTGAAGATCATCTCCAACGCGATCATCCTGATCGTCTTCTTCAGCTTCATCCCCGTCGCGCTCGGGCTGTTGGTGGCGAGCATGGTCCGCCGGGTCACCACCGGCACGTTCGGGACGGTCGTCCGCACGGTCCTGTTCCTGCCGCAGGTCATCCCCCTGGTGGCGGCGGGCATCGCGTGGAGCTGGCTGCTCTCCTCGAACGGCCTGATCAACCAGACGCTGCGCGCCGTCGGGCTGGGCGGCGTCGCCCGCGCGTGGCTCGGCGACTTCGGCACGGCGCTGCCGGCCGTGGGCGTGATCGGCGCGTGGGTCCTGCTCGGCCTCTGCACCATCCTGCTCGTCACCGGCATGAGCAAGATCGACCCGGCCCTCTACGAGGCCGCCCGCCTGGACGGCGCCGGGCCGGTCCGCGAGTTCCTCGCGGTGACCCTGCCCAGTCTGCGGCAGGAGATCGGCGTCTGCCTCACCGTCACGATCATCGCCGCGCTGGCCAGCTTCGACATCGTCTACATCTCCACCAGCGGCGGCCCCGGCCTGCAGACCACCGTTCCCGGTCTGGAGATCTACCGGCTGGCGTTCTCGCAGCGGCAGGTCGGGCTCGCCTCGGCGCTCGCCGTCGTCCTCATGGTGCTGGTGCTGGTGTGTGTGCTGCCGATCCAGCGTCTGACCCGAGGGGAGAAGCCGTGAACCTGAGCCGACGTGAACAGGTGACCGGACGGGTCTTCCTGATCGCCCTGATCCTCGTCACCCTGCTGCCGTTCGTGAGCATGCTCTCGGCGGCGTTGCAGCCGCGCGGCACCGTACCCAGCGGGCTGGCCTGGCCGTCGGACCCCCAGTGGGGAAACTTCGCCGACGCCTTCACCGCCGCCAACATGGGCGCCCTGCTGCGCTCCAGCCTGCTCATCGTGGCGGGTGTCGTACCCGTGTCCGTGCTCATCGCCACGATGGCCGGCTTCGGGCTCGGCCAGCTGCGGGTGCCCGGCGGCCGGATCGTCTTCGGCCTCCTCCTGCTCGGTCTGACCCTGCCCTTCGAGGCCGTGGTCACCCCGCTCTACTACCAGATGCAGGGTCTCGGCCTGCTCAACACCCGGTGGGCCATCATCCTGCCGCTGATCGGCCTGTACATGCCGTTCGCGGTCTTCTGGATGCGGGCGCACTTCACAAACGTGCCGGTCGAGCTGTCCGAGGCGGCGCGGGTGGACGGCAGCAGCACGTGGCAGCTCTTCTGGCGGGTCCAGGTGCCGCTCGCACGCCCGGCCATCGCCTCGCTGACGATCCTGATGTTCCTCTGGACGTGGAACCAGTTCCTGCTGGCCATCGTCCTGGTCGACGACGCCACCAAACGCACGATGGCCGGCGCGCTCGGGGCGTTCCAGGGCCAGTGGGGCACCGACCTGGTGCTCCTGTGCGCCGGATCGCTGTTGATCCTCACCCCCACCCTGATCGTGTTCCTGATCTTCCAGCGACAGTTCATCAAGGCCCTGATCCAGGGGTCACTGAAGGGATAGGCAGTGGTCACACAGCCGCAGATCCACGGCGACGTCGACGAACGCTACGGACGCGTCGCCGACGTCTTCCGCGACAACTTCGCCTCCAGGGGAGACGTCGGCGCGGCGGTCACCGTCTACGTGCGGGGTCGCAAGGTCGTCGACCTGTACGGCGGGATCGCCGACACCCGCACCGGCCGGCCCTGGGACGCGCACACGCCCGTCGTCGTCTTCTCCTGCACCAAGGGAATCCTGGCGATCTGCGCGTACCTGCTCGTGCAGCAGGGTCGGCTCGACCTCGACGCTCCGGTGACGCGCTACTGGCCGGAGTTCGGGCAGCACGGCAAGGAGCACATCCCCGTGCGCTGGCTGCTCACCCACCAGGCGGGCCTTCCCGCCCTGGACCGACCCCTGACCCTCGACGAGGTCCTCGCCTGGGATCCGGTCATCAAGGCGATCGAGGCGCAGGCCCCGCTGTGGCAGCCGGGCACCGCGCACGGCTACCACTCGATGACCTACGGCTGGCTGGTCGGCGAGGTGATCCACCGCATCACCGGCCAGCTGCCCGGCGCGTTCTTCCGGGACACCGTGGCCGGGCCCCTCGGCCTGCGTACCTGGCTCGGGCTTCCCGCCGCCGAGAACGACAGCGTGGCCTGGGGACTGGCGCCACCACCGGACGCCGCCCCGTTCGTCGACCCGGTCGCCGAGCGGGGAATCACCATGGGTGGCGCCTTCGCCTTCCCCGCCGACGCCGACGGCCTGGTCAGCTTCAACGACCCCGCCATCCGGGCCGCCGGCATCCCCGGCGCGGGCGCGGTGAGCACCGCGGACGGCCTGGCGCGTCTCTACGCCGCCTGCGTCTCCACAGTCCGGGACGAGCCCCTGCTCAGTGGGGCGTCCCTCGACGACGCGACGGTCGTCCGGTCGCGCGGTCAGCAGCGGCACGGCCCGCCGGACACCGGACAGCGCTGGGGCAGCGGCTTCCTGCTGCACTCCCCGCCGGCCCGGCCGCTGCTCGGTGAGCGCAGCTTCGGCCACGACGGCGCCGGCGGGAACCTCGCCTTCGGCGACGCGGATCACCAGGTCGGGTTCGGTTACGTGGTCAACCAGATGCGCGGCGTCGGCGACGACCGCGCGAACTGTCTCACCGCCGCCGTCCGGGACTGCCTCGACGCCTGACCCGCTCGCCCGCGCCGACGACCCGGGGCTCCCCGGTGTGTCCGCTGCCGCGTCGACACCGCGGAGCCCCGCGTCGCGTGCCCGGCCTCAGTCCGCCGTCTTGTCCTGGTCGAGCAGCCAGCGAAGGATGCCGCCGTCCTCGTAGGTCGGGCCGAACGCCGCGTGGTAGTCCGGCAACGAGAACGACCCGTCGGCGTACTCGGTGTAGCGGACCAGGTCGGCGGCCTGCTCCGGGGTCCGGCCCCGAGCCTCGTACGCCTGCCGCAGCAGCGCCGAGGAGTTCCGCGCACCGGAGACGTTGAGCAGGTGGTCGTGCTCGCCGTGCGTGATCCACAGTGGGATCTCGGCCGCCGCGATGGCGGTGGCCTGCGTCGCGTTGACCGGGAAGCCGCCGGTCACCAGTCCGCCGGCGAACAGGTCCGGTCGCTTCGCGAACGCCGCCCAGAGCAGCTGGGAGCCGTACGACACGGTGGTCGCGTACACCCGGCTGGTGTCCACGGCGAACTGCTTGACGAAGTCGTCGAGCAGCTTGACCAGCAGGTCCGCCTCGGCCGCTCCGCCGACCCGCTGGTGCTGCGGCGCCAGGACGATCACGTCCTCGGAGGTGCCGGTCCACTCCGGTTGAAGCCACGCGGTCGCCGGGATGTCGGCGGCGAGCTGGACGCCGAGGTTGTCGCCGTCCCAGCCCATCCCGTGGCCCGGCAAAACGACCATGAGCGGGTATTCACGTCCGGGCTGGTAGTTCTTCGGCAGGTGGTAGTGGTACGGCAGCACCATGCCGCCGCTGAGGAAGGAGCCGTAGGTGAACTCGTCGACCAGCCGGTTGACGGGCTTCTCGGTGAGCGGGCGGGACTCCCGAGGGGTCGCCCTGGCCAGCACCGGCCCCTTGCCGGACCCGCGGCCCGGCTGGCCGTGCACGTCCTTGCGCTGCACCACCCGGGTCGGCAGCTCGGGGTTGACCTTCACCGTGCACAGGAACGTCGGGCACTTGGAGACGATGACCGTCCAGCCACCCGGGTCGGCCGGGTCCAGCTCCACGATGACGTACCTGCCGGGTGCCGACCGCTGGTCGGCCCGGGTGTCCGGTACGCCGTTGGTGTAGGTGTGCGTGACGGTCCGGTCGGCGAGCTTCGGCAGGTCCTCGATGGGGTTGAACCGGAAGTTGTAGATCGTGTCGGCCACCGTGAACGTGGTGTTGTCGAGGCTGCGGGGGTTCACGGTGTCGGCGTACTCGATCGCCACCGCGGAGACCTTCTGCCCGTACGTCTGGACGGTGGTGATCGGAGTGATGCTGCGGATTCCGTCCTCGCGCGGGCCGCCGTCCGGGATGGCGTACGCCGTCCCGGAGGCGGCGGTCAGAACGAGGGTGGCGACGAGCGGGATCAGTCCTCTTCGCAGTCTCACGCGAGTCCTTTCTCGAAGGAGGTCCGGGTCGGTGCGGCACGGTCGCTAAACTGATTTAGCAGAGCATGGGGGTCGGCTCGGGACGTGTCAATACCTGGCCCCGGCCACAAACCGGGAGACCGTCGGGTGATGACGTCGACGCGCAGCGGTGACTCGCCTGGGCGGCGTTTCATGCGGGGAGTCGACAGGTCCTCGGACGCGGCCCAGCGCTGCCCACGGGCCAGGGGCAGTTCCCGGGCGACGATGACGGCGGTGACCGCGAGCGCGCCTGGCACGCTCATGGCGGGCTGCGCCCACGCGCGACAACGCTGAGCCGTTCGCATCTCGCCGACCAGCCGGCCGCCGGCCGCCCGGTCGGACAGCTCGACGACGAGCATCGGGCGACCAGCACCGTGACGGCCATCCCGGCCACGGATCGCGCCACCCGCACCCGGTCGGGCAGCGGCAGCCGAGCGGAGGTGCCGCCTCAGGTGCTCAACGGGCTCTCTTCGTCGGCCGCTTGCGCGGCGGCGTCAACAGGTCGGCGATCGCCCCGATGGCGGACGGCACCAGACTGTAGTACGCCCAGACGCCGCGCTTGTCACGCTCGAGCAGGCCGGCCTCGGTGAGGATCCGAAGGTGATGGCTCACGGTCGGCTGGGAGAGGCCAAGCGGCGCGGTGAGGTCACTCACCGAGGCCTCTCCCTCCGGAGCGGACTGGATCAGGCTGAGAAGTCGCAGCCGAGCCGGGTCGGCGAGTGCCTTGAGCACTCCCGCGAGTCGCTCGGCGTCGACGCGCTTGATCGGCTCGCCAACCAGCGGCGAGATAGCAGGCATATCGGTTTTCGCAGCTCCCACGCCCCCCATCGTCCCACCAACACCTGGAATTGACGTGTGGAACCGCCACGAGTACCTCGAAGGCGTCATCCGGCGGTGTCCACGTCGGCCACCAGACGCGCACGGTCGACGTACTCGTCGTCACGGGTCGGAACAGGAGACCTGTAGCATGCGGCGGACGACGGGCGACAGTCGGAGCGCGCTCCGACACGACTCGCCGCGACCGTGCCGGACCGGCGGTCGCGGTGCCGGTGCGGCCGGGGTCGCAGTGAGAGAGGAACCTGCTCGGCGTGTTCCAGGAACCGGACCGGAGTCAGATGACCGGCGGAGAGTCACTCAACGGGACGCGCCGCGGCGCGTCGGACACGCCCGCGCCGGAGGCGTGGGACGCGGAACTTGCCAGGGCGGTACGGCGGGTCGCCGTGGTCCGTACGGGGTTCTACGTCGTCGTCCTGCTGATCGCCCTCGGTGGTCAGGTGTCCGGGGCGATGGAACGGCTCGACATGCCCTGGTACGTGGCGCTCCCCGCCGTCGGCGCGCTGGAGCTGGGCGGTGTCGTGGTGCTGGCGAACGCCGACCTGCGGCGCCGGCTCGGCGAACAGGCGATCCTGTCCCGCGTGCTGTCGGGCGCCATCGCCGTCGCCGCCGTGGCCTTCAACTGGCTGGCACACAGCAACCACCTCGAGGGCGGCTTCTACGCCGGCATGTCCCTGCTCGGCTATCTGGTCTGGCTGATGAACACCGGGAACCAGCGGCGGGACCGGCTGCGCGCCAAGCGGCAACTGCCGCCCACGACGCCGGCGTACGAGCCGGTGGGGCACTGGTTGCGACACCCCTGGCTGACCCGTCGTGCCCGCTCGCTGGCCAAGGCCGACCCGGGCCTCGGGCTGTACGCGTCGCTCGACGCGGCCCGTGCGCAGATCCGCGCGGAACGGCGGCAGGCCGCGCTCAGCAAGGTGCTGCACCGCAAGATCACCCGAGCGTTGGACGCCACCACCGCCGACATCGCCGTCGCGGTGTACGACCTCGACGAGATCGCCCGACGGTTGGCCGAGCACGCGGACTACGACGGGTTGACCGCGCTGATCGCCGCCGATCTGGCGCCCGCGCGGGTACTGGCCGGAAACCTGCCGACGAACGGCCGCCGGCGACTGTGGCGTCGCTCCGGCCAACCGGACCCGGTCGCGCTGGCGTCGGCCGCGCGGCTGCTCGCCGACGCCCCGGAGCGGCTGCTCCCGGCCGTACCCGAGCCGGCCGTGGTCGCGGCGCCCGAGCCCGTCACGCCCCCGGTCGACGACGACCGGGACGGGCCGCCGGCTGACCTCTTCGAGCGTCCCAAGACCATCGAGCGGGTCGGCGACGGCGCCGAGCGACCGACGGCACGGCGCTCCCGGGCGACACCGGACCGTGGCGGCCAGCCGGCGTCGCGGTCGGAGAACCCGGACCAGGCAGCCTCGACCGGCGATCAGACCGACCCGCCCCGCGCCTCGGACTGGGCCGCGCTGCACGCGGAACTCGCCCCGCTCCTGCCGGCCGCCGCGCCGCGCCGCACGACGCGCAACACGCCGGACCGGTCGGACACGGGCCGGGCGGAGGTGCCGTCGACCACGGACGCGCGGGTGGCCGCGGCAGCGTCGGCCGCCACACCGCCGGCAGCTACACCGCCGGCCGCCGCAGCGCCGGGCGCGACGAACCGCAGCGCCGCACCGACGCCGCGAACCGCGACCGGACGGGCCCGGGTGGCCCGGGTCGCCGAACCGGCGGGGGAGCCGGGACCGCTCGCCGCACACACCCGGGAGCTGCCCCTGGTGGTCGGGCGGGACCTGCCGGACCTCGTGGACGCGGCGGCGAACCGCGTCACGCCACCCGCCGTGTCGTCCGATCCGGTCCAGGGCGCCACCGAGCAACGACCAGCGCCGCGGCCCCGACAGCGCCGGCGTGACGACGCGGACCCGCGACCAGCCTCGGAGACCACTCGTCGCCGGTCGGCCACCCAGTCGGCCGAGGTCGGCCGACCCTGACCACGCGGCCCGACCGCGCCCACGCCGTACCCGTCGAGGCGGTCGGCGCAGGGGTGGGCAGGTGTGAGCGGGTCACGCGAGGGGTAGGGACAAAAGCCACGACGGCCGCTACCGGTGAGATCCTGCCGGGCACCTGACGGGGTGACCGCCGGTCCCTGGCCCCGACCTGCCGGCGTACGCCGGTCGACAAGGACTTCCGCGATGACGCAGCCGAATCTGGATCCCGCCGACGCGCTCGCCGAGCTGGGCCGGATCAGGCTGGACGAGACCAGCCTCGAGGACATGCTGCTCCGCACCGCCGAGCTGGCCAGCCGGAGCGTTCCCGGTGCCAGGGAGGTGTCGGTGACGCTCGTGCGGGGTCGGGTCGGTTGGACGGCCGCGTTCACCGGTGACCTCGCCCGTCAACTGGACGAGTGGCAGTACGAGCAGAACCGGGGTCCGTGCCTGGACGCCTCCGCCAGCGGCGACACCATCTCGGTGCCGGACATGGTGGCCGAGCAGCGCTGGCCGATCTGGGCGGCCGTCGCTCGAGCCGCCGGGGCCGAGAGTTCGCTGTCGATCGGGTTGCCGATCCAGGAGTCGGTGGTGGGTGCGCTGAACGTCTACGGTGCCTCGCCGAATGCCTTCGATCCGTCGGCGATCGCCGTCGCGGAGGGCTTCGCCGCGTACGCGGCGGTGGCGCTGGCCAACGCGCACCTGTACGACAGCGCCGCCACGCTGGCCGAGCAGATGCGGGAGGCGATGCGGAGCCGAGCGGTGATCGAGCAGGCCAAGGGAATCATCATGGGCGAACGCCGGTGCTCACCGGAGGAGGCGTTCGCGCTGCTGTCGAAGATCTCCCAGGACACCAACCGTAAGGTGCGCGACGTCGCGGAGGCCCTCGTCGCGAGGGCGGCGCGGGGTGCCCGGGTATGAGGTCGGGTCCGGACCAGCGATCCGACGGACTGACGGAGACGCTGCTCGCCCTCGCCAGCCTGCCCGACGCCTCTCCGGCGCTGCCGGAACACCTCAGCACGATCGTCCGGCTGAGCGCGTCGGTGGTCGGTCCGGTCGACTTCGCCTCGGTGACCGTGCCCGCCGGACGGGGGCACCGTACTGACGCCTCCAGCAGCGACGTGGCCGACGCCGTCGACGCGGCCCAGTACAGGGAGGAGGCCGGTCCCTGTCTGCTGGCACTGCACTCGGGCGAGACGGTCGGCGTACCCGATGTGGCCGGCGCGGTGGTGTGGCCCGGCTTCCGGGACGTGGCCTGGCGGTACGGGATCCGCGCCTCGCTGTCGATCCCCCTCTTCGCCGGCAGTGGCGCTCCGGTCGCCGGACTGAATCTCTACGCCCGTGAGGTCGTCGGCATGCGGCTGCTGATCCAGCGGGTCCAGGACTGTTACGAGGCTTCGCCCACCTCGGCCCGACCTCTGATGGATGCCGGCAGCGAACAGCTTCTGGCGGGGCTCGCGGGCGCGCTGCAAACCCGTGACCTCGTTCAACGGGCGCTCGGGGTGCTGATGGACCGGGACAACGTCCCGGTCGGCACGGCTTACCGGCGGCTCGTCGAGGAGGCCGGACCCGGCGGGTCGTTGACTGGTACGGCGACCGCCGTTCTCCGTCAGTACGCGCATTGACGCGGGTGTGGTGACGGCGAGGGGCCGACCGTGCCGGGACACGGGCGGCCCCTTCGCCTGGTGGCCTCGGGTCAGCTGTCCGCAGGTCTGCGCACCGCGTCCCGGAGCCGGTCGATGACGGCCAGCGCCGGACCGGCGGCCAGGTTGCCCGTCGCCGACTGGGTGCTGGGATGTGGCCGGGTCGGCGCGGTCTTCTCCGCCGCCCGGACGGCGGTGGCGAGGCTCCGCAGCCGCTCGGCCGGGACGTGCTGGCGCAGCTGGGGGAACTCGTAGCGCTCCTCGTAGCGGGCGTGGGTGAGCACGGCGTCGCGCAGCAGGATGACGCCGGTCTCGAAGCCGTCGGCGTCCACACCGCCCGCGATCAACGTCCGCAGCGTCTCCTTCGCCTGCCGCTCCTCCTCGAGCCGGTCGTCGACCATGGCGTCGCCACCACCGCCCGGCAGCCCGCGGGAGAGCGGATGGATGATCTCCTCCTCGGCGGTCTCGTGTGCGGCGAGCAGCTTGACCAGGTCGTCGAAGGCATCCCGGCGGGTGTCGCCGGTGCTGCCGATGACCAGCAGGAAGAGCTGCTCGACCTGGGCGTGCTGGGCGAGCAGCAGGTCCACCACGTCCTCCTCGGGGCCGGGCGTGGCCGGGGCACGGGTGTCAGGCATGGCTACCTCCCCGGGGACGCAGCGACTCGACCGGGTGCGGCCCTTCGGTCTCGATGCGGTACTCGTCGCCGAAGCGCTCCCGGTGCAGGTCGATGACCTGCTCGCTCGGCGGCTTCTGGCCGTCGTGCAGTTGCTGCTGCATCCACTCGAAGCGTTCGTGGGCCTCGCGGACGTAGCCCTCGCCGAGCTTGTTCAGGTCGATCTGGGTCGCCAGCAGGTGGCGCAGGTAGTCCTTGTTGGGCTCGAACGTCAGCGGCTCGGGTAGCCCGGCACTGCCCACGATCTCCTCGGGTTCCCGGCCGTCGTGCCGGCGCAGCAGGTCGGCGGCCTGCTGGAGGTGGGCCAGCTCCATCTGCAGGTGCAGCTCCCAGACCGCCTTGATCCGGGGGTCGCTCTCCTGCTGGAGGAACGAGTAGTAGAGCCAGCACTCGTTGTACTCGTGGGTGAGCAGCCGCTCCCACCAGTTCTCGCCCGGGTCCAGCAGCGACTCGTAGTGGGTGACGTGTTCCTGCTCGATCAGGCTGATCTCCTGGTAGAGCTGGCGCGCGATCGGCTCCATGTACTGCGGGCCGACGTTCATGTAGTAGAACATCACCTGCTGCTCCGCCGAGAGGATCGTCAGCGCGTGCAGCTTGGATCGTGGGTCCACCGAGTCGCGGTCGTACGGGGTGCGGACCTCGTCGAAGGGGTGCCGGTGCTCGACGATGGTCGGCCGCCCCGGCATGACCTCGGTGAGACCGTTGACGATCTTCTCCGCCTTGCGCCGCTCGACCATCTCGTAGAGGTTGGCGTAGCGGTACAGGTGGTCGAAGTCCTCCAGTACGCCGAACTCATAGGCCTGCTTCAGGTACGGGTCCGGCTCGTGCCGGGCCACCCAGGCGGTGAGGTCGACGGCCACCTGCTCGTAGCCGAGCGTCGTCTCCAGGACGCTGGCGACACCGGGTAGGAGCCAGTTCACCACCCGCTGCTGCTGGCTCTCCACGTACCGGACGTAGGCGAGCTGCCGGCGGACCTCCTGGTCCGGACAGTTCCGGGCGAACTGGTGCTGGAAGTTGATGGCCTCGACCTCGATGCCGTTCATGGTGATGATCCGGCAGCGGGTGTACGGGTCGACGGCCTCGGGGCCGATCGGCTCCACGTTCAGTTCGCGCCAGTTGCGGATCTGGCTCTCCAGTGGGATCCCCTTGTGATCCAGTGGATTGAACATGTCTCTCCTTCAGCTGGGGGAATGTGGGCGCTGTCCGGCCAGGCGGTCTGCGGACGTTCGCGCCGGTGGGGGGCGGGCAAGCCGCAGGACGACGCCAGTGGGCGCAGCGCCGCCCGGCCTGGGCGCACCGTCGAGGTCCAGGTGAGGCATCACCCCGGCCGCGCCGAGGACGCGGAGCACGAACGGTGAGGGGTCACGCAGCGTGAGCCGGGCTCCGGCCGAGGTGACGAGTTTGCTGGCCTGGAGCAGGGCGGTGATCCCGTGTGCGCCGAGGAAGCGAACCGCCGACAGGTCCACCGCGATCAGGGGTACGGGCGACTGGCACAGAAACTCCACCAGCTCGGGGAGCAGGTGGGCGTTGCTCATGTCGATCTCACCGGCGACGGTGATCAAACTGGTGGAGCCGTCGCGGCTCCAGGCCAGGGACATGATCGGCGTGTGCAGGCCGGGTGGTAACGGCCGGCGGTCGGGGAATTGGTCTGTCACATGCTGTCTCCGCCCTCGACGAGGGTGGCCCACCCGCCGGCGCGGTGCCGAGGCAGGGTTGACCACTGGAGGGCGCATGTCTTGACCCGACAGTCACCCTACCCGCCGTCCGCGGAGGTGAAACAGCCGGTCGTCGGGGCGGCGTGGCGCGGACAGAGCCGCGTACCGGGAGCGGGTGGTTAGCTGTGCGGATGACGACCCCGGTCTCCCTCGGTACCTGGCCGACCCCCCTGGAGGCCGCGCCGCGCCTCGCCGCCCGGCTGGGGCTGGCGGAGTTGTGGTTCAAGCGCGACGACCTCGGTGGGCTCGGCGGAGGTGGCAACAAGATCCGCAAGCTGCGCTACACCTGCGCGGAGGCGGTAGCCCTCGGTGCCGCCACGGTGATCACCTCGGGTGGGCCGCAGAGCAACCACGCGCGACTGACCGCCGCAGCGGCGGCACGTCTGGGCCTGGCCTGCGTGCTGGTGCTCGCCGGTCCGCCCGCCCAGGACCGGCACGGCAACCTGCTCCTCGACGAGCTGGCCGGCGCGGAGATCGTCTGGAGCGGGGACCGGCCGCTCGCCGAGGTGGTGGCGGTCGAGGCGGAGAGACGGTCGGCGTATGTCATTCCGTTGGGCGGGTCCTCGCCCGCGTCGGTCCAGGGCTACGTGGACTGTGGCCGGGAGCTGCGCGCCCAGGTGCCGGACATCGACGGGGCCGAGGTCGTGGTGGCGCTCGCCTCCGGCGGCATGATGGCCGGGCTGGTCCGCGAGTTGGGCGCCGAGCGGGTGATCGGCGTGGACACCGGTGCGGTACCCGACCCCCGCGCCACGGTTGCCGGCCTGCTGGGTGGTCAGGTCGAGCCGGCCGCGTTGCGCATCGACGGGTCGCAGGTGGGCGAGGGTTACGGCACGGTCACCGACGCCGTGCGGGCGGCCCTGTACGCGACCGCCCGCGAGGAGGGCGTGTTCCTGGATCCGACGTACACGGGTCGGGCGATGGCGGCGTTGCTGGCCGGCAGCTTCCCGCACGGCGACCGGGTCGTCTTCGTGCACAGCGGTGGACTGCCGGGACTCTTCGGTCATCCCGAGGTCGGGGACCTCACTCCGGCCGGTCCGACTCCTTAATGACCCGGACGGAGTCGAGGTGGCGACGGTTCACGCCCGTGTGACGCGCTCCTCGGCCCCGGGCTCGGGGGCCGCAGCCCGTACGCCTCCCGGCGGGGGAGCGCAGGGCGGTGCCGGGGGGCGCAGCAGGCGTCACCTCGCCAGGCGTCGCGGAGAACTGCCAGGCGACCGCCGCGGCCGAGGCCACCATCGGACCGGTACGGAGCCGTTCCGGCCCGGATCGGAGTGGGCGTACATGCTCAGCGGCAGCTGCCGTATCAGCGCCGTCGACCATGAGGGGCGCAACTTCATCGAGGACGTCAAGGCGGGCGACCTGTGGTTCTTCCCGCAGGGGGTGCCGCACAACATCCAGGCACTCGACGACGGGGCGCAGTTCCTGCTGGTCTTCGACGACGGTGCCTTCTCGGAGAACAACACGTTCCTGCTCAGCGACTTCTTCGCGCACACGCCCCGGCACGTGCTGGCGAAGAACTTCGGCTGGACGAGGGAACAGATGGAGAACCTGCCCGAGCGGGAGAAGTACATCTTCCAGGGCGACGTCCCGCCGCCCCTGCAGAGCGACCGGGTGCTCAGCCCCACCGGCGACATCCCGCGCAGCTTCAAACACCGGATGACCGCCCAGACCCCGCAGCGCTTCCGTGGTGGATCGGTCCGGATCACCGACTCGACCAACTTCGCCGCGTCCACCACCGCCGCCGCCCTCGTGGATGTTGAACCCGGGGGGATGCGCGAGCTGCACTGGCATCCGACCAACGACGAGTGGCAGTACTACATCTCGGGCACCGGACGGATGGGCGTGTACGCGGCCCAGGCCAGCGCCCGCACGTTCGACTTCCAGGCCGGCGACGTCGGCTACGTGCCCTTCGCCTACGGCCACTACATCGAGAACACCGGTGACGAGCCGCTGGTGTTCCTGGAGATGTTCAAGCATCCCCGGTTCGAGGACATCTCGGTGATGCAGTGGATGGCGAACACACCCCACGAGATCATCGCCGACACGATCAACGTGGAGAAGTCGATCATCGACGAGCTGCCGGCCACCAAACAGACAGTGATCTGACCGTACGCGAGGTCCCGGCGACAACTATCCCTGACGTGCGACATCGGCACGACAACAGCTGACCGGTACGTCCGTCGGGTTGCCGACGGCCCGCGAACGCGGGTGGGGGATGCTGGGTGCGTGCAGATCACGATCCTCGGCCCGCTCGCCGTCGACGGTCGACCGGTCCGGGGCGAGCGGCTCGCGGCCGTGGTGCGCGCGCTTGTCGACGCGCGTGGGCGGGCGGTCTCCACCGCGCTGCTCGTGGACGCCGTGTGGGACGGCGCCCCGCCGGACGACGCGACAGGCGCCGTCCAGGCGCTGGTGTCGCGGGTACGCCGTCTCGGGCTGCCGGTCGTCGCGGTGCCGGGCGGATACCGGCTGCCATCCGACCAGATCACCGTCGACGTGGTCGAGGCGCGGGCACTCGTCGAGCGGGCGAACTCCGCGCTCCGGGCCGGGGATCCGTCGGCTGCCCGGGACGCGGCCGACCGGGCGCGGGAGTTGTTCCCCGAGGTCCCGGATCTCGACGCCACCGAGGACGCCCGCCTGTTCGCCGACGTCGCCGCGCTGCGCGCGCGGGCGGCGCTCGCCGGTGCGGGGCCGTTCGACGAGGCGGACCTGCGCCGGCTCGCCGCGCGTACCCCGCCGGACGAGCCGTCGGCCGCGCTGCTGGTCCGGGTGCTCGCCGCCCAGGGCCGCGACGCCGAGGCCCTGGAGGTGATCGAGCGGCTGCGCGCCGACCTGGCCGACCGGTACGGCACCGACCCGTCGCCGGTGATCGCCGAGGTCCACCTGGCCCTGCTGCGCGGCGAACTCACCACCCCGACCGTCGTGGCGCCGACCCGGCAGCCGGCACGGATCACGTTGCCCGCCGCGTGGCGCCGGCCACTGACCGCCCTCGTCGGGCGGGAGCGTGACGTCGAAGCCGTCACCGACGCGTTGACCGGGACGGCGCTGGTGACGATCGTGGCGACCGGCGGGGCGGGCAAGACCCGCCTCGCCGCCGAGGTGGCGCGGCGCGCGGCGGCGGCCGGGCAGGCGGTACGCGTGATCGAGCTGGCCGGTCTGCGCTCACCCGACGAGGTGCTGCCCACGGTGCTCGCCGCGCTGGGCGGTGCGGACACGTCGGCGACCGGCGGCAACCTGGGTCTGGAACGGCGGGTCCTCAACCCGGTGGAGCGGCTGCGCGCCGTGGCGCCGGACCTCGACGGGCTGCTGGTGCTGGACAACTGCGAGCACGTCCTCGACGCGGCGGCCACCGTCGTCGCGGACCTGGTGGCGGTGACGTCCGCGGAGGTCGCTGTCCTCGCGACGAGCCGGGCGCCGCTGGGCCTGGCCGGCGAACTGGTGCACCGGCTCACCGCCCTGCCGGACGCCGACGCGCTCGCCCTGATCGAGTCCCGGGCGCGGGCCGGCGGCGCGGTGCCGACCTGGGACGACGAACGGGCGCTCGCCCTGTGCCACCGGCTCGACAACCTGCCGTTGGCGCTCGAACTGGCCGCCGCGCGGCTGCGGCACATGCCGATCGACGACGTGCTCGCCGGTCTGACCGACCGGTTCGCGCTGCTCGACGACGCGCTGCGCGGCCTGCCGGAGCGGCACGCGAGCCTGTGGGCGATGGTCGACTGGAGCCGCGAGCTGCTCGCCCCGGACGACCGTGAGCTGCTCCAGCGGGTGGCGGTCGTCCCCGCCGCGTTCACCGCCGATCTCGCCGCCTCGGTCGCGGGAACCCCGGACGTACGGCGCGGTCTGGCGACGCTCGTCGAACAGTCCCTGCTGACCCTGGTCGAGGGGGAGGGGCCGCCCCGCTACCGGATGCTCGAAACCGTCCGCGAGTACGGCGAAGCCCGGCTCGACGCGGCCGGTGACCGGGACGCGGCCATGGCCGGCCTGGTCGACTGGGGCCGGACGGAGGCGGTGACGCTCGCCGACCGGTTCGTCGGCCCGGGTCAGATCGAGGCGCTCGCCCGCTGCGCCGCCGAGCAGGACAATCTGGTCGCGGCTCTGCGCTGGTCGCTCGCTGTCGACGACGAACCGGCCTCGGTCGACGTCGCCACCGCGCTGTTCCACCTGTGGTCCGTACGCGGCCTGCACCTGGAGGTCCTCGGCTGGGCGCGGGGCCTGCTGCACGTCGACGAGCCGCGGCGACGGCGACGCTCCGCGCTCCTGCACGGCCGGGCGACGGGGCGGCCACTGCCCGACGCCGACCGGATCGTCCGGACGGGCCTGCTGGTCGGGGTCAACGCCGGCATCAGCGGCGAGCTGCGGCTCGCCGCCATCGCCCGCCGGGCGCTGCGGACGGTACTCGCCGAACGGCCCACCCAGGTGTCGGTCCGGCAGACCGCGCTCGCGTCGGCGTTGCCGGAGTTCGACACGTCCGACCCGGAGCAGAGTGCGAAGGGCGTCACCGAACTGATCACCCACCCGGACCCGTACGTCCAGGGGCTCGGCTTCTTCGCCCGCGCCGCCATCCGGGAGAATGGTGGCATGCCCGAGGCGTCGGTGGTCGACGCCGAGCAGGCGTACGGCCGTTTCGAGGTGGCCGGTGACCACTGGGGGATGGCGATGGCGGCGGGAGCCGTCGGGCAGTTCCTCATGCCGCGCGACGACACCCGGTCGACCGACTGGCTGGCCCGCAGCATCCGGCACATGGAGCTGGTCGGCGCCGCGCAGGACGCCCGCTCGATCCGGGTCCGGCTGGACGTGCAGCTCGCCCTGACCGGCGACCGGGACGCGGAGCGGCGGCTCGTGGACACGGCGACGCTGGGCGAGGCCGAGGAGGTCGACGCCGCCCAGGCGCGGCTCGGGCTGGCTCACCTCGCGTGGCAGCGTGAGGGCTTCGACGAGGCCCTCGTCCACGCCGAGGGGGTGACCCGGCTCCTGGCCGCAGGGGCCGGCGCGCAGCCGCAGGCGCGTGTCGTCCTCCGGGTCGCGGTGGCCGTCCTGCGTCTGCGGCTGGGGCAGGTACGGCCGGACCCGGCCGCGGAGGCGGACGCCGCCGCGTTGCTGACGCTGTCCCGCGACGAGGCGTTCGCCTCCAGGGACCTGCCGGTGATCGGGGCGTGGGCGCTGGGCGGCGCCGAGCTGGCCGCCCACGGAGGTGACGGTCCGGTCGCCCGCGAACTGTTCGCGCTCGGCACGCGGATCGGCTCGCACGTCGGGTCGTTCTTCCCACCCGGGAACGCGGAACGGCTCACCGCCGCCCTCGGGGTCGAGGAGCAGCGTGAGCCGTTGCTGGCCGCGTGGCGCGAGCGGCCGGTCGCCGTCGTGGTGGCCCGCATCCGCGAGCTGATGGACGACCTGCTCGCGTAGGTCAGATCTTCCGGCGGTACGCGCGCAGCGCCAGTGGCATGAACACCGCCACGAAGCCGACGCACCAGGCGAGGGTCCACCACACGTGCGAGCCGAGCGGAGTGCCGAGGAACAGCCCGCGTACCGAATCCACCAGGTGGGTCATCGGGTTGACGTCCACGAAGGCCCGCATCCAGCCGGGCAGGGTGTCGGCGGCGACGAACACGTTGGACGCGAAGCTCAGCGGCATGATCAGCGCGAACATCAGGCCCTGCACGGCCCCGGGGGTGCGTACCTTCATCGACACGTAGACCGGTAGCCAGCTCAGGCAGAGCGCGAACAGCACCGCGAGCAGGCAGCCGGCGATCGCCCGGAACGGGTCGGTCTCGATCCGGAAGCCCATCAGGTAGCCGATCGCGAGGGTCGAGACCGTGACGATCACGTACCGGACGACGTCACCCAGTACCGCGCCGACCAGCGGTGCGGAGCGGGGGATCGGCAGCGACCGGAAGCGGTCGAAGATGCCCTTGGCGATGTCGGTGTTGAGGTTGACGCCGATCGCGATGGCACCCGTCGCGATGGTCTGCGCCAGGATGCCGGGCAGCAGGAACTGCAGGTAGTCGTGGGTGGAGCCGGCGACCGCGCCCCCGAAGACGTACACGAAGATGACGAGGAACAGCACCGGTTGCAGCGTGACGTCGATCAGGGCCTCGGGGGTACGCCAGGTCTTGATGAGACTGCGCTTGGCGAGTGCCAACGAGTGTCGTACGAGCCGGAACGGTCGTGGGTTCGGGGCGGCCGTCGACAGGGCGGGGCTCGCCGTGGGTGGTGCGCCGACCAGGGTGCTCATGCCGCGACCTCCGTGCGGTGGGTGGTGTCGTCCTCGGATGCCGTACGCCCGGTGAGGGTGAAGAACACCTCGTCGAGGCTCGGCAGGTGCAGGGAGAGTTCGGTGACCGCGATGCCGACGGCGGCGAACCGCGCGACGCTCTCGGTCAGCGCCCGGTCGTCGGTGACCGGTACCGCGAGCACGCCCTTGCGGATCTCGTCGGCCTGCGCGCCGGAGCCGACCTCGGACAGGATCGCCGCGATCCGGGGCAGGTCCGCGAGATCGGACGGCCGGACCTCCAGGGTCTGCCCGCCGACCACCCGCTTGAGCCCCTCGGGGGTGTCGTGCGCGATGACCCGCCCGTGGTCGATCACCGTGATCGAGTCGGCGAGCGCGTCGGCCTCCTCCAGGTACTGGGTGGTGAGCAGCACCGTCGAGCCGTTTGTGACGAGCGACCGGACCACTTCCCACATGTCCTCGCGCTTGGCCGGGTCGAGGCCGGTCGTCGGCTCGTCCAGGAAGATCACATCCGGTGATCCGACGAGGCTGGCGGCCAGGTCCAGCCGCCGGCGCATGCCGCCGGAGTACGTCTTCGCCGGCCGGCCGGCGGCCTCGGTCAGGTCGAACCAGTCGAGCAGTTCGGCGGCCCGCCTCCGGGCGCCGACGCGGCCCAGCTCCAGCAGCGTCCCGAACAGTTCCAGGTTCTGCCGTCCGGTCAGGTCCTCGTCGACCGAGGCGTACTGGCCGGTGAGGCCGATGCTCTGGCGGACCCGCTCGGCGTCGCGGACGACGTCGAAACCGCCGATCCGGGCGGTGCCGGAGTCCGGGGTGAGGAGCGTGGAGAGGATGCGTACGGCGGTGGTCTTTCCGGCGCCGTTGGGTCCGAGGACCCCGAGCACCGTCCCCCGGGGTACGGCGAGGTCGACGCCCTGTAGCGCCCTCGTCTTCCCGAAGTGCTTGACGAGGCCCTCGGCCTCGATCACCAGGTCAGCTGTCATGTCCCACAGCCTGCGCCGGTCTCCTGACACCGCGCCGACACGGCACCGACACCGCCACCGACACGGCCGGGTGGGCGGGCCGGTGGACCCATAACGCGGGGAGTACGACCCAGAGGGGATGACCCGCAACATCCACGTATATCAATATGATGACCGCTATCTCGATCAGGTGCGCTCACGAGGCGTGCCGTACCGATGCGGAGGAATGCATGGTTCGCTGGCGCACCCTCACCGGCCTGTTGGCCACCGCGCTGGCCGCGGTGACCGCGGGCAGCCTCACGCTCACGGCTCCGGCCGCCGCCGACAGCCCGATCACCCCGAACGTCGTCGGCGGCACCCGCGCCGCCCAGGGCGAGTTCCCGTTCATGGTGCGTCTCTCGATGGGCTGCGGCGGGGCGCTGTACAGCCCCCGGCTGGTGCTCACCGCGGCGCACTGCGTGGGCTCGACCGGCACCAACACCAGCATCACCGCGACCCTCGGCGAGGTCGACCTCCAGTCGTCCAGCCGGATCACCGTCCGGTCGAACTACGTCTACCGCGCCCCCGGCTACAACGGCAGTGGCCGGGACTGGGCGTTGATCCGGCTGGCCACCCCCGTCACCGGGTTGAGCACCCTGCCGATCGCCACCACGACCGCCTACGACAGCGGCACCTTCACCGTCGCCGGCTGGGGTGCCGCCCGCGAGGGTGGCGCCCAGCAGCGCTACCTGCTCAAGGCGACCGTGCCGTTCGTCAGCGACTCGACCTGCAACTCCTACTACGGCGGCGACATCATCGCCGCCCAGGAGATCTGCGCCGGGTACGCCAGCGGCGGCGTCGACACCTGCCAGGGTGACTCCGGTGGCCCGATGTTCCGCCGCGACGCCAACAACGCCTGGATCCAGGTCGGCATCGTCAGCTGGGGCAACGGCTGCGCCCGACCCAACTACCCGGGCGTCTACACCCAGGTGAGCTACTTCGCCTCGACGATCGCCTCGGCAGCCGCGAGCCTCGGCGGCTGACCCGCACGGCCCAGCGGGCGGTCCGGACGACGCTGTCCGGGCCGCCCGAGGGTCGTCAGCCGGGAAAGCGCAACGCGTCGTCGCGGAGCACCGCATGGGCGCCGACGGTCTCGTTGACGATCTGCGTCACCCGTACGTCGACCGCGACGCTTGCCAGCGCGGCGGCGTCCGCGCGGCTGACACCGTGTGACCGTTGCAGCAGGGTGAGCATCGAGTTCAGGGCCATGAACGTGGCGTCGTCGAGGGACGCGCCGACGCCGAGCGTCAACCAGGCGTCCGGGGTACGGGCCACCGGGCCGGTGATCGGGAAGTCGTCCCGGACGTCGAAGGTCAGCGTCACCTCCTCCATCGGGCACTCGATCGCGGTGCCGCCGATTTCCCCGTCGCCCTGCGCGGCGTGCCCGTCCCCGACCGAGAACAGCGCGCCGTCGACCGGGATCGGCAGCAGCAGGGTGCTGCCGGCCGTCAGGTCCTTGCAGTCCAGGTTGCCGCCGTGCGGTCGGGGCGGGGTCGTCGAGTGCCGCCCCGGCTCGGCCGGCGGCATACCGAGCACCCCCATGAACGGGCGCAGCGCGATCGTGTGGCCGTGCTGGTTGCGGCCGGTCATCGCCACCGGGTCCAGCTCCCAGGAGTGCACCACCTGGTCGTGCTCGACGCCGTAGCGCTCGTTGAAGCCGCTCGGCCAGCCACCGGCCACGGTGGTGCCCCAGGTGCCCGGGGTGATCGCGTCGACGCGTACCTCAAGGGTCTGGCCGGCGCGGGCGCCGCGCACCGCGACCGGGCCGATCAGCGCGTGCCCGTGGTCCGGCTGGCGCTGCGGAACCCGGGGGCGGTCGCCGTTGTACCCACCGGGGTACGGGCCGGCCGACCACCAGCAGTCCAGGGTGCGGTAGATGACGGTGTCGCCGGGGTCGATTGTCAGCACCGGCGGAAAGTCGACGGAGAAGTGGCCGTGCAGGGTGTCGTCGCCAGGGGTGAGGGTGTGTCGCATCTGGGCAGGCTATGCCCCGGCGTCCAGGACGTCCCGCAGTCGGGTGGCGAACTCCTCGGGCTTGCCGGCGTAACCGAACTCGCCGCCGAGGAACCCGCCGTGGTGGCTGGGGAACACCACGGGCTCCTGGCCGAGCAACGCCGCGGTGCCCAGGGCCGTACGCGCGGTGTATGTCCCCGCCGACTCCTCGCCGACCGCGATCACGATCCGGGTCGGGGCCGCGGTGAGCACTGTGGCGTCGGGCCGGTAGTCGGTGATCGCCCACGAGTTCTTCGACAGCAGCGGATCGTCGCGGGTGCCGTCGTCGTCGGCCGGCATGCCGAACATCGCCGGGTCGGGGGTGGGCTGGGCGAAGTAGGCGTCGGTGAACTCGCCCTGCCAGGACGTCATCGCGATGAACGAGGCCATCCCCGCGCCGCGGCCCTTCGCCTGGTACGCCTCGTAGAAGCCGGCCCGGGCGCGTTCGGCGGCCGTGGCGTCGGGCAGGACGGCGTTGATCGGCGGTTCGTGTGCCACAAGCGTGGCGACGTCCTCGGGGTGGGTGGCGACCAGTTCGAGGGCGGTCACCGCGCCGCCGCTGCTGGCGAACACGTCGACCGGCCCGACGCCGAGCGCCTCGATCAGCGCGTGCAGGTCGGCCGCCTGCTGCTGCGGCGTGTGGTCGGACCGGCCGTCCGTGCGGACGCTGCGACCCAGGCCGCGCGGGTCGTAGGTGACGACTGTGCGGTCCGTGAAGTGCGGGGCGAGCGCTCCGAAACCGTCCGCCGTCATCGGCTGGCCGATCATGAGCAACGTACGGTGGCCGCCGGAAGGAGGCAGCGGGCCGCGGACGTCGTGGACGAGCTCGACGCCGGGGATGGAGAGGGTGTGCGTCCGGATGTCCGTCATGTCGGTGAGCCTACGACCGGCGGGGCCGGTTCCGGGTGCGACGAGGATCGCCCGCGAGTCGGCCCGTCGTGCCTGTCACCCGCCCCGACGACGCGGCGGCGGCTGGCGGAGCGTCCCGTCGATGATGTGCGGCATCCGCCGGGCCACCCCCGCGAGGAGGTCCGCGACCTGCACGCGCGGATCGTCGCGGGAGTCCACAGTCACCAGTCCGGCCAGGGGCGACACCCCGTCGGGCAACACCCCGGTCGGGTCGGCGTCCGCCACCGAGGCACCTCCGGTGGCCAGCACCCGCTGGAGACGGGTCAACCGGTCGGCCGTCAGGGCGCTCTGCTCGTCGTGCGTCACCAGCACCTGCCGCCGGCCGTCACTCCACGACAGGACCGTCTCCGCCAGCGCCGGCAACAACGGCTCCAGCGGCGGAGGGACCGACCGGTCGTCCCCGTCGAGCCGGGCCACCAGGGCCCGCACGCGACAGGGGTCGAGCCCGTCGAGGACGGCGTCCGCCGCCACGCCGAGCCGGTGCCGCCGCAGCGCGTCCCGGGCCTGGAAGAACCATTGCACCGTCCGGTCGACCGGCAACCGCCGCTTCATCCGGACGAGATCGACGAACGCCGACAGGAAGGCGGCCCAGTCGCTCCCGGCCGAGCGTCCGGCCTCGTACAGGGCGAGGGAGGCGGGATGGTGGTCGCGGGCCAGGCGGGTGCCGGCCGCGTACGACGGCTCGGTCAGCAGGAAGTCGACGATGCGGGTGACGAGGAAGAACTCCTTGTCGATCAGGTGGACGTGCGCGCGACCGGCCAACGCCGCGAGGAACCATTCCAGGGCCTCGTCCGCGCCCGAGCGGCGCAGGAAGTGCCCGGACTTGAACTCGTGCGGCGAGAACCGGAACCCGGACCGCAGCGCGGTGATGAGCGCGACGGCCTCGTCGACGACCAGGTCGACACTCGCGTGCGTGATCACCGGGGCGGTCGAGTGCAGCAGATTGGTGCCCGAGAACCCCGACTCGTCGCAGGCGATCTCCACGACGGCGCCGACCACCGCGCCCGTCGGCGGCAGCCCGCCCTGAAGTGGCGACCTCACACCCGAGCTCCCGCCATGCCGACCATGGTCGCCCGCGTACCGACACCGGACAACCCGATTGTGTACGGCGGGGCGCGGGGCGACCGACCGGGCCGGCCAGGGATCAGCGCAACCGACGGATGTCGCCGTACGCCCGGTAGAACCCACCCCGGCCGGACTCGCGGACCTCGGTCACCAGGTAGCGGGCGCCCGGCTCCCGGATGCCCTTGGGGAACTGCACCGACCAGTCGCGCCGGTACCCGTCGGACACCACCTGCACCCGCAGTCGCCCCCGATCGTCCAGGCACTGCACCACGACGCCGGCGCCGGAGTCGCCGGTCACCTCGACGATCGTCGGCTGCACGGTGCGCGGCGCCTCGCGGGGCGCCTTGATGTCGCGCACCTGCGGCACGTCGCCGACCTGGGCCGCCCGGATCGCCGGCTCACTGGCGTCGACGCAGGCCAGGTGACCGCCGGTGGTCACCACGTAGAGCCGACCGTCGTGATACTGCATCGAGTACGCCGAGCCGCAGCCGGTGCCGAGCTTCCACAGGCGGTTACCGGCCGCGTCGAAGCAGTAGATCGAGGACTGGCTGTCGCCGGCGAAGACGTACTCCCCGCCCTGGGCCGTCGCGCAGGAGAAGACCGGGGCGTCGCACCGGTAGCTGCGCTCAACGCGACCGTCCTTGGCCAGGCGTACCACCTCACGGGTGCCCGTCCCGGCGAACACGCTGCCGCGCTCCTGCCAACCGAACAGCACCGAACCGGTCCTGGTGTGCCACAGCTCGCGGCCGGTGCGCCAGTCGAAGCCGGTCACGCCCTGGGAGTGGCCGTGGTAGAGCGCGTCGGCGTCGCAGCGAACCATCCAGGCCGAGCGGCCCCGCCCGGGACGACGCCAGAGGAACTCGTCCTCGTGGTCGATGGCGGCGATCCCGCCGTCGGCGTCCGAGACGCCGAGGACGCCGTCGTGGATGTCGAGCCAGTAGATGTCGATCTCGGGGGCGATCGCGTAGGCGACCCGGGGCACCTTGCCGGAGAGGTCGTAGACGTTGCCGTCGTCGCAGCCGGCGTAGACCCAGGAGTCGTCGGCGACTATGCACTTCACCCCGTCGGGCAGGCGGACCTGGCCGCGCACCTGGGCGTCGTGCCCGAGGGTGGTGATCACCCCGTGCTCGTTGCCGACCATGCAGTGCTCGTCGTCGACGAAGATGCCGAAGGCGGGCGCACCGGAGTCGTACCGCCAGAGCACGGGCGCGGTGTGCGCCGTGGAACGGGTGCTGACGATCTGCCGCCGCGAGACGCTGCGTTTCTGCCGGACGCCGGGGACCGCCGGGGCGTACCCCTTGCGGACCTTCTCTCCGATCTTCTTCGCCGCGGCCGCGCGGGCGCGGGCGTTGTCCGGGTAGGCGTTCGCCTTGACCTGCCCCTGGTCGCCGATCCGGCCGTAGCGCACGGTCAGCGTGGCGTCGTCGACGACGACCTCGTAGAACTTGTGGGCACCGTCCACTTCGGACAGTTCGAGGTAGGTCGTCTCCTGGGACATGGGGGCCTCCGAGGGGGGTCAGCTACCGGCCCGACGTGGCCGGCGCGGCGACAGTGCCCACACGCTAACCGCGACCCCCGACAAGATCCGGCGCGCGGGCCGCACCGGCGCGCGGCCGACCCGAGGGGTCGGCCGCGCACCCGGGGAGTGGATCAGTCGACGACCGGAGGTGCCGTCCTCGCCGCCTCGGCGAGCGCCGCCGCGGCGGTGGCGTACGGGTTGTGGCTGTAGGTGCGTGCCAGGCCGGCCGGGACCGTGAAGTACTCGGCGGAGAGCTTCGCCGGGTCGCTTGCCAGCTCGCCCCGGGCCGGCACGTCGTTGCCGTCGTCCCAACCCCACGGCGCGTTCGCCGAGTTGGTCGAGCAGCTCCAGGTGCCGACGCCGCAGTCGCCGGAGGTGTCACCGGCGAACGTGCCGAGCCCGGCGAAGAGGCTCGCGTTGGCGCGCTGCGCCCACAGGCCGCCGGTGGCGAAGATGTCGATCAGCTGGTACCGCACGTCCCGGTCGTTGCCGTCGCTCGGCGTCTCGGCGACCGTCGACGGGTAGTAGACGACGCCGTCACCGTTGATGGCGTACTGCGGGTAGGCCTTCAGGCCGTGGCCCTGCGCCTCCTGCGCGGTCACCGGATGCGGGAACGTGTCGTGCGGCGACGCCTGGAACTGCAGGGTGCCGTCGACACTCTCCCGACCGCTGGTCCACGTGCTGCCGGCCGGCGTGTACGAGAAGAAGTCGCTGTGCGCGACGGTGACCGCCGCGCGCAGGACCCCGTACGTGGAGCCGTCGCGCTCGATCGCGAACAGGACGCCCTCGCCGTCGTTCTCGTGCTCGGTCTCGAAGAACGGGTGGTCGGTCCAGTCCCGGGGGTGGAAGAACAGGTACGTGATGTACCAGTGGCTGCTCGTCTCGACGACGGAGTAGTAGGCGTGTGCGGCCAGCGAGGTGCCGCTCTGCCCGGCCCGGTCCCAGTTGTCGCGACCGTCCAGGTTGCCGTCGAAGTCGACCCGGGTGATGTAGTCGGACCGGCCGCCCAGCGCGTGCGTACCGGTGGCGTCGACGTCCTGGTGGTGGATGGGCGCCCAACGCAGGGCGAGGTCCGCCCGGCTGACCGCCGCCACGGCGGGCGTCGGCGCCGCGAGCGGGGCGGCCACCAACACGGCCGCGGCACCCGCCGCGGTCAGTGCCCTCGCCACCCGGGATCGCCGGAGGGTGCTGCGGTGATCGAGCATGGTGTTCTCCCGTGTCCGAACCGATTGATCGAGACGAATCATTATCGGCCCGGACGCCCGCCGCGTGTCCGTCCGGCGAAGAGAAGGCGGACGGTCCCCGACGGGGTCGTGCCGCCCTTGTATCGATGAATGTCGACTGCCATGCTGTGGTTCGGTCGTGCTCGGGAGCCAGCGCGCACCGCGTCCTCTCCGGCCCACGGGACGTACGAGGTGGCCACGCCACCCGTGCCGGGCAGTCCTCGTCGGTGGCCGGACACCCGCGTGCGGCACCGGCAGCCAGCTCGGTCACCCGGTGCCCGGTAACCACCGGAGGTACCGATGCTCCGCATGTTCCTCGCTGTCACCACCCTGGCGCTGGCCGCCTGGACACCGACGAGCAGCGCCACCGAGGCGACGCCCACGCCCACCCCGTCGGTCACGCCGACGCCGACGCCGACGATCGCCTGCCCGCCGGCACTGCCGATCACCGCCAACCTGACCGGGGTGACCGCCACGAGCCTGACCATCTCGTACTCGATCTTCTTCCGGCCGCCCTGCGGCTACGACACCCCGATGACCGTCCACCTCTACACCAGCCGGGACGACGCCATGAAGTGGCTGAACCCGGTGGCGGAGGCGGTGTCCGGGCCGGAGCGGAACGGGACCGTGACCGTCGACCGGCTGACGCCGGACACGGAGTACTGGTACCGGTTCAGCGACGTCGAGGGCCGCCGCGACCCGTACGTCATCGGTGGGCCGGCCCGCACCCTCGCCCAGTCGTCCTGCCGGGCGACGGCCACCATCGACGCCCGCTGGGGGAACGGCTTCGTCGCCACGGCCACCGTCCGCAACACCGGAACGGAGCCGATCGACGCGTGGCGGGTCTCCTGGCGCTGGTCCGGGGACGAGCGCGTCCAGACGGTCTGGGGCGGTGTGGCCGAGACGGCCGGCGCCGACGTCACCGTGCGCAACGCCCCGTACAACGGGATGCTGGCACCCGGCGCCGCCACGACGTTCGGGCTGCTCGTGTCGACAAGCGCGGTGCCCGACGGGCTCACGTTGACCTGCTGACGGGTGAACGACGCCGCCCCGCTCCCGCCGTCGTGGCGCGAGCGGGTCGGCGGCACACCGGTCAGGGCTTGCGGGCCACCGCGCCGTACGCGTCGATCCCCTCCGCGTCGGCCTCGTCGGGGCGCCACAGCGGGATCGGCACCAGACCGGGCTCGACCATCGTCAACCCCGAGAAGCAGCTCGCGAGGTCCTGCGGGCTGCGCAGGACGTACGGCACACCACCGCTCTGCGCCAGCCGTTCGGCGCCGGAGACCACCGCCGGACTGGTGTTGGTGCCGTCCCACAGCACCAGGTGACTGCCCGACGGCATCGCGTCCATCGTCCGCCCGACGATCGAGCGCACCACGTCCAGATCCGGCTCGTAGCCCATCACGCCCATGTACATCACGGCGATCGGCTGGTCGAAGTCGAGAGTCTGCGCCGCCTCGGCGAGGATCTTCTCCGGGTCGTGGTAGTCGGCGGGCACGTAGGTGGTGACACCCTCGGACGTCGCGCTGGACAGCAGCGCCCGGGCGTGCACGAGGACCATCGGGTCGTTGTCGACGTAGACGATCCGCGCGTCGGGCGTGATCCCCTGGGCGACCGCGTGCGTGTTCTGCATGGTGGGCAGGCCGGTGCCGATGTCCAGGAACTGCCGGATGCCGGCCTCGGCGGCCAGGTAGCGCACGGCCCGCACGAGAAACACGCGGGACTGCTGCGCCATGAGGACGATCTCCGGGTAGACCTCGGCCACGGCGTCGCCGGCCGCCCGGTCGGACTGGAAGTTGTCCTTGCCGCCCATCCAGTAGTTCCAGATCCGCGCCGCGTGCGGCACGTCGGGCTGAAGCTTCGCGGCGAGTTCGGCATCCGGGCCGGCCATGCCAGGCTCCTATCGAGGGGTTCGACGAACGGACCTACAACAGACCGGGATCGTACCCCCGCGCCGTCCACTGTCGAGCCCTGCCCGAGCCGCCGCGAGAGGCGCTACGGTCGGGTGGTCACGGTTGTCGATCCCCGCAGGAGTGACCGCATGCCGCTCTCCCCGTCCCGGGTCTTCTCGCAGTTGACGACCGCCGAACGACCGGCGCAGACAAGCGTGGTGATGCGGCGTGCGGTGGTGCTCGGCGGCAGCATCGCCGGCCTGATGGCCGCGCGGGTGTTGAGCGACCACGCCGAGGAGGTGCTGATCGTCGAGCGTGACCCGTCCGACGTCGGTGGCGGCCCGCGCCCCGGCGTTCCCCAGGGCAGCCAGGTGCACGCCCTGCTGCCCGCCGGCCAGGTGCAGTTGGAGCGCTGGTTTCCCGGCTTCGCCGAGGAGGCCCTCGCGCTCGGCGCGCCGCAGCCGCCGAGCGACGGCGGCGCCCGGGCGAAGATCTTCGTGAACGGCGAGCTGGGCCTGCCCCCGGCGCCGTCCGGCGCCGGTCCGGCGCTGATCACCACGCGGCCGTTCCTGGAGGCGCTGGTACGCCGGCGGACCCTCGCCGTCGACAACATCACGATGGTGTACGGGCGTGCCGACGGCCTGGTCTTCGCCGACGGACGTGTCACCGGCGCCCGGTACGTGCCCGAGGGCGGCGCCGAGCCGGTCGTCGAGTCAGCCGACTTGGTGGTCGACGCGATGGGGCGGTCCAGCCGGCTGAGCGACTGGCTTGCCGACAATGGCTGGCCCCGGCCGCCGATGCGGCGGATGCCGATCAAACTGAACTACGCGACGGCGCTGTTCAGACGCGACGAGACGGTCAGCGACGCCTGGGTGGCGGTCTACCACACCATGGCCGGCAAGGGCCGTACCGCGCGCATCGGCGGCATCAACTCGGTCGAGGGGGACCGTTGGATCATGTTGGTGGCCGGTTACGACGAGGACCGGCCCAGCCGCGACGTCGCCGACTTCGTCACCCGCTGCCGCGAGCACTATCCGCAGATGTTCGGCGACATCGCCGAGCGGGGGGAGATGCTCGGCGACGTGGTCACGTACCACCAGGCCGACAGCCGACGACGGGACTTCGACAAGCTCGACCGGCTGCCCGCCGGGCTGGTCGCGGCCGGCGACGCCGTCGCGTCGTTCAACCCGGTGTACGGCCAGGGCATGACCTCCGCGACGCTGCACGCCTCCTGCCTGTCCGCGTACCTGCGGTCCGGCCCGAGACCGCACGAGCAGCCGGCGCGGGCGTACTTCGAGCAGGTACGGGTGATCGTCGACGCCGCCTGGCAGATCTCCACGTCGGCCGACATCGAGCTGCCGCACGTCGACGGGCCGTACCCGCCGGGTTACCGGGTCACCAAGTGGTTCGGTGACCTGCTGTTCCGTACGTCACTGACCGATCCGGTGCTGAACGACCGGCTGGGTCGGGTCACCACCATGCTGGAGCATCCGGCGACCCTGAGCCGCCCCGGCACCCTGCTGCGGGCGCTGCGACTCGGTCTGCTCCGGCCGCGCCCGGCAGCGCCGGCCACCGTCAGGGCTCCTCGGTGAGAGGCCGCCGGGCGATCCCCAGCAGGTGCGTGTCCGGCCAGTCCAGCGGCCGACCGTCGGTGTCGGTAAGTGTCGCCACCGGGGCGATCCGGTTGTCGATCACCCAGTCGTTCCGCAGCGGCGCGGACGCCGGGTCGACCTCGAATCCGGCCTCCGCCAGCAGGTCCAGCCACTCGTCGAAGCTGAGGCCGCAGAACTGCTCCCGCGTCTCGGACAGCCAGTTGTCGACGTAGTCCTTGCGGGTCAGGTAGTCCATCGCCGAGCCGAGTTCGAGCCGGACGCTGCCCTCGTCGACAACCTCGTACTCGAAGGGGAACGCGAAGTCGACAGCGAACTGGGCCAGCCGCGCCCGTGTCGACAACCCACCGACGTACCGCCTGACCTCGCCTTCGGAGAGTTCGGCGAGGTCGTGACGCGGGGCCGGGGGGTTGGCGCCGTCCTCGGTGGCCAGGCGCAGGAGCACCGGGCGTCGCCGCTCGGCCGGTCCGCACACGTCGCTGTTGATCCAGACTCCGCCGGGCACGGTGTGGTCGTGGATGCGGCGGGCGAACTGCAACAGCGACTCACGCTGACGCCCGTACGACCAGATCTCGTGGGTCAGGGCGAAGGTGAGCGTGGTGTCCACGGAACGGTCGGCGAAGATCGCGCCGCCGAGGACGTTGCGCTGGTAGAAGTACACGTTGGCATTGCGGAAGACGCCCTGCGCCTTCTTGTGCACGCACTCCTGGTAGAGGTGCCGGGCGACCTCGACACCGATCAGGTCGCTCTCGTGCAGCGCGGCCTCCCGGTCGGCCAGCTCCAGCACGGAACCGGCGCCGCAGCCGATGTCGACGATGCGCCCGGGCTGCACGTGCCGACGTACGGCGGTCCACTTGCGCTCGGCGGCCTCGGTGAAGGCGTCCACGTACGTCCGGTAGTCCCGGGTGGCGGTGAGCCCGCCCTCGTCACCGACAAGCGGGTCGTTGACCACCGATCGGACCTGCTCGACCAGGCGGTAACGCTCGAAGACGTCGGTCGTCGCCGGGTGGGCCAGCGTGCGCCAGGTCGGGTCACCCCCGGCCAGGCGGAGCAGCACGTCCCAGGGGCGCTCGGGGACGACGTCGAGCTCGGCGTCGGCCTCGACCTGCGCGATCGGGAAACCGATCCGCTCGTAGAGCTTCGCGACGGCGGGCGTGGAGCAGGCCACGACGGTGTCGGCGGGGGTGAGGTCGAGGCCCGTGGCGACGGCGATGGTCTTGAGGGTCACCTCGGCGAAGGCGTCCGTGGGCGCGGTGTCGAAGACCGGGACGACGAGCGAACGCAGCCCGGTCAGCACGCTGAACCGCTCGATCGCGGCCTCCCGGCGGTGGTACGGCACCGGGTTGCGCCTGGTGTTGTCGTGGTTGGCGGAGGTCACCGCCCAGACGATCGTGGTGCCGTCGGAGCGGGCGAGCCGACCGAGGTAGTCCGCCTGGAAACGGGTCAGCAGATGGTGGCGGCCCGGGAAGAGCACGAACCGTGGCGGCAGGCCGATCGTGACCACCCCATGTGGTGCGGAGCCGATGTGGGACGCACGAGCATAGCGAGACGGCACCGCGCGTCACCTGAACGGGGGAGCACCCCGGGACCTCGTGCCCGGCATCATGGCGGAGTGCGGCGGCGAATCAGGCACATCCTCACGGACCTGCGGCACCGCCGGTTCATCGACCTGTACGCCACCACTGTCGTCGCGTTCGTCTTCGCGGCGTTGCTGCTGGTCGGCGCGGATCTGCCGGACAGCGTCCGGTGGTCGCTGCTCTTCGCCGGGTTGGGGTTCCTGCTGCTGCGGCTGGCGTTCGCCAACCACCGGGAGGACCGGTTCCTGGACCGCGGCGACTACGACCGGAACCCGATCACCGAGGACCTCCGCACGGCCCGCGATGTGTGGATCTTCGCGCCGGTCGGTTCGAACTTCCTCACCGAGGAGCGTTGTGACGTGCTGCGCCGGGGCCCGCTGGCGCGGCCCGACGGCACGGTCCGGGTCGTGGTGTTGCAGGAGTTCGATGCGGGTGACCCGATATCGGAGCAGCTCGACGCGCTGCTCGACTTCCCGGTGCAGCGGGCCGCCGACTCGCTGCGCGAGACCAGGGCGCGGCTGGCGTCGATGCGGCAGTGGACGGTGCAGGGCACCTTCGCCTGGGGTGAGATCGGATTCAATCCCGGGTTCAGCCTGGTCGCGGTGAATCCGCACGCCGCCGGCGGGTACGCGAACGTCGAGTTCCACGGCTTCCGCAACGACGCGATCCGCTCCCGCATGCACATCCACCTCACCCGCGACGACGGCCAGTGGTACACGTACTGGCTCGACCAGTTCGAGGAGATCTGGCGCTCGACGCTCGACGCCGACGGGTCGTGACGGTGGCCCGGCCCCACGTCGCGCCGGCCGCCGTGTTCACCGGGGCGGGCATCAGCGGTGACGATCCAGCCGCCCTGCCCCGCGGGTTCGGCCTGCGCGACGACGTGCTGGCGACGATGCACGAGGCGGCGCGCCGCCGGCTGGCCGGCCTGGTCACCGACGCGCAGCTGGAGGCCGTCCGCGCGGAGGCGTACAAGCTCGAGGTGGTCCTCGGCCGGCTCTGGGGCACGGTCGGGCCGGACGCTCTGGACTGCGTCTTCGCGCTGCGGGTGAGCGTGCCCAACGAGGCGCACATGCTGGCGGGGCTGCACCTGTTGCGCGGCGGCACACACGTCACTGTCAACTTCGACGTGGGGATCGAGCTCGCGTACGACCTGATCTGCGGCCGGGCGGACCTGCCCGCCGACGCGCCGCGCGACTATCACGACGCTCTCCCGGCCTGGCGGGCGCTCGCGCCGTCCGATCCGCCGGCGCTGCTCTCCGTCTCCAGCCACGAGGAGTTCGCCGCCTGGCTGCGCGCCGGCCGACCTCCCGCGCTGCTGAAGGTGCACGGCGGCCTGGACCGGCAGCAGAGCACGCTCGCCGACGTGGTCGTGGTGGACATCGAGGAACTCGCCCAGCTCACCGCCGAACGCGCGGCGGCGGTCGAAGGTCTCGGCTTCGCCGATCGTCTCCTCATCACCGGGTACTCCGGCGGCGACCCGGACGTGTACGGGCCGCTGCTGGCGGCGGGCGCACGTACGTCCACCACCTGGTGCTGCCTGAGCCTGCCCGCCGCCTCGACAGTCCCGGCCGACGCGCGCCGGCACGGCATCGACCTGGTGCAGGGGGTGCCGGACGGGCTGGCGGTCACCGCGCTGCGTGGGCTCCTCGGCGGGGTCCCGCCGCCGGTCTGGCCGTCGGTGCGCCTCGCGGGCGACGGCTACCGGGTGCGCTTCGCGAGGTGGAGGCGGCGACTGCGCGCGGCGCATCCGGACGAGCTGGTCGCGCAGTCCTGGGCGTGGCTGATCGCCGACATCGGCGACCTGGACGCGGCCGAGGCGATGCTCAGCGCCCTCCCCGAGGACGCGCCGGGCGCGCGGCTGCGGCACGCGGAGATCCTCTACAACCGGGCCCGCGGCGACGACCGGGTCCGAGCGGGCCGGATGTTCCGCGCGGTGGCGGCCGGCGCGGCGGACGCGGCGACCCGGCTGCACTGCCTGCTGCGGCTGGGCGACATCGCGCGGGGCCGGGCGGCGCGCGACGCCAGGGGCGTACGGATCGTGTCGGATCTGGTCGAGGCGTACGCGCGGCCGGCGCACGTCATCGTCGTCACCCGCAACGGTCGCCGTCAGCCGGAGGAGGCCGGCGACGCGTACCGCGCGCTCCAGCAGACGTCGTTGCGCCTGCTGGAGCGACTGGTGCTTGTCGCGCCACGGCCGACCTGGCCGGTCGTCGCCATCCTCTGTCGGGGCGCCGCGGTCCTGGGTGGACGGGCGGCACGCCTGGCCCGCAACGGCAACCGGCTCGCGCTGGTCCGGCAGCATCGGGGGTTGCTGCGGGCGCTGGCCGCCCTGCTGGGTGGCCGCCCCGGCCCGGTGGACGTCGGCAACGACATGCGCGCGCTACGCGCCACCTACCGGGCCGCCGACGACCTGCCCGGCGCCGCCGGTTGTGCGGTCACCCTCGCCGTGCTGGCCGGCGCCGACGGTGACCTTTCGGCAGCGCGCGCGCTGATCGCCGAAGCCCTTGGCGAGTACGCCGCCGGTCGACCCGACGGACGGCCCCTGTTCGCCGGGGAGGCGCTTGTCGACGTCGCGACCCGGCTGATCGACCGGCTCGACGGCGTCAGGCCATAACGGACGGTTGGTCTCGCGAGGAAAACTTAGTTACCGATAGGTATTGTTCGCCGTCCGAAGATCCAGACCAGCGCCGCTACTATGACGGCAGCCTTGCACAATTGATCAAGGTTGACGCGGAGGTTCCGGTGAGTCCCTACCTTCGGAACGAGATCGTCGAAGCAATCAGGCGCGGCGACGCGATCTTTATCGTCGGCGCCGGCGTCTCTCTGCTCGCCTCGGACGGTGCGGAGAGCGCCTCGTGGAAAGGGCTGATCCGGGCCGGTGTCGACCGTTCCGTCGATCTCGATCAATCCCTTTCCGGGCGGTGGCGGTCGAGCAAACTGAAGGCCCTGACGTCCACCGCCGACAGTGCCCAGATGATCAGTGTGGCGCAGGAGGTGGAACGCCACCTCAAGCAGATTCCCGGTAATCACTACGGCAAGTTTCTCGCCGAGACGGTCGGCAGCCTGCCGATGCTTCGCCGGGGCATCATCGACGTCCTGAAAGACTCCGGGGCGCCGGTCCTGACGACGAACTACGACAGCCTCCTGGAACAGGGCACCGGTCGGGACGCCGCCACCTGGCAGCGGATCTCCCATCTCCAGGACGAGATCAAGCAGCCGGGCCGATTCATCGTCCACCTGCACGGGCACTGGCGTGAGCCGGAGACGATCGTCTTCGGTTACGAAAGCTACGCCCGGGTCATCGGTGACTCGGAGTCGCAGGCGATGTTGCGCGCTCTGCTGGCCACCAAGGCGATCGTCTTCGTCGGTTTCGGCCAGGGCCTGGAGGACCCGAATTTCGCGGCCCTCACGACGTGGCTGACATCCACCCTCGGGTCGAGTGGCATCGCACCCGCTGTTCTGGTCAGAAACAAGGAACTCGCGTCCGCGCAGTCCCGATTCCGGGCGCTCGGCGTGAACGCTCTGGCCTACGGCGACGCGTACGACGATCTGGAGCTGTATCTGGCCGACATCGTGCGGGAGGCCAACGCGGTCCCGACACCGGGTATCAAGGAGTTCACCTGGGAGTCGCTGGCCCCCAAACTGATGCGACTTCACCGACGTATCGCGAGAAGTTTCGCGCCCGACTTCGTGGTGGCGATGTCGGGTCCGGGAAATTTCGCTCCGGCGTACTGCCTGGCGCACTCCAGTGAGGATCCACCGCTGCTGGCGGCGGTGACGTTTCCCCGCCGACCCGATCGCAGCCGGCACAATCTGGCGTTCGAGAAATTGGCGTCGAACGGCGGCTGGCTCCACCACGAGTCCGATAAGTGGGACGTGTTCCTTCCCAATGTGATCCGGGACTTCCCGGCGGGTTCGCGCGCCCTCATCTTCGACGACCGGGTCGTGGGCGGGAGGGTGCAGCACGCGATCGCGGAGCTGCTCAAGGGCTTCGGCTACGAGGTTCGGCGTGCCGCCCTGGTGGTCGATCCCCGACAGACATCCGCTGTGGACTTCTACGAGGAGGTAGTCGATGGAGACTTCGTCTTTCCCTGGGGTGGCAAGCACGGCAGGGGTGAGCCAGCTTCTTGAGCGGGCCGAGGCCGGCCTCGCCGCGATGCAGGAGGCACAGCGGGCGTACGACGACGCGATGTGGGACATCGAGGACCCCGCCTTCGCGAAGTTGCGCCACGTCCACATCCACCTGTCGGTCACGGTCGGAAAGATCGCCAAGCTCGTCGAGCCGGCGGACCACACGGACCACCGTGGCGAGGCGGTCGAGGTCGGCGAGCTGCGTGAGTCGCTGGCGTCCGCCGTCGCGGACCTGCTCATGCACTCGGCCCAGATCGCGAACCTCGTCGACGGCGACCTGGGGGAGTTCCTGCGGAACCGGTACCGGCAGAACGCCTCGCGCTTCGCGCCCGACTCGGACTTCGCCGCGCTGTAGGCGTCGCGCTCCGGGTCGTGTGCCGCACGGCCCGGGGCCTCGCGGTCCATCCGGCGCACGGCTCGCGGGCGGAAAAGCGTAATTCGATCTCCTCCTGACCGGTCGGCCCTGACCTGCGGAGATAACGCTCTCACGGATGGTGGGAGAACGCTTGACGCGCATGTGATCGAGCCGTAACGATGCATGCACATGGCTCGTCTCCACCGCCTGGCGTGATCGGCGCACGCCGTCCCCCGCACCGCGAAAGGACCTACCGTGCGCAGATCCCTGAGATCGTGGCTCGGTGCCGTGCTGAGCGCGATCCTCGTGATGGGCGGCGTCGTCGCCGCGCCCCCCACGGCCAGCGCCGCGCCGTTCACCGTGCTGGTGTTCAGCAAGACCGCCGGATTCCGGCACGGATCCATCACCCCGGGCATCGCCGCCATCCAGCAGCTCGGCGCCGCCAACGGGTTCACCGTCGAGGCCACCGAGGACGCCGCCCAGTTCACCGACGCCAACCTGGACCGGTTCGCCGCGGTGATCTGGCTGTCCACCACCGGCGACGTGCTCAACGCCGCCCAGCAGGCCGCGTTCGAGCGCTACATCACCGGCGGCGGCGGGTACGTGGGAGTGCACGCCGCCTCCGACACCGAGTACGACTGGCAGTGGTACGGCGGCCTCGTCGGCGCGTACTTCGCCTCGCACCCCGCCGAGCAGACCGCCACCGTGAAGGTCGCCGACCAGGTGCACCCGTCCACCAGGGCGCTGCCGCAGCGGTGGAGCCGGTTCGACGAGCTGTACAACTACCGCACCAACCCCCGGGGCAACGCGCACGTGCTGGCCACCCTCGACGAGAGCACCTACACCGGCGGCAGCATGGGAGCCGACCACCCCATCTCCTGGTGCCAGAACTACTCCGGCGGTCGAGCCTGGTACACGGGCCTCGGCCACACCGACGCGTCGTACACCGAGGCGGCCTTCCGTCAGCACCTGCTCGGCGGCATCATGACCGCGGCCGGCGCTGTCGACGCCGACTGTGGGCCGACCGTCACCAGCAGCTTCCAGCAGGTGGAGCTGGCCAGGGGGGCGGCCGAGACCGGCGAGCCGATGAGCCTCACCGTCCTGCCCGACCGGGGCGTGCTGCACACCTCCCGCAACGGCGTGATCCGGCACACCGACGCCGCCGGCAACACCAAGGTCGCCGCCACCCTGCCGGTCTACACAGGCGACGAGGAGGGCCTGCAGGGCATCAAGGCCGACCCGAACTTCGCCAGCAACCGCTGGGTGTACGCGTACTACGCGCCACCACTGAGCACCCCGGGCGGCGGCGCCCCGGCCACCGGCACCCCGGCCGACTTCGCCGTCTGGGACGGCGTCAACCGGCTGTCCCGGTTCACAGTGAACGCGGACAACACCATCAACCTGGCAAGCGAGACGCTGATCCTGAACGTGCCCACCAGCCGGGGCATGTGCTGCCACGTCGGCGGTGACATGGACTTCGACGCGGCCGGCAACCTGTACCTGTCCACCGGGGACGACACCAACCCGTTCGACTCGGCCGGCTTCACCCCGATCGACGAGCGGGCCGGACGAAACCCGGCGTTCGACGCGCAGCGCACCTCGGCGAACAGCAACGACCTGCGCGGCAAGGTGCTCCGGATCAAGCCGAGCGCGGCCGGCGGTTACACCATCCCGGCGGGCAACATGTTCGCCCCGGGCACCGCGCGGACCCGCCCGGAGGTCTACGCGATGGGCTTCCGCAACCCGTTCCGGATGAGCGTGGACAAGGCCACCGGCATCGTCTACCTCGGCGACTACGGCCCGGACGCGGGCACCGCCGACCCGAACCGGGGACCGGCGGGCAACGTCGAGTTCGCCCGGATCGACCGGCCCGGCTTCTACGGCTGGCCGTACTGCACCGCCCGCAACGACGCGTACAACGACTACACCTTCCCGTCCGGGCCGTCCGGGGCGAAGTTCAACTGCGCGGGCGGGCCGGTGAACAACTCGCCCAACAACACAGGCATCACCCAACTGCCGCCGGCCATCCCGGCGTGGCTGCCGTACGGCGGGTCCGGCTCCCCGCCGGAGTTCACCGGCGGTGGCCTGTCGCCGATGGGAGGGCCCGTCTACCGGTACGACCCGAACAACACCTCCCCCGTGGCGTTCCCCGAGTACTACGACGGGACCTACTTCGCCGGCGAGTTCGGCCGTCGCTGGATCAAGAACATCAAGCTCGACGCGTCCGGCCAACCGCTGAAGATCAACCCGTTCCCGTGGACCGGCACCCAGGTCATGGACATGGAGTTCGGCCCGGACGGTGCGCTCTACGTGCTCGACTACGGCACCGGCTGGTTCAACGGCGACGCCAACTCCGCGCTCTACCGCATCGAGTACGCCCGCGAGGGCAGAGCGCCCGTCGCGAAGGTGTCGGCCACCCCGACCAGCGGCACCGCACCGCTGACCGTGGCCTTCTCCTCGGCCGGCACGCTCGACCCGGACGGCGACCCGTTCACCTACGCCTGGGACTTCGACAACAACGGCACCACCGACTCGACCGCGGCGAACCCGAGCTTCACGTACACCACAAACGGAACCCGCAGCCCGACACTGACGGTCCGGGACACCACAGGCAAGACGGCCACCGCGAGCGTGGTCGTCACGGTCGGCAACAGTGCCCCGGTGGTCACCGTGAACACCCCGCTGAACGGGCAGACCTTCAGCTTCGGGGACGCGGTGCCGTTCTCCGTCACCGTCACCGACGCCCAGGACGGCGCGGTGAACTGCGCCCGGGTCAAGGTGAACTACGTCCTCGGGCACGACTCGCACGGGCACCAGCTTGGCAGCGCGCAGGGCTGCACCGGGGTCATCCAGACCTCGGCCGACGGTGAGCACGACACGGCCGCGAACATCTTCGGCATCATCGACGCCGAGTACACCGACCTGGGCGGCGGTGGCCAGCCGCCACTGACCACGCACACCCAGGCCGTGCTGCAACCACGGGTACGCCAGGCCGAGCACTTCGGTGACTCGTCAGGCGTCCAGATCGTCGCCGGGGCCGCCGGGCACGGCGGGGCCGCGGTCGGCTACATCGACAACAACGACTGGATCTCGTTCCGGCCGTACAACCTGACAGGCGTCCAGTCGTTCAGCGCCCGGGTGGGCGCGCCGGCCGGCGGTGGCGGCACCCTGGAGCTGCGGGTCGACTCACCCACCGGGCCGCTTGTCGGCTCGGCCACCGTCGTACCCACCGGCGGGTACGCGAACTTCGCCACGGTCACCGGCGGGGTCACCGCCCCGACCGGCACCCGGACCCTGTTCCTGGTCTTCAAGGGCGCCGGCCCGTGGTTCGACGTCGACGAGTTCACCCTCTCCGGCAGCCCCGGCGGCCCGGGACCGGATCCCAACCCGCCGGGCGCGAACCTGGCCCAGGGCAAGCCCGCCCGAGCGTCCAGTTTTGAGGGCGCCTTCGTCGCGGCCAACGCGTTCGACGGGGCGGTGGGCACCCGGTGGGGCAGCTCGTTCAGCGACCCGCAGTGGATCGACGTGGACCTGGGCGCCACGTACGCCATCAACCGGGTGAAGCTGACCTGGGAGGCGGCGTACGGCAGCGGGTACCAGATCCAGACCTCGACCGACGGGGTCACCTTCACCACGATCCGGACGGTGACCGGCGGCGACGGCGGCGTGGACGACCTGACCGGGCTGACCGGCTCCGGCCGGTACGTCCGGCTGCTCGGCACCACCCGGGGCACCGCGTGGGGCTACTCGCTGTTCGAGTTCGAGGTGTACGGCGGCACCGGCACCCCGACCGGCGGCAACCTGCTGCTCAACAAACCGACAGTGACGTCCAGCAACGAGGGGGCCGACGTGACCGGCGCCCAGGCCGTCGACGGCAGCCTCACCACCCGCTGGTCGAGCACCTTCTCCGACCCGCAGTGGATCCGCGTCGACCTCGGCAGCCCCACCGCGATCGGTCGGGTCAAGCTGAGCTGGGAGGCGGCGTACAGCAGCGCGTACCAGATCCAGACCTCGAACGACGGCACCACCTGGACCACCGTGAAGACGGTGACCGGGGCCGACGGTGGGGTGGACGAGCACACCGCGCTCGGGGCCAACGGCCGCTACCTGCGGATCTACGGCACGGCCCGGGGCACCGGATACGGTCACTCGCTCTGGGAGTTGGAGGCGTACGGCAGCTGACCCGGCACCGGTGACGGGACCGGCACGGAGTCTTCCGTGCCGGTCCCCGCCGTCACCGATCGTGCCGGCCTGGGCAGTGACGAGCGCTACCCGCGTGACCCGCCGGTTCAGTCGTCGGCGACGGCCACCGGTTCCGAGCCGATGCAACGCACCTTCAGCTCGTGCTCGCCGGCCGACCCCGCGAAGGTGACCTCGACGTCGTCGTCCGGGCCACGGTCGACGTCCCGGACCCGGTAGCCCTGCGCGGGCGCCCAGGAGACGAGGCGTACGCCGCCTGCGCCGCACTCGGCCACCGCCGTGCCGCCGTCGGTGGCGAACACCCGGCGGACCCCGGAGCTGGTGCTGGGCGCGACGGTCCCGCTGGACGCGCCGGGCGATGTGCCGCCCGTGGCCCCGGTCGTCACCGGTTCGGGCGAGGCGAGCGCCCGTTCGATCTCCGCCTCGCCGCGCACCCCGCCCGGGGTGCCGGTGATGCTCTCGCCCACCAGCCGGATGGCGCCCAGCCCGATCAGGGTGGCCACGGCGGCGGTGGCCACCCAGCCGGCGGCGATGAGGATCGAACGACGGCCCATCCCCTGACTATCCCCGATCCACTGTTGTCGCCGGCACATCCGGACGCTAAGGGACTGTTAACGTGCGCCTCGCCGCCAGCGGTAGCGGTTAGCCTGCCACCTGTGGCCCGCCTACTGCTCATCGAGGACGACCTGACGATTCGTACCCCGCTGATCCGGGCGCTGCGCGAACGCGGGCACGCGGTGGCCGCCGCCTCGACCGCGATGACCGGTCTCCGCGACGCCCTGGACGACCGGCCCGACCTCGTCGTGCTCGACCTGGGCCTGCCCGATCTGGACGGACGCGAGCTGCTGCGGATGCTGCGCGCGGTCAGTTCGGTGCCGGTCATCGTGGCCACCGCCCGCGACGACGACGCCGAGATCGTCCGGGTGCTCGACGCGGGCGCCGACGACTACGTGGTCAAGCCGTTCACCGCCGCGCAGCTCGACGCCCGCGTGCGGGCGGTGCTGCGGCGTGGCCCGTCCGGCACCGACGGGCAGGACCCGTCGCTCGTCGTCGGCGGGCTGCGCGTCGACCCCCGGTCCCGGCAGGTCACCCTGGACGGCGTGGCGGTCGAGCTGACGCCGCGCGAGTTCGACCTGCTGCACCACCTCGCCGGCCGTCCCGGTCAGGTGGTCACGAAACGCGAGCTGCTCACCGAGGTCTGGCAGATCCCGTACGGCGGCGCCGACAAGACCGTCGACGTGCACCTGTCCTGGCTGCGCCGCAAGCTGGGCGAGAACGCCCAGCAGCCCCGATACCTGCACACCGTCCGCGGCGTCGGGGTACGCCTCGAAGCGCCGGCGGCGCAGCCGTGAGGGCACGCCTGGCGCTGCTCGTCGCCGCGGTCAGCGTGCTCATCCTCATCGCGTTCCTGGTGCCGCTGGCGTTGCTCGTGCGCACCGTCGCGGAGGACCGGGCCACCGTCCGGGCCACCGCCGACGCGCAGAGCCTGGTGCCGGTGGTCGGCACCGCCGACGCGGCCACCATCCGACTCACCGTCGAGCAGCTCGCCGCCGAGTCCGGTCGACCGGTGAGTGTCTTCCTGCCCGACGGCACGGTGCTCGGCGCCCCGGCGCCGCGTACGCCGGCGGTGGCCCTGGCCGCGCGCGGGCAGAGCCTCACCGGTGAGTCGGCGGCCGGGCGGGAGGTGGTCATCGCGGTGCAGGGCCGGGCGGACGGCACCGGCGTGATCCGTACCGTGGTACCCCGAGACGAGCTGACCGCCGGCGTGACCCGGGCGTGGCTGGTGCTGGCCCTGCTCGGTGTGCTCCTGGTGCTGATCGGGCTGGCGGTGGCCGACCGGCTGGCGCGCACCCTGGTCCGGCCGATCAGCGACCTGTCCGCCGTGTCGCACCGGCTGGCCAACGCCGAACTGGACGCCCGTGTCACACCCGCCGGTCCGGCCGAGCTGCGCGAGGTGGCCGGCGCGCTCAACCACCTGGCCGGCCGTATCCAGGTGCTCCTGGTGCAGGAACGCGAGCAGGTCGCCGACCTGTCGCACCGGTTGCGGACGCCGTTGACGGCGCTGCGACTGGAGGCGGAGTCGCTGCGCGACCCGGACGACGCGGCCCGGATCACCGCCGCCGCCGACGGACTGGAACGCGCGGTCACCGGACTGATCCGGCAGGCCCGGTGGCGTCACTCACCGGCGAAGGCGCCGGCCGCTTCGGACGCGGCGGCGATCGTCGCCGAGCGGGTCGCGTTCTGGTCGGTGCTGGCCGAGGACACCGGCCGGGCCGTCACGCTCGACCTCGCCGCCGGTCCGCTACCGGTCGGTGTACCGGCCGACGACCTGACCGCGGCCGTGGACGCCCTGCTCGGCAACGTCTTCGCGCACACCCCCGACGGGACGCCGTTCGCGGTCCGGCTCGCCCGGGAGGCGGGGGAGGTGGTCCTCACCATCGCCGACGAGGGGCCCGGCATGCCGGACGGCGCGGTCCGGCGGGGCGCGAGCGCGGCCGGGTCCACCGGTCTCGGCCTGGACATCGCCAGGCGTGCCGCGCAGGGCGGCGGTGGTCGCCTGGAGTTGCGGACCGGCCCGCGGGGCGGGACGCGGGTGCTGCTCCGGCTCGGCCCCCCGACGTCGCGGCCGGAGGCATAGGCGCTGCGGTGCCGGGTAGCTGCCCCCTATGGCGCGGTATACGAAACCCGAGCTCAGAGAGCAGATCAAGGAAGAGATCAAGGCTTCCGACAAGGGCGGCAGGCCGGGGCAGTGGTCGGCGCGCAAGTCACAGCTTGTCACTCAGGAGTACAAGAGGCGCGGCGGGGGATTCCTCGGCGAAAAGGACGAGCGGCAGAAGTCGCTCCAGCGCTGGGGCAACGAGAAGTGGCAGACCAAGGAGGGCGACACCCGGGCCCGCAAGGACGGTACGACGAGCCGTTACCTGCCCAAGAAGGCCTGGGACGAGATGTCGGAGGGCCAGAAACGCGCCACCGACACCAAGAAGCGTGAAGCCTCCCGGACGGGCAGGCAGTACGTCGCGAACACCGGGCCGGCCAAGCGGGCACGTCGAGACGCCACCACGGCCGGCCGGATGTCGGAGATGTCGGTGGCCGAGGCCGCCAAGCTGGTCCGTGGGCTCGATACCCGGCAGCTCAGGACCGCACTGCGCAACGAGCGTGCCAGCAAGGACCGCAAGACGCTCGTCCAGCGACTCGAGGCCGAACTCAACAGGCGCGGCTGAGCCCTCCCTCGACCCACCACCGCCTTAACCCGGCCTTAGCGTCGCGACAGCGCGGTGCTATCCCGATCCGACCGATCCTCGGAGTCGACAACCGAGGAAAGGTGGACACCACGATGAAGCGCACCAATCTGCTTCTCGCGACGGTCGGCGGGTCGGCGGTGCTGGCGGTGGCCGGGGTCGCGCTCGGCGTCAACGCCGCGAACGACTCTCGCAGCGGCGGCACGGCACTGGCCGCGGCGACAGTCGCTCCGACCGCCACGGACGCGCCGGAGACCAGCGGTTCGCCGTCGGCAGGCACCCCGTCGGGTACGCCGACGAGCGGCACCCCGTCGGGTACGCCGACGGCCGGCAGCGCGCCGGCCGGCGCAGCGGTCGACGAGCAGCGCGCCGGGGAGATCGCCCTCGCCAGGGCCGGTGGCGGGCGGATCGTCGAGGTCGAGGCCGAGCAGGAGAACGGTCGACAGGTGTGGAGCGTCGAGATCGTCGCTGGCGACACCGAGCACGAGGTGGACGTCGACCGGGACAACGGCTCGGTGGTCAAGGCCGAGCAGGAGCCGGCCGACGACGACGACAAGGACGACCAGTCCGACGACGACGGTGACGACGACAGCTCCGACGACGACTGACCGCCCGGTGCCGCCGCCCGCCACCGGGAATCACCCGGGGCGGGCGGCGACGCGGGGTCAGATGCCGACGCGTTGCTCCTGGACCGTCGGCTGCTCCTGGTCGAACTGGGTGCGGTACAACTCCTGGTACCGGCCCCCGGCGGCGAGCAGGTCACCGTGCCGTCCGCGTTCGACGATGCGTCCGTCTTCGACAACGAGAATCTGGTCGGCCGCCCGGATGGTGGAGAGCCGGTGTGCGATGACCAGGCTCGTCCGGCCCGTCAGGGCTTCGGCGAGCGCCTCCTGAACTGCCGCCTCCGAGGTGGAGTCGAGGTGCGCGGTGGCCTCGTCGAGGATCACCACGCGGGGACGGGCCAGCAGCAGTCGCGCGATGGTGAGCCGTTGCCGCTCACCGCCCGACAGGCGGTACCCGCGTTCACCGACGACGGTGTCGAGACCGTCCGGCAGTGAGCGGATCAGGCCGTCGAGCCGCGCCCGCCGCAGCGCGTCCCACATCTCCTCCTCGGTCGCGTCCGGCTGGGCGAACGCCAGGTTGGCGCGGATGCTCTCGTGGAAGAGGTGCCCGTCCTGGGTCACCACGCCCAACGCGCCACGGATCGACTCGGCCGACAGGTCACGGACGTCGACGTCGGCCAGCTTCACCGCGCCGCCCTCGACGTCGTACAGCCGTGGCACGAGCTGCGCGATCGTCGACTTGCCCGCCCCGGACGAGCCGACCAGCGCGACCATCTGCCCCGCCTCGGCGCGGAACGACACGTCGTGCAGCACCTCTTCGCCGCCGCGGGTGTCGAGCTTCGCCACGTCCTCCAGGGACGCGAGCGACACCTTGTCCGCGGACGGGTAGCCGAACCGCACCCCGTCGAACTCCACAGCGACCGGCCCGTCGGGGAGCGTACGGGCGTCGGACCGGTCGAGGATCAGCGGCTTGAGGTCGAGAATCTCGAACACCCGCTCGAAGCTCACAAGCGCGCTCATCACCTCGACCCGGGCGCTGGCCAGCGACGTCAACGGCGCGTAGAGACGCGACAGCAGCAGCGCCAGGGCGACCACCGTCCCGGCGTCGAGGCTGCCCCGCAGCGCGTAGAGCCCACCCAGCCCGTAGACCAGGGCCAGCGCAAGGGAGCCGACAACGGTGAGCGCGGTGATGAAGACCCACTGAAGCATGGCGGTGCGGATGCCGATGTCCCGGACCCGTCGTGCCCGCGCCGCGAACTCGGCGGACTCCTGCTCGGGTCGCCCGTACAGCTTGACCAGGGTGGCGCCGGGCGCGGAGAAGCGCTCGGTCATCCGGGTGCTCATCGTCGCGTTGTGCTCGGCCGCCTCACGCTGCAACCGGGCGAGCCGGGAACCCATCCGGCGGGCCGGGATGACGAAGATGGGCAGCAGGACCAGCGCCAGCAGCGTGATCTGCCAGGAGAAGGTGAGCATCACCGCCAACGTCAGCATCAACGTGACGGCGTTGCCGACCACACTCGACAGGGTGCCGCTGAACGCCCGCTGCGCGCCGATCACGTCGTTGTTCAGACGGCTGACCAGCGCACCGGTCCGGGTACGGGTGAAGAACGCCACAGGCATCCGCTGGACGTGGTCGAAGACCGCCGTCCGCAGTTGGACGATCAGCCCCTCACCGATGCTGGCGGAGAGGAATCGTGTCAGCAGGCCCAGCCCGGCCTCGGCGAGCGCGATCAGGGCGATCAGCACCGCCAGGCGGACCACCACCCCGCCGTCGGCGCCGTCGACGATCGCGTCGACAACCCGACCGGCGAGGATGGGCGCCGCCACCGTGAGAGCGGCAGTCACCACGCTCAGCAGCAGGAACCTGATGAGTGCCCTACGGTGCGGTCGCGCGAACTGCGCGATGCGCCGTACGGTGACCCGGGACACCGGTCGCTCGTCCTGCGCGTTCATCGCGTGGTGCAGGGACGTCCACGCGGTAACTTCCATGCTCATGCCGTACCTCCGCGATGAGGCTAGAACCTCGCGTGAGGTTGAGGTCAAGCCGACGCGCAGGACTGCCCGGCCGTGACGGTCACAGGCCGGCGTGCATCGTCAGGCTCTGCCGCAGGTGCAGCTTCGGCCGGGACCCGACGACCGAGCCGACGACCTCGCCCCCACGGAACACCAGCAGCGTCGGCAGGGACATGACGCCGTAGCGCCGCGTGGCCTGCGGGTTGTCGTCGGAGTTGAGCTTGGCGATGACCATCCGGTCGCCGAACTCCCCGGCCAGCTCGACGAGGCTCTTCTCGATCATTTTGCAGGGCGGGCACCACTCGGCCCAGAAGTCGACCACGACGGGCCGGTCGCTGGCCAGCACCAGCTCGGCGAACGTGTCGTCGGTGACGGTGATCAGGGACCCGACTGTCGTTTCCTGGGGCATGTTTCCTCCCGGTGCGCGATGGCGTGGCTGAGCTGGGTGTGCAACTGCTGACGGACCGCTGTGAGCCGATCGAGGTAGAGGTCGACCTCGGCGAGCTTGCGCCGCAGCACCAGCACCGAATCCGGACAGATGTCGCCTGACGTGTTGCCCGCTCGAAGGCAGGCGACGAACGGACGGACGTCGTCGAGGCCGAAGCCGACGTCGAGCAGCGCCCGGATCTCCCGGACGACCCGCAGCTCCGCCTCGTCGTACACGCGGTAGCCGTTGGCCGAGCGCCGTGGGCGAACCAGCCCGTGGGCCTCGTAGTAGCGCAGGGTCCGGGTGCTCGTGCCAGCCCGTTCAGCCAGCTCACCGATCAGCATCAGACCTCCTCGACCAGCCCGTCGCGACCAGGCTAAACCTTGTCGTCAGCGTCAAGGCAAGGTCGCGCCCGGGGTCCCCGAGCACGACTCAGGGCGCCGCGGCGGCGCCCTGAGCGTCTGCGCGTACCGAGGGGTCTAGCCGATGCGGAACTGGTCGCCGTAGACGGCGAACACCAGCGGCGTGTTCAGGTTGACGTTGCCGTTGTTGAGGAAGACCCGCTGGGCGGTGTCGACGCGGGAGGTGTCCGAGTGGGCCTCCTCCTTCTTCATCTCGACGACCCGCTCGTCGAGGAAGGCGTTGAGCCAGGCCCGCTCGTCGCCGCCCTGGGCCGGCGGCTTGGCCCGGGCCAGCGCCCGGTTGCGGATCTGGCGCATGCCCTCGTACCCGTGCATAACCGCCGCGTCGTAGTAGGCGAACTGGCCGAGCGCCCGGACCTGGTCGTTCTTGCCGTCGCGTACCGACGGGTTGAAGTAGACCCGGTCCCGCTCGGCCTCCTGGGCGGCCTGGAACACCGGGTCGTTGGCCGCCGTCCGCCAGTCGCGGGGGAAGTTCGGGTCGAGGCCGGCGTGCGACGGGGTGCCGTTGACGGCGCGCAGCGCCGGCAGGTAGCCGGCCAGGACGTTGCCCGGCTTGGTGCGGGTGTACGCCTCGACGAGTTCGAGCATGTCGCCGGTGCCGGAGCAGAAGCCGATGATGCCGGCGGTGTAGCCGCGCCCGTCGCCGATGTCCTCGATGTAGGAGAACTGCGCCCGCCAGTCGAGCGAGGAGTTTTCCGCAGCCGAGACGAGCTGCATGGCCACGTCCTTCTTTGCGGGGTCGTCGAGGTTGGTCCCGGCCGGGGTGGTGGGCGTGGGGTTACCGCCGCCGCCGGGCAGGGTCCACTGCTGGTTCGTGGTGCCGCCGCAGGTCCAGATCTGCAGGCGGGTGCCGTTCGCGGAGTTCCGGTCGGTGACGTCGAGGCACTTTCCGGAGCCGGAGTTGACAAGCGCGCCGTTGCTGGCGGTCCACTTCTGCGCACCTGTGTTGTTGCAGTCGTACAGCTGCACCTTGGCGCCGTTGGCGGTCGACGCGGCGGTGACGTCGAGGCACTTGCCGAGTGCGCGGATCGAGGTGTCGGAGTTGCCGACGGTCCACGTCTGGGCCGCGCTGCCGTTGCAGTCGTAGAGCTGGACGGCCGTGCCGTTTGCCGAGTTGGCGCCCGCGACGTCGACGCACCTGCCGCCGAGGCCGGTGATCGGGCCGGCGGTCGCGGCGCTGGCCGACGGCAGGCCGTAACCGAGCCCTGCGACCGCGATCAGCAGGGCGCCCACGGCGGAGGCGGCTGTTCTCTTGTGAACCATTGTGTTCCTCGGGGAAGGGGCGGCGTGCCGCCGGCCGGTCGGTGGCCCGGCGCGGCGGTTCGGCCCCGGCAGACACCGCGAGCATCAGGAAACTGTATTAACAGATACCAGTGCGTCGATTCCTCGTCAATCGATGACCGCGAGGGGTGACAGGTCCTGTTCAGTCCGTCGATGACCCGGCGCGCGTCGTCCCCGCCCAGGTCAGGCGGGGACGAGCCGGAAGGCGGACGGCACCCGTGGGTGCCGTCCGCGCTCGTCACTGCTCCCGGTAGGTGGCCAGGTCGAAGTCGGCGTACACACCGTCGCCGCCGAGGTCCTGCACCCAGAGGCCGAGGAACGCCCCGGTGAAGCCCCACGCCGCAGGCTCCCCGTCGATGATCAACGCGGCGTGCTCGTCGGACAGGATCGTCGCGTCCAGGTCGACGGGCAGCCGCTGCCAGCCGGCGCCGAGGTCGTAGTCGAAACGCACCACCGGCCCGTCGAACACCGCCCGCAGGCCGACCCGGGTGACGCCGCTCGCGTCGACGGTCAGTTCGGGGTACGGGGTGCGCCGCCCGTTGTCCGAGCTGAGCAGCTCCAGCACCGTGCGCCCGTCGTCCGCCCGGGTCAGGTAGAGGTGGTGCCAGTTGAGGGTGTTGTAGTAGGCGGTGACCCCGGCGAGCTGGCGGTGGTCGACCGGGTCGAACTCGACGACGGTCTCCAGCGAACACCGGGTGGCGCCGACGCGTCGCGCGACAAGACTGGGCGCCTGCCTGCCGACCGGCGATTGTCCACCGTGGATGCGCAGGTGTGACGGACGGGTCCGCAGGTCGACCCAGTCCGCGGTGGCCGGCCGACGCAACGTCGACCAGCAGTGACCCAGCTCGGCGTCGTCGAAGTGGTCGGTGGCCGGTTCCGCCGGCCACGGGTGGGTGGGCAGGTCGGGTGCGGCCACCTCGTCGGCGGGCACCCCGCCCGGCACCCGGGGCCAGCCGCCGGCCGGCCAGTCGACCCGCTGGATCGCGGTCTCCCTGCCCAGCACGCAACTGCCCAGCGGGGAGTAGGGGCGGCCGACCAGGTGCGCCAGATACCACTCGCCGTCCTGCGTACGGACCAGGCTGCCGTGCCCCGCCTTCTGCAACCGCAGATCCGGCCGGCCCACGGAGGTGAGCAGCGGCCCGTCCGGATCCACCTCGTACGGCCCGAACAGATCGCGCGAGCGCGCCACGGTGACCTGGTGCTCCCAGCTCGTGCCACCCTCGGCGGTGATCAGCCAGTACCAGCCGTCGTGGCGGTACAGGTGCGGCCCCTCGGTCACCCCGACCGGAGTGCCGGTGAAGAGAATGCGGGGCCTCCCGACGAGGGTGCGGGAGGCCCGGTCGTACTGCTGGATCTCGATGCCGCCGAAGCGGTCCCGCCCGGGCCGCCAGTCCGCGCTCATGCTCAACAGCCAGGTGGTGCCGTCGTCGTCGTGGAACAGCGCGGCGTCGAAACCGCGTCCGTGCAGTTTCACCGGATCCGACCAGGGGCCGGCGATGTCCGGTGCGGTGACGAGGAAGTTCTGCGGGTCCCAGTAGCCACTGGCGAAGCTCGCCACATCGCTGTAAACGAGGTGGAACTCGCCATCGTGGTACGTCAGGTCGGGCGCCCACACCCCGTTGGAGTCGCCGCAGCCCCGCAGGTCGAGCAGGCGGCGATCGGTGATGACCCCGCCGAGGGGACGCCAGTTGACGAGGTCGCGCGAGTGGTGGATCCGTACCCCCGGATACCACTCGAAGGTCGAGGTGGCCAGGTAGAAGTCGTCGCCGACGCGCAGGATCGACGGATCCGGGTGGAACCCGGCGAGGACGGGATTGCGGATCGACCGGGCAGCGGTCGCCACGTCAGCGGTGTCGGTCGACACGAAGGCTCCTCTAGATGACTCTGAAAACTTCCGGAAACTTGCGGTCCAGGATGACTGGCAGTCCTGCCTACGCTAGCCGGTCTTCGCGCGATAGGACAGAGGGTCTTGACCGGTGGGGAAACTGCTCGTAGCGTCCCCGCCATCGATCGGTAATACCGGCGAAGCAATGAAAGTTCCGGAGATCCAGGTTCGAACCCTTGCCGGCTCGGCCGGCGTTCCGAGCAACCCGTGAGTCCCCGAAGGGATGGATCATGACAGCGCACCTTTCCCGCCGAACGCTGCTCGGCCTCGCCGGCGCCGGCGCCGGCGCCTACCTGCTCAGCGCGTGCAGTGATGGAGAGTCGGCCGACCCGAACGCTCCGCAGACCATCAACTGGTGGCACATCCAGAACACCGAACCGATGCTGCCGGTCTGGGCGGCGATGGCCAACGAGTACAAGACCGCGCACAGCAACGTCACGTTCACCATCCAGCCGCTGGAGAACGAGGCCTTCAAGGCCAAGCTCACCACCGCCACGCAGGCCGGTGACCCGCCGGACCTGTTCCAGTCCTGGGGCGGCGGCGTGCTCAAGCAGCAGGTGGACGCGGGCCTGGTCAAGGACCTCACCGACGACGTGAAGGATCTGGTCGCCGGGATCCTGCCCGCCGCCATGCAGCCGTACACGATCGACGGCAAGATCTACGGCATCCCGTTCGACATCGGCATGGTCGGGTTCTGGTACAACAAGGACCTCTTCACCCGCGCCGGCATCACCGAGACCCCCACCACCTGGGCCGGCCTGCTCGACGCGGTCCGCAAGCTCAAGACCGCCGGCATCACCCCGGTCGCCATCGCCGGCAAGGACAAGTGGCCGGCCCACTTCTACTGGTCCTACCTGGCCATGCGCATCGGTGGCGCCGGTGCCCTGCAGAAGGCCGTCGACGACAAGAACTTCGACACCCCCGACCTCGTCGCCGCCGGTGAACGACTCAAGGAGCTCGTCGACCTTCAGCCCTTCCAGAAGGGCTTCCTCGGCGCCGAGTACGGCTCTCCGGACGGGCAGGCCGCCACCATGGGCAACGGCGGCGCGGCCATGGAGCTGATGGGTCAGTGGGCGCCGGCGGTCCAGGCCTCCAGCTCGACCAGCAAGAAGGGCATCGGCGACAAGCTCGGCTTCTTCCCGTTCCCCTCCGTGGACGGCGGCAAGGGCTCCGCCACGGAGGTCTTCGGCGGCGGCAACGGCTTCGCCGTCGGCAAGGACGCGCCGGCCGCCACCATCGACTTCCTGAAGTTCCTGCTCAGCGTCGACAACCAGAAGCGGTCCGCGCAGACCGGCGCCGTGCTGCCCACGGTGAAGGACGCCACCTCTGCGATCAGCGACGCCAACAACAAGGTCGTCGCGGAGACCCTGGCCAAGAACACCGGCTTCCAGCTGTACCTCGACCAGGCGTACGCGCCCGCGCTGGGCCAGCAGATCAACGACAGCGTCGCCGAGATCATCGCCGGCAAGAAGTCGCCCGCGGCGATCCTCAAGGACATCACGCAGGTGGCGAAGACCGTCTGACCGTGACCCGTCATCCATCCGTAGCCGGCCGTAGAACCCGAGTGGAGCAGGAATGACCAGGCCATCGACCGTGTCGTACCCGAGGCGCGGCGACACGGCGACCGATCCGCCGGCACCGGGGCCGGGCACCGCGCGACAGCGCGGCCGCCAGCCCCGGCCCGGCCGGGGCGGCGTCCTCGCCGTGTTCCTGGCGCCTGCCCTGGCGCTGTTCCTGCTGCTGGTCGTCGCCCCCATCCTGGTGGCCGCCTACGCCAGCCTCTACAAGTGGAACGGCTTCGGGCTGCCGGAGAACTTCGTCGGGTTGGACAACTACACCCGCGCGTTCGCCGACCCGACCTTCCGCGGCGACCTGTGGCGCGGCTTCGTGCTGGTGGTGCTGTCCCTGGCCGTGCAGCTGCCCGCCGCGCTGGCCCTGGCCATGCTCCTCAACCAGCCGTTGCGCGGGCGGGCCTTCTACCGGCTGATCTTCTTCGCCCCGTACGTGCTCTCCGAGGTCACCACGGCCGTGCTGTTCACCCTGGTGTTCTCGCCCAACCGAGGGCTGGGCGAGGGGGTCGCCCAGTGGCTGGGCGCCGACGCGGGCACGGTCTTCGCCGACCCGGACACCGTGCTGATCGCCGTCTTCATGGTGGTGTCCTGGAAGTACTTCGGCCTCTACATGATGCTCTTCCTGGCCGCCCGTCAGGGCATTCCCAAGGAGCTGTCCGAGGCGGCGGTCACCGACGGTGCCACCGCCTGGCAGGCGTTCCGCCACGTCACCCTGCCACTGCTCGGTCCGACGATCCGGATCAGCGTGTTCCTGTCGGTCATCGGCACCATCCAACTGTTCGACATGGTCTGGGTGCTCACCGGTGGCGGTCCGATCCACTCCTCGGAGACCCTGGCCGTCACGATGTACCAGTACGGCTTCCGCCGCTTCGAGGTCGGCTACGCGAGCGCGATCAGCATGGTCATGTTCCTGCTGAGCCTCGTCTTCGCCCTGTTCTACCAGCGCGTAGTCCTACGTCGTGACACCGCGGGCGCGATCACCAACCAGGGAGGCCAGCGATGAGCGCCACGGCGCTTCGCGCCCAGCGGACCCGCAGCCTCGTGCTGCACCTCATCTGCATCGCCGTCGGCGCGCTCATCGTCGTGCCTGTCTGGTTCGGCGTGCTCGGTGGTTTCAAGGACAACGGCCAACTGTCGTCCAACCCGTTGGGCTGGCCCGACCCCTGGGTGCCGAACTACCTCGAGATCCTGAGCAACGGGGTGTTCTGGCGGCAACTCGGCAACAGCATGCTCATCGCCGTCAGCAGCACCGTCATCGTCGTGGGTTCGGCGGCGATGGCCGCGTTCGTCTTCGCGCGGTACGCCTTCCGGGGCCGCGAGTTCCTGGTCACCCTGTTCGCGATCGGTCTGATGTTCCCGTTCGCGGTGGCCATCCTGCCGCTGTTCGTGCTGCTGCGCGGCATGGGCCTGCTCGACAACCCGCTCGGCGTCATCCTGCCCCAGGCCGCCTTCGGGCTGCCGATCACCATCATCATCCTGCGACAGTTCTTCCGTACCATCCCCGCCGAGGTCGAGGAGGCCGCCGTCCTCGACGGCTGCGGCTCCTTCGGCTTCTTCTGGCGGGTCCTGCTGCCGATGGCCCGCCCCGCGCTGGCCACCGTCTCGGTGCTGGCCATCGTGACCAGCTGGAACAACTTCATGCTCCCGTTGGTCGTCTTCAGCGACCAGAGCTGGTGGACCCTGCCCGTCGGGGTCCAGGCGTTCCAGGGTCAGTACGCCGACGACACGGCACGGGTGCTCGCCTACGTCGTGCTGTCCATGCTCCCGGCGCTGGGGTTCTACGCCGTGGCCGAACGCCAACTCATCGGCGGCCTGACCGGCAGCGTCAAGGGCTGAGAACGAAGGGCGGACCGTGGGCTCCGACAACGGCCGAAATGTCACCATCGCCATGATCGCGCGGCTGGCCGGTGTTTCGGTGCCCACGGTCTCCCGGGTCATCAACGGGCGCTCCGACGTCGCCCCCGACACCCGGGAACGCGTCGAGGCCCTGCTCAACCACCACGGCTACCGCCGGCGGTCACCGGCACGGCGCGACGACGCCGCGCTGATCGACCTGGTCTTCAACGACCTCGACAGCCCATGGGCCGTGGAGATCATCCGTGGGGTGGAGGACGTCGCCCGCAGCAGCGGCGTCGGCACGGTGGTCTCGGCCATCCACTGGCGCATCTCCTCGGCCAAGCAGTGGCTCGACAACATGCGTACCCGATCCACCGAGGGCGTCATCTTCGTGACCTCGATGGTCAACCCGCCACTGCAGGCCGAGCTGCGCCGGCTGCACCTTCCGGTGGTCATCATCGACCCCGCCGGCGTCGACCCGCAGGAGTCACCCACCATCGGCGCCACGAACTGGGCGGGCAGCCTCAGCGCCAACCAGTACCTGATCGGGCTCGGCCACCGCCGCATCGGGTTCATCGCCGGCCCACCGCACCTGATGTGCAGCAGGGCCCGACTCGACGGCTACCGGGCGGCTCTCGGTGCCGCCGGCATCGCCGTCGACGACGCCCTCATCCGACCCGGCAACTTCTACCACGAGGCCGGCTACACCGCCGGTACGCAGCTGCTGGCACTGCCCGACCCACCCACCGCCATCTTCGCCGCCAGCGACCAGATGGCACTCGGCGTCTACGAGGCGGTCCGCAAGAGCGGGCTGCGGGTGCCCGACGACATCAGCGTCGTCGGCTTCGACGACCTGCCCGAGGTCCGCTGGTGCTCGCCCCCGCTGACCACGGTCCGCCAGCCCCTCGCCGAGATGGGCATGATGGCCGCCCGGACCATCCTGCGGCTCGCCGGGGGAGAGAAGGTCGAGAGCCCCCGCGTCGAACTCGCCACCGAACTCGTCGAACGCGACAGCGCCGCGCCACCCCGGTCGTGACCCGCGTCAGCCGTCGCGCAGCGCATCGTCGACGCCGGTCTCCGGCGACCGAAATGAGCCGGATCCCGACCGGACAGCAGATCCACCGCCGCCTTCACACAGGCGCCGTACTCCCGGGACGAGCTGAACCACCACGTGTGGGCGTACCGTTTGGCGCTGTCGTCGCCCACGCCGTTGGCGTCGATGCCGAGCCGCCGGCACAGCGCGACGGCGCGCGGAAGGTGGAAGGACTGGGTCACCACCGTCGCCCTCCGCACCCCGCGTCGAACAACCGCCGCGCGATCTCCAGCCGGGCCGCGAGCACAGGCGACGGGGTGCCGTCCGCGTCCACCTTGGTGCCCAGGACCAGCGCGACAGGCGCCTCCGGCACGTCGGCCTCGCCGTAGAGATGCCCCTGGGCGGTGTCCCGGATCCACGACACGCTGGCCACCGTGTCGGGACGGGCCGTTCAGCCGAGGTCGTGCTCATCCAGGCCCGTGTTGAGGACCCAGGCGAGCGGCATGGTCGCGCGCGTCACGTACTCGCCGCCGTCCAGGCGGTGCATGGTGACGGTCTGCGCCGAATCCTGATCCACCACCCAGTACTGGGGAATGCCCGCGGCGGCGTACTCGCTGCGCTTCGTCACCGTGTCGACCCCCTCGGAGCCGGGGGAGACGATCTCGATCACGAGGAGCACGTCCGCGACAGGCAACCAGACCCCGTCGGCCTGCGGCTTGCTCCACACCACGAGGTCGGGGATCCGTCCGCCGACACCGCCGTCACGGCCGGGTATCCGCAGCCCGACGGCTTGGGCGACGCGGTCGGCCGGGACACCGCCCTGCGTGAGCCAGACCATGAGCCGGGTCGCGATGATCGCGTGGGCATATCCCGGCGGCGGCATGATCGAGACGACTCCCTCGGGGCTGATTTCGTACCGGTGGTTTTCGTCTGCGGCCATCATCGCCGTGAGGTCGTCGAGCGTCACGACCGGGGGCATATACCTGCCAACCGCCTCTGAGCTCATGGGCGCATCGTACCGTTCAACTCCCGAAACCTGTGGTGGGAGCCGCTTCGACGCTCGTTCCACGCGCCTGGTCGCGACCCGGGCCGCCAGTCGGCGGACTGGCCGACACTCGGCTACCCCGGATCATTCGATCCCGGGAACCCGGCCGAATAGCTCGCGTCCACGAGCTCCTGAAGGCGGCGGATGACGTCGCCCTTCTGCTCGGTCTCGGGGAGCTGCGCTTCGCCGGCCTCGACCAGACTCTCGCGCCACAGCCTGACGACCTCCCGCTGTGCTGCGGCGGGGAGATCGTCGACCCAGAGCGAGCCGAGATTGTTGTCGACGATCTCCTGTAGGTGGTTGACGGCCTGCCTGTCCGAGAGGCGCGAGATCAGAAACTCCAGCGTCCAGTCGAACAAGCCGCCCGTCGCGGTCCAGTCGACGCCGGGTTTCAGCACGATGAGGCCAGCCATCATTTCCCCACGATGAACACTCGAGGACCGAGGCCTCGGTCCGTGATGAACTGTTCGAGCTGCGCAACCTGTGCCGGCGTGAACGTCGAGACGTCCACCGGCACCAGATCCGCCTTTTCCAGGTGCCGCACTATCTGATACTGCAGTCGGGGCCATTGGCGGTCAAAGAACTGTGCCGGAAAGTTGCCCACCGCATCGTAGGTCCGCTCGGCCTCGTCGACCCAGTCCGCCGACGACTCCACCGGAGCGCGGGTCAGCCTCACGCCCAGTTCCTGCTCCAACCGGACAGCTGTCTCTGCCTCGCCGGGCCGGAACTTCCCAGTCGCCGGATCCATTCCGAGGTCATGAATCCGTTGCTGCTCCGTCCTCGGAGAGGCGGCGGGTGTCTCGCGACGCGGATCGGATCCTGGGATGTCTCGGCCCGGTGGCGGTTCGCCCCTCCGGAGCCGTCGGAGGAGCTGTTGGAGTTTCTCGATGAGTCCACCGAGTTGGCGGATCATCGGGATGAGCCGGCGGAGGCTGGTCAGCAGTGCGCGGAGCAGCCGCGCGATCCGCGCCCCCCAGGACGCGACAAGTGTCGTGACCTGTTCGGCGACCAGTGGTACGGCGAGTCCGCCGGTGGCGACGAGTTCGCCGGCGTACACGATGAGGCGGGAGACGCAGGTGGCGATGGCGTCGCGGACGAGGAGCCGGACGGCGGCGACGAGGCCGGCGGCGCCTTCGGTGATCGCGGCCAGGGTGTCGGCGCCCTGGGCGAGCCCGATGATGGCCTGTTGCTGCTCTCCGGCCCAGGTGCGGTAGGCGGGGCCGGCGCTGCCGCCCCAGGCTGCCAGGTCGGTGCGGACGGCGGCGGCCAGCCCGGTGGCGTCGTCGCGTAGCGAGGCTGCGACGTTGCGCCAGGTCTGGGCGTGGGCGGTGATCTCCGCCGGGTTGCCGGCGAGCCAGTCGAGGGCTTCGCTGAGCGGTTTGACGTGTTCGATGAGCCAGGCGATCCCGTACTGCAGGAGCGCGCCGACCGGATCGGAGACGAGGGCGAGGGCGTCGAGGCCGGCGCTGACCACACCGAGGGTGCCGTCGATCCAGCTACCGTTCCGGATGCCCTGGGCGACGAGTTCGATGTCCTCGCAGATCCAGATGCCGGCCCAGGCGGTGGGGCCTGTGTCGGCCGCCGTGCCGACGAGCGGGTTGGCCGTCACCGGTCAGCTCCGTTGGCGGCGCAGGCGTTGTTCGGCGCGGGCGTCGGACGCCCGGTAGCGGTCCGCGCCGGTGCGCAGCCGGTCGGAGGTGTCGCGTGCGGACTCGGCGGCCGCGCCGATGCCGGCGACCAGGGTGCGTTGCAGGCCGTCCAGGAGGACGGGCATGAGCGCGCAGAGTTGCCCGTACGCGTCGGCACCCAACTGGACGTGCTGACCAGCCCGGCGGGCGGTGTCGACGCGGTCGGCGAGGCGGTCGATGTGACAGGCGTGCGAGGTGAGGGCGTCCGGGTCGACCTGGATGCCGTCAGCGCCGGGCATGCGGCTCGTCCTCGGTCGGGTCCAGCCGGCGCCGGTAGGAGTCGATGATGGCCTGCCCGGTCGGGTCACCGGCGCCGAGGATCTCGACGGTCGTCCCGGTGAGCCGCTTGAGCAGATCGGCGTGGGCGACCCGGGTGGTGTCCGTGATCTGCCGGGCGGTGCGGGTCGCGGACTGCTGCCGGATCCGTTCGTCGAGGCGCAGGTCGGCGAGCAGGCCGTTCGAGTCGACGGTCACCTCTACCGCGCCGTCGGGGCTGGTGGCGGTGCCGGTGATCGCCCGTAGTCGGGTGGAGAGGGTTGTCGCGCGGGAGGCCTGCTCGGCAAGGGACGTCTCCCATTCGTCGAGGCGGCGGTCCGCCGCGTCCAACGCGGCATCATCGGCCCACACGTCGACCCCCTGGGAACATCGGCGACCATCACCGCGTGCCGCCGCCACGTTACCAACCGGTGGCGCTGCGTGGTGTCCTCGGCACCCCTTGAGGTCCCCGATCCGGGCGTGACATTCTTGGCCGTCGATTGCAGGCCACGCGCGGGCCGACGCCGTCCACTGGGCAGCCGGGATCCGACCACGGATCCCGGGGGACGGGCACCAGCGACAGGGCACCGGGGCCTGTCCGTCCACGAGTCCGCCCGTCCTGCGCGGGGCACCCTGCCGGCCGGGCGACTCACTGTCGTTCACCGCGAAGGAAACCCCGCCATGCGCATCCCCCGAAGCCGGGCGACGGTGCTGGCGAGCCTGCTGCTCGCCGCGACCGCTCTCTCCGGCGTCAACCCATCGACCGCCAGCGCGACACCCGAACCGGCCGCCGTCGCGGTCACCGTCAACGCCCGCGCGGGACTGGCGACGGTGCCGAACACCGCGTTGGGCGTCAACCACGCCATCTGGGACCAGAACCTGGGCACCACCGAGACGTCGGACCTGCTGCGTGACGCCGGCGTGCAGATGATGCGCTACCCCGGCGGCTCGTACGCCGACATCTACCACTGGAAGGACCACACCGCGCCCGGCGGGTACGTCGCGCCGAACACCGACTTCGACACCTTCATGGCCGCCGTCCGGCGGGTCGGCGCACAGCCGATGATCATCGCGAACTACGGCACCGGCACGCCCGCCGAGGCCGCCGACTGGGTGCGGTACGCCAACGTGACGAAGGGCTACGGCGCGCGGTACTGGACGGTCGGCAACGAGAACTACGGCAACGGCCACTACGGCTCGGCGTGGGAGGCGGACGACCACCCGGACAAGAGCGCCAGCCAGTACGCGCGGCTGGTCGTCGAGTACGCCGACGCCATGAAGGCGGTCGACCCGAGCATCAAGGTCGGCGCGGTGCTGACGATGCCGGGCAACTGGCCGGACGGGATCACCGCCGGCAGTGACCCGGGTCCGTGGAACCAGACGGTGCTCTCCCTCGCCGGCCCGAAGATCGACTTCGTGGACGTGCACTGGTATCCCGGTGGCACCGCCGCCGAGTCGCTGGCCCGCGTCAACCACCTCCCGGACGCCACCTACCTGCTCCGGCAGCAACTCAGCCGGTACGCCGGCGCGAACGCCGACCGCATCGGCGTCAGCTTCACCGAGTTGAACGTCGACGCGGGCCGGACCACCCAGCCGGCGGCACTCTTCCTGGCCGACGTCTACAGCGGGCTGCTGGAGAGCGGCGTCTTCACCGTCCAGTGGTGGAACGTCCACAACGGGTTGGGCGCGGTGACGCAGGTCGCCGGCCAGACCGACTACGGCGACTTCGGGATGCTCTCCAGCGGCTCCTGCAACGAGGACGGCTCGGTCTGCGAACCGCCACTGAACACGCCGTTCGCGCCGTACCACGCGCTGAGCATGATGAAACTGTTCGCCAGGACGGGGGACCAGTTCGTACGCGCGGGCACCGATGAGCCTCTGGTCACCGCCCACGCCGTCCGTCGGGGCAACGGTGACCTCGCCGTGCTGCTGGTGAACAAGGACCCGGACAACGATCACCCGGTCACCATCGACTACGCCGGGTTCACCCCGTCGACCGTCGCGCCGACGGTGTCCACCCTCACCAACGGCGCCACCGGCATCGCGACCAGCCAGTCCGGTTCGGCGACCAGCCGCACGCTGCCGGCGTACTCGTTGACCACGATCGTGCTGCGACCGGCCGGCACGTCCGCCGGGCGCCCCTCGGCCCCGGGCCAACCCACCGCGAGCGGCGTCACCGACCGCGCCGCGACGATCACCTGGCCGGCGGCGACCCCGGGTGGCAGCCCCATCGCCAAGTACGAGGTGTACCGGCAGAACGGCGCGGTCAGCGAGCAGCTGGGCGAGACCGGCGCGACCTCGTTCACGGTCGGCAACCTGGTGCCGGGGAGCCGGTACACGGTCAACGTGCTGGCCCGGGACACCGCCGGTCGGGTGTCCTGGTCCTCTCCGCCGCTCACCTTCGCCACCGGAAGCCCGACCGCCAGCGCGTGCACCGTCCGCTTCACCACCGCCAACGACTGGGGCAACGGCTACATCGGCGGCGTCGAGATCACCAACAACGGGACGAAGCCGATCAGCGGTTGGACGCTCACCTGGACCTGGCCGACCGGATGGCAGCAGGTGAGCAGCGGCTGGAGCGCCACCTGGGAACAGGTCGGCACCGCCGTGCGGGTCACCCCGACCGACGACAACCGGCAGATCGCCGTGGGCGCGAGCGTGAGCGCCGGCTTCGTCGGCGCGTACAGCGGGCCTAACGTCCTGCCCACCGCGTTCACCCTCAACGGCACGGTCTGCGCGACCGGCTGACCGGGCCGCCAGCGGCGTCGCTGGTGGCTGGCCCCTCGATGTCGGTGATGCCTGTGAGTCATCGTGATGACTCACAGGCATCACGCTCGTCAGGGTAGGGCGCACGCACCGCGATTGTCGGTTGGTCGGCGCCTGCTCGGTCGACCGTCGCCGCGTTGCGGAGGGGTTGTGGGGCCGGGCTGCCTCCGCGCCGGCGCAGTGGCGCGTTGCGGCCCGGGCGTATTCGCCCGCGCACCGGGAGGGGGACATGGGATACCTAGCGCACGGACGCCCAGCCGGTGAAGCGGTCGCTCAGATCGGCCGGTGTGGTGCCCGGGTTAAGCGCGGCGAGGTTGGCGGCGGCCTCCGCCTGAAGCACCGCCAGGCGGGCCAGCAGGGCCGGGCGGTCCAACCGGTAGATCGCGAGGAGACGCAGTTTGGCGGCTGAGCAGGGCCAGGCGATGCCACACGTGCCGCAGCGCCACGTCGGGCGGGCTGGCTGGTGGTCGGGAGCGCGACGGGGCATCAGCCGACCCGCGCCGGTCCGCGCCGGACCGGCCGCCGAGCATCACGCCGGGGTGGCGCAGCCGGCTGGGCGGGCGCAGCCGGGCGAGGCGGCGCGGCAGCCCGGGAGGGCGGCGAGGCCAGCCGCTGTGCGCCGGCCGGCATGAGGTACAGCTCGCGTCGGGCGATGGCGTCGCCGTTCGGGCCGAGCTGGTAGGCGTCGATCCACAACCAACCGTGGTACGTGTGCCGGTCGGTGAGGGCGCGGATCACGCGCACGGTGATGGGGCGGACGAACTGCGGGCTCGCGGTACGGGTCAGGTGCAGCAGATCGCCGGACCGCACCTGCACTGGCTGGTCTGTGGGCATGGTTTTCCCCTGGCTCGCGTTGGGAGGGGCCGCCCCGTGAGTGCTCGCCCAGAGGGGCGGCCCCGGTACGAACGCGTCCGCCGGGTCTCGGGTCCTCCACCGGCCGCGCCGCTGGTGACACTCTGCTGTGGAGTCCACTACGCTCGGAAGGGGCTTCGCTGGTTCGGGCTGAGCTGGCGAAACGTTCCACGCCGGGCAGTGGCGTGAGTAGTCGATCTTCCGGTTTGGGGAGCATTGAATGGCCGACTTGCCGCACCCGCTCGCCGCGTTCATCGTCGGAGAGATCCGTCGCGCCCGAGGGGCCGCCGGTATGACGCAGGAGGCGTTCGGTCGGGGTGCCGGCTTCAGCGCGTCACACGTCAGCGCGGTCGAGGGCGAGACGCGTGCACTGACGATGGACTTCATCAAGGGCGCCGACCGCGCCCTCAACAACGCCGGCCTGTTCGAGCGCATGGTGGGGAAGCTCGGCACCCCGTCGTGGTTCCTGCCGTGGCTCGACGCGGAGCGCACCGCGACGCAGCTCAGGTGCTTTCAGCCGAGCCTCGTTCCGGGCCTGCTCCAGACGGAGAGCTACGGCCGGGCCGTCATCCGCTGCAACCAAACGCTGAGTGACGACGAGGTCGAGAAGCGGCTCGCCCACCGGATGGACCGGCAGGCGACCCTCACGAAGGCGACCGCACCGCACTTCATCGCCGTCATCGCCGAGGCGGTGCTGCGTCGCGCCCGCGCGGACTTCCGCGAGATCATGGCGGGACAGATAAAGCAGTTGACCACCCTCGCGGAGCGGCCGAACATCAGCGTTCACGTGTTGCCGGACGAGGTCAGCATGCACGTCGGCCTGACCGGGCCATTCAGCCTGGCCCGGCTGCCCGACCACAAATGGGTGGCCGAGATGGAGAACCAGCTCGGCGGGGTTGTCGTCGACCGCGACGACGATGTGGATACCCTCATGTCGAGGTGGGAGATGGTTCGCAGCGAAGCGCTACCCCGCCGTCAGTCACTCGATCTGATGAGGGAAGTGGAGACGTCATGGACCTGATCGACGCTGTGTGGCGTAAGTCCACCCGCAGTGGCTCCGGCGGCGGCAACTGCGTCGAGGTTGCGGACAATCTGCCGGGCATCGTGGGCGTGCGGGACTCGAAGGATCCCGAAGGGCCGGCACTGGTCTTCGGGCCGGCGTCGTGGCGGGCGTTCGTCGCCGAGGTCGCCCGTCGGCCGTAACCGGCACCCCGAGCGACAAGCGCCCGACCCCGGAACAGCGGGGACGGGCGCTTCGCTGCGCAGGGGACCGGTCAGGCGACCACCGACCGCAGTGGCACTCGCGCGTCGCGCAGCGCGCGTACCAGATCCTTCGCGAACGGATGCTCGTCGGCCTGGAGTCCCTGCGGGTTGGGGATCACGACGTACGCCGAGGTGCCCTTCGCGGACGTCCGGGCGTCGGTGGTGAAGCGTTCGACGATGGCCCGCGCGCGCGGCAGGTCGGTCGCCGCCACCTCGATGGTGATCGGCCGCCACCCGCCGCCCAGGTCCGGCGTCACCGGCGCGGCGGCGGCGCTGGCGCGCGCCGCGTCGACGCCCGGCGTCCGTCGGGTGTCCGGCGCGCCGGCCGGGTACAGCAGCGCGTTGGCCACCAGGTGCAGACCATTCTCGTTGTACGCTCGGAAGAGCGGATTGAACGCGAACAGCACCGCCCGGCCGGCACCTGTCGGCTCGTCCACGACGGCGGCCGTGCCCTTGAGCACGTCCGCGCCGACGGTGTAGCCGTTGGCCCAGAACGTGTCGCCCGTCGGGTAGGTGAGCACGTTCGTCCCGGTGGTGCTCGGGTTGAGGATCGGGTCGCTGTTGTTGAACTCGAAGTCCTCCGCCGGGCGACCCAGAGCGACCGGGTTGTCGGTGTCGACGTCGACCCGCAGGTGCGAGCCGATCACCAGGTAGTCGGCCGGTTTGGTCCTCTCCGTCGTGGAGGTGAGGCCGGCGGCGCGGGCCAGCCGGGTGCCCTCGTTGCGCAGCCCGACGTACGTGTGGCCCTGGGCGATCCAGTCGCGCAGGTTGGCCTGCCCGGCGGCGGTCAGACCGCCGGTCGGGCTGCTGCCGTCCGGGACCAGCAGCACGGTACGCCCGGTGAACGCCTCGGTGTTGTCGTTGATGTCGGCAGTGGTGACCGGCTTGAGGTCGAGGCCCCACCGCTTGCCGAGCACGTACCGGGCCTCGCCGTGCGAGCCGGACGTGGTGGAGATGCCGGTGCCCTGGAACAGCCCGACGTCCGGCAGGCCCAGTCGGGTGCCGGTGACCCGCCCACCCGGGGTCAGGGTGACGCCGAGCGACCGGGCCAGGTCGTCGACCGTACGGCTCAATCTGGTCGCCGGGACGGCCACCGTGTTCGTCGCCAGGTCGCGCGTCAACGGCACGTCGCGCCCCAGCAGGGTGAACGTGAACTCCGCGGCGGCCGCCGAGTCCAGCCTGTACGTGTACGAGCCCCACGGCCACGCCGGCGCGGTCCGGCCGCCGGAGACCTCGCGGACCAGTTGGGCCTTGGGGCGGACGTTGTCGCCCGTGTAGATCGTGGAGACGCCCATCAGCAGCGGGTTGCTCCAGGACGACACGTCGTAGAAGTAGGGGAACGGGACGTACGGGTCCTCGCCCATGATCGCCTGGATCCAGTGCTTCTGCGGCTGGTCCATCGGGATCCAGTACGCGCCCTTCGGCACCGTCACGTTTGTGGCACTGCGGCCGCCGAAGATCCGAGCGGTGGGCACCCGGGTGGGCTTCTGCACCTCGTACACCTCGACGTCCATCCGGCGTAGCCGCTCGACGAGCTGGCGGACGTCGGCGAGCTGCCGGTCGGGCAGCAGGAAGTACGAGCGGATCGTGACGTCGGGCACCGGGAACTGGACCTCGTTGGTGGGTTGCACCACCTCGTTCGGCTCCAGGGTGCCCGCCCTGCCCTGGGCGAGCGCGTCGGTCCAGATGTCGAAGTACCCGCTCAACACCTCGCGCTTGTTCGCGGCGGCCCAGCCGAGCGTCGACCACTGGGTGTGGAACTGCTGCTGGACCCGGTCCGCGACCGCCGAGGCGCTGCCCTTCTCGTACGTCATGCCGGCCGCGCCGAAGCCGGTCGTCGGCACGGTGTCGCCGTAGCCCATGAAGAACATGTCGTACGTGTCGTAGTTGAAGTAGCACTCGGTCGTGACGGCCTCGTCGCAGGCGCCGTTGAAGCCGAAGCCCGCCTTGTTGGCCTCGCCGATCCGGTTGATCCAGTCCACCGCCTCGCCGGCGATCTCGTGGTGGATCGGGTCGGCGTTGGGCGGGAAGAAGTACTGCCGGCCACCCATCTCGTGGGCGTCGATGAACACCTGCGGCGGGTAGCGGCGCAGCAGTTCGAGCTTGCCGTCGGTCTCCTGCTGGGTGCGGGCGAACCAGTCCCGGTTCATGTCGAAACCGAACTCGTTCTGCCGTCGCGTCGCGTCGCGGCCGTCCGGGTTCTGCGTCGGCACGATGATGGTGACCAGGTTGTCGTTGCGGCGCGCGACCTCGCAGGACAGGCCGGCGGCCAACTCGTACAGCGTCTTGAGCGCGGCGTCGGTGCCGCTCTTCTCGCCGCCGTGCACGTTCGCGGTCACCCAGACGATGGCCGGGCTGTCCTTAGCCGTCCGGGCGGCCGTCCGCGCGCTGGTCCGGCGCGGATCGCGCAGGTCCCGTACGTCGTCGGCGATCTCGCGCAGCGCGGCCGGTCGCACGTTGCGCTCGGTGGACACCACGGCGTACGGCAGCGGCTGCCCGAGCACGCTGGTCGCCATCACGCCGGTGACGACGCGGTCCGAGGCGCTGTCGACGGCCCCGAGGTAGGTGCGGACCTCGTCGTTGGTGACGACCCGCTCCTGACCCACCCCCAGCGGGAAGCCGAGCACCGACTCCGGGGTGGGCACACGGCCCAACCGTGCCGTCGGATCGTCGCTGCAACGCAAGGGTTGGGCGGCGCTCGCGGCCGGGGTGCCGCCGAGCAGGGGGGTCATGCCGAGCAGGAGAGCGATCGTGGCGGCACTCGCCAACCGCCGCGCGGGGACCATCCGGAATGGACGCGTCGATGGGACCATGTCTCGTGTTTCCCTTCTCGGGAACATGCCTCGCAGTGGCCGGAGCCTATGAACCGGCCGACACGGGGGTCAAGGCCCGATCGAGTTCGGTGACTGCGTGAGGTGCCGGCGTCCGGCTCGGCTGGCAGGATGGTGGCGTGGCCCGTCGTCGCCCGGAAGGAGGGGACCGTGCCGGACGCGATCAGGCTCGCGGTCTGTCCGGATCTTCCATCTGCCGACGCTCAGCGTTCGCTGGCGTCCTGGCTGCGTGCCGATGACCGGCTTCGTGAAGGGGTGACTCTGACGCCCACGGAGGGGACGGCCGAGGGCGGCGCGGACGTGCTGCGGGTGGCGGTCGACGACGCGGGTGCCGCCATGATCCTGGTGCAGGCGGTCGCCGGCTGGCTGACGCATCGCCGCGACGACGTGACGGTGACACTCAGTCGGGTCGACGGCTGGTCGGCGGAGCTGGACGTCCAGCAGGCTCGGGACATGGACCAGGTGACCGCGCTCATCGCCGAAGCGGTGCGCGCGGTCACCCCCGGGTAGCGGCTACCAGGTCGTCAGGCCCAGGCCGATCGTCTTGGTCAGGGTGGCGTTGTCGTCGTCGCCGTCGAGCGACCAGATCATCGCGCCACCCAGGCCGGCGCGGCGGATGTAGAGCATCTTCTGCAGCACGACCGCCGGATCGTCGTACGTCCAGAACGTCGTACCGTCGAAGAGCCAGGCGTGCCCGGCGCGCAGGTCGCGGTGCACGGTGTAGCCGTTGCCGGCCAGGGTCTTGAGCTTCTTGTAGTCCTCGTACCCGGCCTCGAAGGTGGCCGGCGCGGGCCCGGCGGCCGGCCCGAAGAGGCCGTTGCCACCGCCGGTGACGCCGGTCCAGCCGCGACCGTAGTAGGGGATGCCCAGGACGAGCTTGTCGCGCGGCGCTCCACGGGCGATCCAGCCGTCGACGGCCACCTCGACGGAGAAGTCCGGGTTGTCCGGCGAGCCGGCCGGCACCCGCAGCGCGGACTGCTGGTTGGCCACCGCCTCCCAGCCGCCGTGGAAGTCGTACCCCTGCACTGTCGCGAAGTCCAGGTACTTGAAGATCTTGCGGCCCTCGTAGCCGGCGTCCATGGTGGCCGGGTTCGCCGGCAGGAAGGCGGTCAGCGGGTGGTGCGTGCGGGTCGTGCGCCCGTACGCGTCGAGCTGCCTGCGGAATTCGGCGAGCAGCTTGGTGAAGTTCTCCCGGTCCTGCGGGCGGATGATGTTGCCCGGCTCACCGTCCCAGTTCGGCCACTCCCAGTCGAGGTCGATGCCGTCGAAGACGCCGGCGGCGGCACCCGGGGCGCCCGGCAGGTTGCCCTTGAGGTAGAGGTCGATGCAGGACGCGACGAACGCCTTGCGGGAGGCGTCGGTGAGTGCGGCGTTGGAGAAGTACGTCGACCAGCTCCACCCGCCCAGCGAGATCAGCACCGTCAGGTCGGGGTGCCTGGCCTTGAGCTTGGCGAGCTGCCCGAAGTTGCCGTTGAGCGCCTGGCCGGGGGCGTCGGCGACCCCGTCGACGCTCTCCTCGGCCGGGACGGGACGCTGGTAGTCGGCCCAGGCGTCGCCCTCGCCCGGCCCGCCGTCCAGGTAGCAGCGTCCGTCCTCGCTGACGTTTCCGAAGGCGTAGTTGAGGTGGGTGAGGCGGCTGGCCGCACCGGAGGTGTCGAGTTTCTTGACCGGGAACGCGCGTCCGTAGATGCCCCACTGGGTGAAGTAGCCGACCCGGTGGTAGCCGGCCCGGTCGGTCCTGCCGCCCGCGCTCGCGGCGACGGGCGGAGCAGCGGTGATCAGTAGGGTCGCCAGGGCGACGACGGCGGTGAGACGGCGGTGGCGGAGTTGTCGCATCGGCACACTCCCACGAGACTCAGACAGGATTAGTAAAGATACTTGTCTGATTGATGAAGCTAAGCCGATCACTGTCCACGGTCAAGAGCCGCCCCGCCACCGCGGCACCCTCAGCCGACCTGGCTGTTGTCCTTGAGCGACCCCCAGCCGTGCCAACGGTCGATCTCGATCAGGGCGCTGACCCGGGCCCGATCCCGCCGCGGGTACGCGTTGCCCGTGTAGTGCCGCGACAACCGGTCGATGTCGGCGAAGTCCTCGTCCGCGCGCAGCTCGGCGACGTGCCCGATGATGCTGACGTGGGTGTACCAACCCGCCTCGTCCAGCACGGTGAGGGACACCCGGGGATCGTTGCGGACGTGCTCCAGCCGGCGGCGGCTCTCGTCCATGTTCACCAGGATCCGACCGTCCTCCCACAGGTACCACGTGGCGGCCGACACCGGCTGACCACCCTTGCGAAGCGTGGTCATGACGGCCGGGTTCGGCTTGCGCAACATCTCGACCGCGGCCTCGGGAAGCGGTGGCTTGGACATGTGCGTCTCCTCCTCGCGTCAACGTTTACCCCTGCACGTTACGCACCCCCGGAGGCCCCGACCGCCGTCACGGGGAGATCTCCGCACGTACCCGCCTGAGCGGCGCCCCCGGCCGGCGGAGAGGATGGGGTCATGACCGACCCCGCACGCCCCGGACGCGTTGTCGTCACGGGCGCCACCGGCAAACTCGGCCGCGCCGTCGTCGCGCACCTGCGCGGCGTGGGCGTCGACGTCCTCGCCGTCGACCGCGTCGGCGGACGCGACCCGCGCGACGTGGACGGCGAGTTCCTCCTCGTCGACCTCACCGACTACGGGCAGGTGGTGGAGGCGTTCACCGGAGGCGCGGACGAGCACGCCGGTGGGATCGACGCGGTCGTGCACCTGGCGGCCGTACCGGCGCCCGGGTTGATGTCGAACGCGACCACGTTCGCGAACAACTCCGCCGCGACGTACAACGTCTTCGCCGCTGCCCGGGCGGCCGGGATCAGGCGGGTGGTGTGGGCGTCGAGCGAGACGGTGCTCGGGTTGCCGTTCGACACCCCGCCGCCGTACGCCCCGGTCGACGAGGCGTACGCGCCGCGACCGGAGTCGACGTACTCGTTGAACAAGGCGCTGGAGGAGGAGATGGCGCGGCACTTCTGCCGCTGGGACCCGGAGCTGGTCATGGTGGGTCTGCGCTTCTCCAACGTGATGGATGTCGAGGACTACGCGCCGTTCCCCTCGTTCGACGCCGACCCGACGCTGCGCCGGTGGAACCTGTGGGGTTACATCGACGCCCGCGACGGGGCGCAGGCGGTCGAGCGGGCGCTGGCGTACGACCAGCCGGGCGCGGACGTCTTCATCATCGCCAACGCCGACACCGTCATGACGAGGTCCAGCGCCAGCCTGATGGCGGAGGTCTACCCGGACGTCGAGATCCGCAAGGACCTCGGCGAACACGAGACGCTGCTCAGCATCGACAAGGCACGCCGGGTGCTGGGGTACGAGCCGCGCCACTCGTGGCGGAACCACGTGCGGCAGGCGTAGCCCGGGTCAGCGGGCGGCCTGGTAGACGCGGCCGACGGCGGTCGCCGAGCTGCCGTTACGGAACAGGCCGCTCTGGTCCTTGTCCGTGGCGGGCAGGCCGAACCAGGCGTACCTGTGCAGCCAGGACAGGCCGGCCAGCATCCGGGTCGCCGCGGTGAGGAACGCCGCCTGCTGTTCCTGGCTGGGAAACCGTACGCCGTCGGAGAAGTCGATCAGGGCGAACTCGGTGAGCCAGACCGGCAGCCGGTACCGGTCGTGCACCGCCTGGAGGTACGACCTGAGCTGGCTGACCGCGTTCGCGGTGGTGAAGTCGCCGCCGTACCAGTGCAGGGCGATGAAGTCGACCCGGTAGCCGCGCTGCTTCGCGCCGGTCATGAAACGGTCGAGCCACTCACCGGGCCGGTCGCCGCCCCACGCCACGGCGGGGCTGCCCAGGGCAAGGCCGGTGGCCTCCAGTTGCGGCCACAGTTCCAGCGCCTGCTCCACACTCATGTTCGCCTGACCGCCCATGTCCGGCTCGTTGAACCCGAGGAGCTGCCGCCCGTTCCTGCTGGCCTGTCGCAGATTACTGGCGGTGACGCTCTTCGCTCCCCAGATCATCGGGACGAACTCGGTGTCCTTCGGGCTGGTGACGCCCGAGTGGGCGACGTCCCAGGTGTAGTACCAACTCGCCCCTGAACTGGCCAGCGCCCGGTCGACCCCGTCGAAGGTCCACACCCCGACGCCCTTGCGCCTGGACGTCACCGCGGACGCCGCCGGAACGGCCGGACGTCGCGCCGTCGGCTTCGCCGTCGTCGGCGTCGGGGTGGCCGTCGCCAGGCTCGCCGCCGCGGCGGGGGTGGTCGGTGCGGGTGGGCCGGCTGCCGGGTCGGCGGGCGGCCCACCCGCAC
>NZ_VDFY01000104.1 GCF_006228125.1 Micromonospora orduensis | reverse complement strand
TCTCGGGGCAGCGCCAGGTCGGCGGGGAGGCCGGTCAGGTAGGGGAATCCGGGTGCGAAGCCGCAGAAGGCGACCCGGAACCGGGTGCCGGTCAGCCGGCGAAGCACCGCCGGGACGTCGACACGCCAGTGGTCGGCGACGACCGGCAGGTCCGGTCCGTCGAAGTCGACCGGGACGACGACCTCCGCGGGGTGTGGTCGTTCGTCTGCGCGGGCGGCTGCCGCGGCGGTGACCGCCGGAGCCCAGCGGGACAGCTGCTCCGCGGTCGCCGCGGGGTCGGTCAGGCCGTCGAGCAGGACGGTGCCGGCCGCCGGCACGATCTCGACGGCGGCCAGGTCACCCTGGTCGCGGCGGTGCCACAGCTCGGCTCGCCACGCCTCGACCAGGTCGGCCTCGGAGGGGTCGGCGTCGGCGCAGTCGAGCAGCAGAGCGTGCGCGCCGACGGGTCGGATCCGCATCGGCTCATCTTCGCCGATGGCCCGTCGATGCGGTGTTCACGGCGACGGTGCCAAGCGTCACCGCAGCAACTACTTGCAGGTAACCTACGGTGCCGTAGCCTGATGTGGTGACCACCTCCGCCCCGCTTCGCCTGAAGCCGGTCGACATCGGTAAGCCCCGGATGCGCGGCTGGCTGCACACGTACGCCTTCTTCGTCGCCCTGGTCTGCGGCATCGTGCTCTGCTCGATCGCCGCCACCCGTCCGGGCTGGGCGCCACTTGTCAGCTGCGTCGTCTACAGCCTGACGGTCTGCGGGCTGTTCGGCACCAGCGCCCTGTACCACCGTCGCGTGTGGTCGGAGCGCGGCTACCAGGTGATGCGCCGGATGGATCATTCGATGATCTTCGTGTTCATCGCCGGCACGTACACCCCGCTCTGCGCCATGCTGCTCGCGACCCGGCAGGCGACCATCATGCTGGCACTGGTCTGGGGTGGCGCGCTGGCCGGCGTGGCGCTCAAGCTGATCTGGCCGCACGCGCCGCGCTGGGTGTCCGCGCCGCTCTACCTGGCGCTCGGCTGGGTGGCGGTGGCCATGCTGCCGGAGATCCTGCACGGCGGCGGCGTCGCGGCCCTGGTCCTGCTGATCGTCGGCGGGGCCATCTACAGCATCGGCGCGGTGTTCTACGCCCTGCGCCGGCCCAACCCGTGGCCGACGGTGTTCGGGCATCACGAGTTCTTCCACGCCTGCACCCTGCTGGCCGCGCTCTGCCACCACATCGCGATCTACTTCGCGCTGTTCGCCTGACCCGCCGGAAAACGCGAGCCGGGGCCCCGCCACGCTGCGGGACCCCGAGTTCGCGAACGAGGGTCAGGCCGGCGGACCCGGCCGACGCACCTCGCGGTACTCCCGCACGACCCGGTCGTCCTGGACCGGGACCACCTGGTCGGCGGCCACGACGCGCTCCTCGCGGACCGGCGCGGCCACCACCCGGCGGCGGCTGTTCCAGAAGTAGAGGGTGGTGAGCAGGCCGGCGACACCGGCCAGCATCAGCACCCAGCCGACCACGGCAAGGTTCAGCCAACCCATGTCGGCTTCCACGGCGAATGCGAGGATCGCGCCCAGCGCGATCAGGAAGATGCTGCCACCAATGCCCATGTTCGCTCCTCGGCTCTAACCTGGCGTACTGCCCGCCGCGGCCGTCGGTAGGGGTGCGGCATCCATCGACTTACCCCGGCACGGAGATCGCCAATCGGGCAAGCTGGGGGCATGACGGACGCCCATGCCGAGACCCGGACACTGGTGCTGCTCCGGCACGCGAAAGCCGAGCAGGGTAGCGACGCCCCGGACGACGCCGACCGCCCACTGAGCCCGCGCGGGGACGCCGACGCGGCGGCCGCCGGCGCGTGGCTGGCCCACCACGGGCTGCTGCCCGACGTGGTGATCTGCTCGACCGCTCGGCGTACCCGGCAGACCTGGCACGGCGTGGCGATGGGCATGACCGGCGCACCGCCGGAGGGCGGACCGACCGGGCGGAGCCCGACTGTCCGCTACGAGCCGGGCGCGTACGACGCCCATCCCGAGGAACTGTTGGCGCTGGTCCGCACCGTCGACCCGGCGGCCCGGACGGCGCTGCTGATCGCCCACAATCCGGGCATCTCGCTGCTGTCCGCGTTCCTCGACCCGGAGGGTATGGACGAGGAGGGTCTGCGGACCGCCGAGCTGGCGGTGCACACGAGCACCCTCGGCTGGGCGGATCTGGGCCCGGCCGGAGCGCCGATCACCGCACGGCACACCGCACGAGGCTGAGCCACCCGCCGAGGAACGACGGGTGGCTCAGTGGTGGGCCACTCAGGAGGGTGGCGCGGTCGGCGGCGGCGGGTCGGGTGGCGGCGGCATCATCGCCGTCGGATGGGAGAGCCGGTTCTCCTCGACGATGAGGGTCCGGGCCCGCTTGCGCCGGTCCTGCCAGAACCAGAGGGTGGTCAGCAGGACGGCCAGCCCGGCGAGGATGAACACCCAGCCGACCGCCCGCACGTCGATCCACCAGACGTTGGCTCTCAGCGCGAAGGTCAGGATCGCGCCGATCGCGATGAGAAAGATTCCGCTTCCTACACCCATGTGCGCTGCACTCCCCCGTGCGGTGGCTCTGGGCGTTCCCTTTCGTGGTCACGCGACGGTTACCCGCCACGGCACGGGCATACCCGACCCGGCCCGCCGAATGCTCGGCCGGCCGGCCTCGCGTCCGCCACCCGGACATTCGACGCGGCCTGCGACATCCCCGGGCAGCGGCTCTTCCCGGCGAACCGGTCGCCGGGTGCGGAGACGGCGACGGCCGGCGGGGCGAAGTGCCCGCCGGCCGTCGGTGACAGGTGGTGCGAACCCGGAACCTCAGGTGTGCCGTGGAACGGTCAGAACGCCTCCTCCGGGAGGTCCATGATGTCGAGGTCCGTGCCCTCGATGATCCGCCGGTCGGCGCCGATGCGCGGCAGCACCTCGCGGGCGAAGAAGCGCGCGGCGGCCACCTTGCCGGTGTAGAACGCCTTGTCGCTGGCGGAGACCTCGCCGGCCAGCGCCTTGAGCGCCACGTCGGCCTGCTTCTGGAGCAGCCAGCCGACCACCAGGTCGCCGATCGCCAGCAGGAACCGCCGGCTGCTCAGCCCGACCTTGTAGAGCGCGCGGGTCTCGCCGCCCTGCGCCTCGCCCAGCCAGCCGGTCATGACACCGAGGATGTTCTGGACCTCGCCGAGGGCCTTGCCGAGCGCCTGCCGCTCCTCCTTGAGCTGGCCGTTGCCCGCCTCGGAGGAGATGAACCCCTGGATCTCGCTGGCGACCGCCATCAGCGCCTTGCCGTTGTCCCGAACGATCTTGCGGAAGATCAGGTCGAGGCTCTGGATGGCGGTGGTGCCCTCGTACAGGGTGTCGATCTTGGCGTCCCGGACGTACTGCTCCAGCGGGTAGTCCTGGAGGAAGCCGGAGCCGCCGAAGGTCTGCAGGGCCTCGTGCCCCAGCAGCTCGTACGCCCGCTCCGAGCCGACGCCCTTCACCAGCGGCAGCAGCAGGTCGTTGACCCGCTTCGCCAGCTTGGTGGCCTTCTCGTCACCCGCCGCCTCGGCGACCGCCACCTTGTCCTGCCAGGTGGCGGTGTAGAGAACCAGGGCGCGCAGGCCCTCGGCGTACGACTTCTGCAGCAGCAGCGAGCGGCGCACGTCCGGGTGGTGGGTGATGGTGACACGCGGCGCGGTCTTGTCCATCTGCTGGACCAGGTCGGCGCCCTGCACCCGGTTCTTCGCGTACTCCAGGGCGTTGAGGTAGCCGGTGGAGAGGGTGGCGATGGCCTTGGTGCCGACCAACATGCGGGCGTACTCGATGATCATGAACATCTGGCGGATGCCGTCGTGCTTGTCGCCCAGCAGCCAGCCCTTGGCCGGTACGCCGTGCTCGCCGAAGGTCAGCTCGCAGGTGTTGGAGACCTTCAGGCCCATCTTGTGCTCGACGTTCGTGGCGTAGACGCCGTTGCGCTCGCCCAGCTCGCCGGTGGTCTCGTCGAAGTGGAACTTCGGCACGACGAAGAGCGACAGGCCCTTGGTGCCGGGGCCACCGACGCCCTCCACGCCCACCGGGCGGGCCAGCACGTAGTGCACGATGTTGTCGGTGAGGTCGTGCTCACCCGAGGTGATGAAGCGCTTCACGCCCTCGATGTGCCACGAGCCGTCCGGCTGCTGGATGGCACGGGCGCGGCCGGCGCCGACGTCCGAGCCGGCGTCCGGCTCGGTCAGCACCATGGTGGAGCCCCACTGCTTGTCGATGAAGAGCTTGGCCCACCGCTTCTGCTGCTCGGTGCCCTCGACCTCCAGCACGTGCGCGAAGGACGGACCCGAGGCGTACATCCAGATGGGGGCGTTGGAGCCGAGCACCAGTTCGGCAAGCGCCCACCAGAGGGCGCGCGGCGCGGTGGTGCCACCCAGGTGCGGCGGCAGGTCCAGGCGCCAGAACTCGGAGTCCATGAACGCCTGGTAGGACTTCTTGAACGACGCCGGCAGCGGCGCGGTGTGCGTGGCCGGGTCGAACACCGGCGGGTTGCGGTCGCTGTCCGTGTAGCTGGCGGCCAGGTCCTCGCGGGCGAGGCGGTCAAGCTCGGCGAGGAAGGTGCGGGCCGTGTCGGTGTCGAGTTCCGAGTACGGTGCCTGGCCGAACGCCTGGTCCGCCCCGAAGACCTCGAACAGGTTGAACTCAAGGTCCCGCAGGTTGCTCTTGTAGTGGGTCATGCTCGCTGGCCCCGCTTCCGGACAGGTGTTACCGATCAGTAACCCACACTGTATTACTCGCGGGTAGGCAGCGACAAGCGGATCAACCGAGTGACAGCGATTACATACACGCTCGTAACAAACGGGCGCTCAGCTCTCGGCGGCGCCGACCTCCCAGCTCGGTACGGCCGTGGCGGCGCCGGTACGGGCACCCACGTACTCCATCAGGACCAGGGCGATGTCGTCATCGAGCCGGCCGTGCACCCACTCCACCAGAGCCGTCTCCAGCGAGGCCAGCCCGTCGGCGACGGTGCCGTGCCCCAGCAACCGCCAGGCCCGGTCCGCGGTGGGGAAGAACTCGCCATCCCGCCGCGCCTCACCGAGACCGTCGGTGAACAGCAGCAGCCGGTCGCCGGGCTCCAGGCGCTCCACCCGGGGGCGGACCACAGGCATGAACCCGAGCGGAGGCGCCGGCGCCGGCGGCTCCAGCGGAATCACCGCGCCCCGGCGGAGCAGCAGCGGCGGCGGATGCCCGCAGTTGACGATGGTGAGCGTGCCACCACGCTCCTCGACCAGCGCCGCCGTCACGAAGTCCTCGTCGCCGACATTGCGGGCGACCGCCCGGTCCAGGTCGGCGACGACGGCCCGCAGGTCCGCCCGTTCGTAGGCCACGTGCCGGTACGAGCCGAGGACGATGCTCGCCAACCGCACCGCGTCCAGCCCCTTGCCGCGCACGTCACCGATGATCATGCGTACGCCGTAGGGCGTGTCGATCGCCTCGTACAGGTCGCCGCCGATCTGGGCCGTCGCCGTCGAGGAGATGTAGCGACCGGCCACCGAGAGCGTGCCGACCTGCGGGCCGAGTGGACGCAGCACCGCCTGCTGGGCCACCGAGGCGAGCTTGGACAGCTCGGCGATCTGAACGGCCTGCCGCTGTCGTACCGCCGTCACCGCGACGGCCAGGCCGGTGCCGAGCGCGACGGCGACCACGTTGACCGAGGTGACCAGCTCCATCTTCGGCTCGATGACGGCGAAACCGACCCCGAGCACGGTCGCCGTCACGCCCACGCCCAGCACCACCTGCCAGGACGCCAGGGCGGCGGCCAGGAACGGCGCCGCCGCCAGCAGTGCGATGTAGTGCGCGCGTCGGCCGTCCGCCACCTCGAGCCCGGAGACGATCACGAGCAGGGCGAGGGCCGCGCCGAGGCCGGCGCGGGATCCGGGGCTCAGCGGGCGGCGGCCCGACTGGAGGAGTCGCGTGGGTACGAGGGACAGCATGCCTGATCCACGTGAGCGCGTGAATGAACCTGGCCCGTCGTCCGAGGAGGTTCTGACCGGCCGGCCCGGGTGTCCGGCCGGATCGGCGGCAACCGAACCACTCAGCCGAGCACCTCGTAGCGGACGGTGAGCGCGCCCACGTCCACCGACGCGATGGTGGCGAACGCGGCCCGGGAGAGATCCAGGCAACGGCCGTCGATGAACGGGCCCCGGTCGTTGATCCGCACCACGACCGACTTGCCGTTCGCCGGGTTGGTCACCCGGACCTTGGTGTTGAACGGCAGCGTCTTGTGCGCGGCGGTCAGCTCGTTCGGGTTGAACGACTCGCCGTTGGCGGTGAGCTGCCCGTCGGAGTAGAACGAGGCGCCGCACGAACCGCTCTGGAGCACCTTCGCCGCCGCCGTGGTCTTCTTCGCGGTGGGGCTCGGCTTCGGCGAGGCGGTGCGGGCCTTGGCCCGGGAGGCGGCCTGCGCCGACCGGCTGGGCGAGGGGCTGGCCGTCACGCTCGGCGATGCGCTGGCACTCGGGGAGGCGGCCGGGGTGGTCGCGTCGAGGCTGCTGGGGGCGGTGGTCGGGGTGAACTCCAGAGCCGCCTGGCCCGCCTGCTCGGAACCCGAGGTCAGCTGGACGGCACCGAAGGTGCCTCCGACGGCGAGGGCGACGCCGACCGCCGCGGTGGCCGCGATACCCGCCGGAGAGGAGAAGATGCGGGTGCGGGAGTGCCTGCCTGCCACCGGCCCGGTCCTTTCGTCGACTGAACAAACCGGCTCGGACCGTAACGAGAGAAGCACTTCCGAAGTCAACGTGATCATTGTGGTATGCCCGTATTTACCCTGATACGTGTAGCCGATCATCCGAGCCGGCATGGGTCGACCGGCCCGGTGCGGACGCGTCGAGCGCCCGTACCGCACGATGGGCGGATGCCCGCTGAGCTGACCGAACGCCTGGCCGCCCTGTTCCAGTGGATCGACCCCGGCCCTGGCGCCAGCCACCTGGTCAGCGACATCTCCGGCTGGTGGCGCGACCCGGGCGTCCTGGCCGACCTGGGACCGGCCCTGGTGGCGCCGTACCGGGCGGCCCGACCGACAGTGGTGCTCGCCCCGGCGGTCACCGGTCTGCTGCTCGGCCCACTGGCCGCCACCGCCCTCGGCGTCGGCTTCGTGGCCGCGCACAAACCCGGCGACGGACGCCTGCCGGCCGGGTCGCTCACCTGGGCCCAGAGCCCTCCGGACTACCGGGGTCGTCGGGTCGAGCTGGCCGTGCGGGACCGGCACCTCGGCCCGGACGACCGGGTACTGGTGGTGGACGACTGGGTCCGTACCGGGGCGCAGATCCATGCGCTCCACGACATCTGCGCGGCACGCGGCGCCGAGGTGCTGGGCGCCTCCGTGGTGGCCCTCGACTGCCCGCCCGAGGTCGCGGCCACGCTACGGATCACCGGCCTGATCACCGGAGCGGATCTACCGGGTTGACCTGAACCCTGCTTCAGCTCGGACGATCGGACCATGAGCGACGGAATCCTCGACGAGGCGTACGAACGGCTGCACCGCACGGGCCCCGAATACGAGGGCTGGCTCTCCAACCACGGACCGATGGCGGTCGAGGCGCTGGCCCGACACGGGCACCAGCAGCGGGTGCACCGCTGGCTCGACGACTACCTCGGCCGGCTCGACGAGCTGCCCCGGGGCCTGCGCCCCATCGACGACTGGCGGACGGCCCTTGGCGACGAGAAACGGGCCGGCGACTGGCTGGCGTACTTCGACCGGCAGCTACGCGATCACCCGTGGCGGGACGTGCTCGGCACCTGGTGGCCCCGACTGCTGCCCGGCATCGCGGCCGGCGCCACGCACGGCGTGATCCGGGTCGGGCACGCCGTACGCGCGCTCGAAGCGGACGACACCAACAGGCACCGGGTCACCGAGTTGGCGCAGGCCCTCGGCTACTGGGCGGCCCGGTGGCAGCCCGTCCCCGGCGCCGGCCGGCTCATCGCCGACCCCTCCGCCGAGCGGGAGCAGGTGGACATCGACGCCGCGCTGGCCGGAGTGCCCCGGATCGACGACCAGAGCGGGGGCGTCCGGGACCGGCTGGGTCGGCTTGCCCGCGTACCCCGGTGGGAGCTGGCGCTGGCGGCGCTGCGCCCCGCGCGGACCCCGGCCGAGGCGCAGCGGGGGCTCACCACGCTTGTGCACCGCGCCGGCCTCAACTACCTGCGCTTCGGCCACGCGTCGCCGGTCATGCTGGTGCACGCGGTGACCGCGCCGACCGCGGTGCTGCGTACCCTGCCGGCACTGGACCGGGCGCTGTGGGCGCCGAGCCTCGCCGCGGCCTGGGCCGCGACGGCGGCCATGACCTCGGTGTACGCCCCGACCGACGGGATCGCGCCGCCGACCGTGACCGCCGCGACCCCGGCGGAGGTGTTCGCCCGGGCGGCCCGGCACGGCGACGAACACGTCGTCAAGCTGGCCGACGCGGTCCTCGACGCGCACGCGGCGACCGGCGACGAGCGGCTGCTCACCGCCGCCGGCTACGCCGGACAGCTGATTTGAGCAAGAATTGCGGCGGCGGGCCGGGCCGCGCTGGCCTAGCCTCGGCAGGATGTGGCCTCGGATCGGTGAACTGCGCACCCTCGCCCTCGGCACCCCCGGCGAGCTACGGACGACCCTGAACACCCTCGTGCTGGCCGGCGTGAAGACCGCCACCGCCGGCCGGCTGGCCGAGTACGCCCAGGAGGGCGAGGAGCTGGAGCGGGTCGGCGAGCGGCTCGTTCTCGTCGACGACGACGACGCGCTGGCCGGTGTCGTCGAGATCACCGGCGTCGAGGTGGTCCGCTTCGGCGACGTGCCCTGGGAGTTCGCCCGCGCCGAGGGCGAGGGCGACCGTTCGATCGAGGAGTGGCGGGCCGGCCACTCGGCCTACTGGGCGCGGCTCGGCACCCCGGTCGACGACGACACGCCGATCGTGTGCCTGCGGCTGCGGCTGATCTCCAGCGGTGCGGGCGGCGTGGCCAGCGGCGACCTCGGCACCTGACGGTGCGGGCTCAGCCCCGCAGCGCGGGCAGCAACCGCGTCGCCACGTCCGCCAGCACGGCCTCGTCACCGGCGTACCAACTGCTGGCCCTCGGCCAGTGCGTCACCACGTCGGTGAAGCCCAGGTCGGCGGCCCGGCCGACCTGATCGGCGAAGAACTGCGCGCTGCTGAGCGAGAACACCGGCGCCGCGTCCAGCGAGAGGTAACGGTCCAGAGTGGCCGGATCGCGACCGGCCTCGGCCAGCGTGCGATCCATCCGCGCGGACAGCGCCGACACGGTGTCCCACCAGCCCTCGACGTCGTCGGCATCGGTGCCGGTGGTCACCCAGCCCTGACCGAACCGGGCCACCAACCGCATCGACCGTGGCCCGTTCGCGGCCACCACGAACGGCACCCGGGGCTGCTGCACACAGCCGGGATTGTTGCGGGCGTCCACCGCGGCGAACCACTCGCCCCGCCAGGTGGTGCCGTCCTCCCGCAGGATCAGATCCAGCAGTTCGGTGAACTCGGCGAACCGGTCGACCCGCTGACGCGGCGGCAACGTCTCGCCGCCCAGCACCGCCGAGTCGAAGCCGATCCCGCCCGCGCCCAGACCCAGCAGCAGCCGGCCGTCCGACACGTCGTCCACAGTCGTGATCTGCCGGGCGAACGCCGCCGGGTGCCGGAAGTTCGGCGACGCCACGAGAGTGCCCAGCCGGATCCGTTCGGTCACCGTGGCGGCGGCGGTCAACGTGCCCATCGAGTCGAACCACGGCCCGTCGACGAGGTCCCGCCAGCCCAGGTGGTCGTACGTCCAGGCGTGGTCGAAGCCCCACTCGTCGGCCTGCCGCCAGCGACTCCGCGACTCCGACCAACGCTGATCCGGCAGGATCACGATGCCAATCCGCATGATCGCCAGCCTAGCCGCGTCGCGACGTCTACCCGCTGCCGCAGCGCGAAGCGGTCGTCCACCACCGCGACGCCGGGGCGGTGCGCTTCTACCACCGCCACGGCTACACACATTCCGGCACCTCGCTGAGCAGGCAACCCGCAGGCTGACGCCGGCACGCCTGTATGGCGCCCGTCACAGTTGTTTGCTGTAGGGGCTTCCCGATCGGCTCCGACCCCTCCATGAGCAGGCACCCGAAGCCGGGTGCACCCGAGGAGAGGAACGAGCGCGATGACGAAGGTGACCGCACAACTCTCGGTGTCGGCGGACGGGTTCTACGCCGGCCCGCAGTTCGCCGGCGACGGCGACTGGATGGACTCGGCCGAAAGCGCGGGATTCTTCCGGGTCACCCGCTGGGTGACCGAGGCGATGTCGTGGCGCGAGCGGCAGGGCTTCGCCGGCGGGGAACAGGACACCAACTCCGCGGTGGTCGCCGAGTCGTTCGAGGCGGCCGGCGCGTACGTGATGGGTCGCCGGATGGCCGACGGCGGTGAGGTGCCCTGGGGGGCGGACCCGCCGTTCCGGGCGCCGGTCTTCGTGGTCACGCACCGCCCCCGCCAGACCCTGCTGCGCGAAGGCGGCACCAGCTTCACCTACGTCACCGACGGCGTGGCCAGCGCCGTCGAGCAGGCGCGCGCCGTGGCCGGCGGCAAGAACGTCGCGGTTGCCGGAGGCGGCAGCCTCGTACGGCAGGTCCTCAAGGCGGGTCTGCTCGACGAATTGGAGCTGCACGTCGTACCTGTCGTGCTCGGCACCGGCCTGCGGCTGTTCGACGCGGACCTCGACCTCGGCGACAAGGAAGCGATCGAACTGACGCCGACCCGGGTCATCCACACCCCGCAGGTCACCCACATCCGGTACGCGGTGGATGGTCGCGCCCCGCTCGTGCTCGACGACCGGGGCAGCGGCGGCGGCCCGACGGTCACCACGAACTGAAGCACCACCCCATCAACTCGGAAGGAGACGCCAATGCCACAGCTGTTGCGGGTGCAGTGCTTCAACGTTTCGCGCGACGGGTTCGGGACCGGAGAGGGGCAGAGCCTGGAGAGGCCCTTCGGCCACGCGGACCCCAACCCGCTGTTCTCCTGGCGGGCCGCCACCGCAAGCTTCGTGTATCGCACCGAGCCCGGCGGCACTCGCGGCCTGGACGACTACCTGACCCGCGACGCCGAGTGCAACATCGGCGCGGAGATCATGGGTCGCAACAAGTTCGGCCCCCAGCGTGGTCCCTGGGAGAACCACGACTGGCAGGGATGGTGGGGGGACAACCCGCCATTCCACACCCCGGTCTTCGTGCTCACCCACCACGAACGGCCGTCGTTCACCCTGGCGGACACCACGTTCCACTTCCTCGATGCCAGCCCGGCCGAGGCCCTGGACCGGGCCAGACAGGCAGCCGACGGCCGGGACGTACGCCTCGGTGGTGGAGTCGCGACCATCCGCGAGTTCATCGAGGCCGACCTGGTCGACACGATGCACATCGCCGTCGCGCCCGTCGACCTGCACCGGGGCGAGCGCCTGTGGGACAGCCACACCAATCTTCTCGACCGCTTCCACCTCGAGGCGGTGCCCAGCGCCAGCGGAGTCACCCACCTCCTGTTCTGGAGACGATGAACCCACCGACTCCAGAGATCTTGGACAGTTTCCGTCCCGCCTGAACGGAAACTGTCCAAGATCTGTGAGTTGGACGGCGTCGGCTGGTCCGAAATCCGTGTTGCCCGCGTACGGCTGCCAGAACGCGGTTGAGCTCTGCACCCCCTCCCAGCTAGGAACAACCAGATGCGACCGGAGCCTGGGCAGGTGGGATCGTGATCGCGTCATCGGGGCGGGCTGCGGCGAGCGGGTCCATGCGATCGAGTACGGCTGGCTGGAAGCGATGCGGGGGGCGCGACTGTTCGCGTACCGGCTGCCAGCCGATCGCTTCCCAACCCTTCGGCGCTCCCGAACCGCACGCGCTCGTGGCGGTCGAGCCCGTCACACCCCTCGGCCCTGCCGAGCCGGTGGGTGACCTGCTGCGGTGTCACGCCGAGGCGGGAATCCAGCTTCGCGTGCTGGACAACCTCTGGCCCTTCTGGGACGTGGTGACCGACAGCTCGGTCGGCTTCAGCGGCATCAGGCTGCGCAACGCCAGACCCCGCTCCTGACCGTCCCCAGATATCGAAAGGCCCCGGCTGGACTGTCGTCCTGGCCAGGGCCTTCGTGCGTGGAGCGGGTGACGGGAATCGAACCCGCACTGTCAGCTTGGGAATTGGACCGAAAGGCCGGCTGGCACGGCGATTTACCTGGTCGGCATGGTCCCTGGTGGCCTCGTTCGGCCTGGCGTCGCACCGGCTTGTGGCCCGTGGATGGCCCGACGCGCTACCTCGTCCTCAGGTGCTGGCCGTAGGTGCTCTGACTGCGGGTCATAGCAGACAAGGCCATGCTCGGCCGCCAGCCGGGCGGCCTCGGCCGACAACTCTCCGGCTATCCCGTACGGCATCGTCAGGTAGATCGCCGGCCCGGACGCGTCATTGAGCAACGAGCCCCAACCAGAGGTCCTGCCTCCAGTCATGGCGGCCCAGCGCTCGGCTAGACGAGTAAGTCCGAAGTCCTTCGGGTCTGTGCAGACAGGCGAAGGGTGTTGAAGATCAGTTTGTGACGACCGACCTCAACACCCTTCTGACCGCACTGTACGTGAAGATCGATGACTGGCTGGGACGGCCGCCCCGAGCCGGACGGCCACCGCGGTTGTCCGACGCTGAGCTGCTGACCCTGGCAGTGGCGCAGGTCCTGCTCGGGGTCCGTTCCGAGGCCCGCTGGCTGCGGTTCGTCCCCGGTCACCTACCTGGCGCGTCTCCGTACCTGCCGGGCCAGTCCGGGTACAACAAACGCCTCCGGGCGGCGCTGCCGCTACTCAAGCGCGCCATCCGGGCCGTCGCCGAGGACACCGACCTGTGGACCGACGGCGCCTGGGTCGTCGACTCGACCCCGGTGGAGTGCGGCCGGTCCCGACCGACGGTGAAACGCTCGGGCCTGGCCGGGTGGGCCGGCTACGGCTACTGCGCCTCGCACTCGAGGTTCTTCTGGGGCCTGCGCCTGCATCTGGTCTGCACCCCGTCCGGCCTGCCGATCACCTGGGCCCTGGCCAGCCCGAAAATCGATGAACGGCAGGTGTTGACCGCGATCCTTGAACACGACCCGGACCTGATCTCGCAACGTCCCGGGCTGCTGATCATCGCGGACAAGGGCTACGTGTCCGCCGAGTTGGACCGCTGGCTGGCTGAGCGCGGAGTCCGGCTGCTCCGCCCGTCCTACCGCAACCGCACACCACGACCCGGCGAACACCTCCTGAAACCGATCCGGCGACTCATCGAGTCGGTCAACGACACGCTCAAGGGCCAACTCGACCTCGAACTACACGGCGGACGCAGCATCGAAGGCGTCGCCGTCCGCGTCGCGCAACGCCTCCTCGCGATGACCGCCGCAATCTGGCACAACCGCACCACCGGCCAGGCCGTCACCAGGTCCCTGATCGCCTACGACCACTAACCAAAGGAGTTCGGACTTACTCGTCTAGGGTGGACTGCTACCAGGATCGGCGCGGCGATCAGGGCTGACCACAGGCACCGATCATCGGACGGCTGTCCTTACCACCAGGCAATTTGACCTGTTCCCCTCTTAGCGGATCGATCTGGCGCTGCCGGCCACCTGCACGCGGTCGTCGTCGCCGGTGACGTCAACGAGCAGGCGGCTGGGGCTACCCATGTCCGCGCCCTGCAGGAGCGTGATCTGCGCCGGAAGGTCCACCAGGTGGAGTGCCCGCAGGTAACCGCCGAAGGCGGCCGCGGCCGCTCCGGTGGCAGGGTCCTCCACGACACCGCCGGGCGGGAAGGGGTTGCGGGCAGAGAACAGCAGCGGCGTGTGGGCGTGTACGAGTTGGAGCGTGGTCCAGCCGCGACCGGCCATCAGGGCTGCCAGCGTGTCGTAGTTGTAGTGCAAGTCCGCCAAGCGGGCGCGGTCCGACACGGCGAGGACGAGGTGATCGTTGCCCGCGTACGCGACGTGTACGGGGTACCGGGGGTCCAGGTCGGCCGAGCGCCAGCCAAGCGCCGCGAGAGCGGCGGCGAGCTCCTCGCCGGAGGCCGGCCGGGTACGGGTGGGGACGCTGGTGAGCGTGGCGATCCGGCCGGCATCGCTCTCATCGGTGTTCACCTCGACCGCGCCGGCGAGGGTCTGAAACAGCAGCGGCCCGCTGCCGCGGCGTTCGGCCAGGGCGACGGCGGCGGCAATCGTCGCGTGTCCACAGAACGCCACCTCAGCCAGCGGGCTGAAGTACCGCACCCGGAACTCCCCGTCCCGCCTCGTGGGTTCGATGAACGCCGTCTCGGAATAGCCGACCGAGGCTGCGACGGCCAGGCGGATGGCGTCGTCGAGGCCGGTCGCATCCAGCACCACACCCGCGGGGTTTCCGCCTCCGGCCCCGTCCGGGAAAGCGGCGTAGCGCAGTACCTCCACGTCGACGGCCTCGGGCCGCGCGATGGTCGCGTCGTCTGTGTCAGTCATCGAGCACCTCCGAGGGCTAGTCTCGCCGCGTAACCCCATCGAGTCCAACGATGAGTCATGATAGAACCAATCGAGGAAAGGAATGGCAGTGGAGACGGACCTGCTGCGGACCTTCACCGCCGTGGCCCGCACCGGCAGTTTCACGGCAACGGCACGGGAGCTCGGCTACGTGCAGTCCACCGTGACCGGGCATGTGCAAGCCCTCGAGCGGCACTTGGGCGTCCGACTCTTCGACCGGCTCCCGTCCGGGGCTGTGCTGACCGACGCCGGCACCCGGCTCCTGTCGTACGCCACCCAGTTGCTCGATCTGGAGGGCCGTCTCACCTCCGAGGTGCCCGCCCGAGACGGCCGACCGTCTGGCCGGGTGCGGCTCGTGGCTCCTGAGTCCGTGTGCGCCTACCGACTTCCCGCCGTGCTCGGCAAGCTGCGCTTACTCGCGCCCCAGGTCCGGCTGTCGCTCGCACCAGGGGGCACCGCGCAGGCGCTCCAGGCCGTACGCGCTGGCACCGCCCAAGCTGCTCTGCTCCTCGAACCCGACATGTCCGCCGTCGACCTTCATCTGGAGGTCCTCGGCGCCGAAGAACTCACCATTGTCGCCGGGCCCGACCTGGACCTGCCGGCAGGTCCAGTCACCTGGGCGCAGCTGGCCGAGCACGACGTACTCCTGCTCGAGGACGACTGCAGCTACAGCGACCAGGTCGCCCGCAGCCTGTTCGCCGTCGGGCAACCGGACGTTCGCCGCGTCCGGTTCGGCAGCATCGAAGCCGTCAAGCGCTGCGTCGCGGCCGGGCTCGGATGGGCGGTGCTTCCCACCGCCACCGCCGCCGCCGAGTTGCGGGAAGGCGCGCTCATCGCCGTTCCCGGGCCACTCCCACCTGCGCCGGCCGTCCACCTCGTCACCCACTCCGATCGCACGCTCAGCGCCGGAACGACGGTCGTCCTCGACCAGCTCCGCGCGCTCTGGAACCCGGGCTCACTGATCGCCTACGACCACTGACCAGAGTTCGGACTTACTCGTCTAGCGCTTCGGCGTAGGCGAGGATGCGCGGGGTCGGATCGAACTCCTCACCTTCCATGTACTCCTCGTAGAGCTGTTCGTAGACCGTGCCGGCCTCAACTCAACGCCGTCTCCGGGCTGCGCGCCCTCCCACACCGCCAGGTCGTAACTCATGCCTGAGAGTCTGCCGTCTGGCCACGGAACGGGCACCGCCCCCTGCCTTGCAAAGATCAAGACGCCTGTCGGCCGGCGTCGGCCGCTGCCGATGACCTGCTCGACTTGTCAGCTGCCGTCGCTCGCCACTGGTGTACGTCAGCCGGCTTGGCTGTACGGATGGCTGTACAGCCACAGGTTTAGGAAGTCTCGACGCTGCGCCTCGGCGCGCACCGATCACCTGATCTCGGTGGTCTCTGGTGGCCTTGGATGGTCCCTGCTGTCCTCGCCCGAGGGCACGCTAATGGCACGATTCACCGGACGCGGGTGACGTCTATGAAGCGAGGTATGCGTGGCTCAACAGGTTCCGGCCGGCGGCGCGGTTTGCATCGATGTGCCGCTCGTACGCCGGCTCCTGGCCGCCTACTTTCCGCAGTGGGCTGAGCTGCCGATCCAGCTGGTCGATGCGGCCGGTCGGGACAACGCGATCTTTCGTCTCGGCACCGAGCTATCCGTTCGACTTCCCCGCCGCGAGCTCGGTGCTCGCCATATCGCTAACGAGTGTCGCTGGCTGCCAATGTTGGCGCCGCACCTGCCACTGCCGGTGCCCATGCCGCTCGGGCGAGGCGCGCCGTCCGAGGGGTATCCGTGGTGCTGGACGGTGACCCGATGGCTGCCTGGCGAAGTTTCGGCCCTTGAGCCCGGACTGGATGAGATCCAGGTCGCGGACCAACTGACGCGGTTCATCACCGCGCTCCATACGGTCGACCCGGTCGATGGACCGGCCAGCGAGCTTCGCGGCGTCCCATTGTTCCAACGAGATCCAGGGGTTCGCGTGGCGATCACGGCCCTTCAAGGCGACTGGGATCCAGAGGCGGTGACGGCGGTATGGGAGTCGGCGTTGGCTGTTCCCTCGTGGTTGGCTCCGGGGGTATGGACCCATGGGGACTTGCATCCGGCCAATCTTCTGATCGTTGACGGTCGGCTGAGCGCTGTGATCGACTTCGGCCTCCTCAGCGTCGGCGATCCGGCCATCGATGTCCTCGCGGCATGGACGGTCCTGTCTCCACGCACCCGGGACCGCTTCCGCCGAGCATTGCGGGTCGATGAGGCGACGTGGGCTCGCGCGCGGGGGCGGGCACTTGACTTCGGGCTGATGTGCGTGGCAAATGCACCGCGCGACTCTCTCGTCGGGCAAATCGGCCGTCGCACGATCGATCAGGTGCTCGCGGACAAGAGCGACCGGTAAGCAGGGTGGACCGCTGGGTCAGGAAAGCGGATTTCCTCGTCGGGCAGTCGCCAGACCGTCCAGCCCTTGTGGTGCCCGACGAGGGGATCCGCGGCGGCATCTCTGAGGAGGGCCGGGGTTCGGGGCGGAGCCCCCGAGGTCTTCAGATCGTGTCGTTTCGCAGCGTGGCCGGCCGGCCCGGCCGATGCCGGCCGGAGGTCGCCAGCAGGCCGGGGCCGGGCCGGCGCGGCCCGCTTGCGGGCCGCCTTGATCCATAAGAGAACAATTCGGCAGTGCGCGGGCCTCGGGAGCGTGTCCCTCGGCAGTGCCCTCCGTCGACTGATACGCGACAGTCGTCCGGCAACTGATATGCGACACCCGCAGCGCGCTGATCGCGGCAGTTTAGTGCGACAGTGGCGTCATGCTTACAGGGCACAAACCTCGGCTGGATGCTGCGATTCGGAGACTGGCCACCGTGCTCAACAGTGGCCGGCGGCCATATTCATCAGCCTGCCGAGCACGCGTTCTCCCGCAACCCGCAGTCCGTCGTGCTCGTACTCGTTGGTCACCCAGACCTGGGTGTTGCCGACCGCGCGCGCGGTTTCCAACTGCAGGTCCGCGTCTACGTACATGTCCTCGAAGTAGACCGCCGCGTAGATCGGCACCTCGTTGGCAGCGAGCCGCTCCGGGTCGTACAGTGCCGGCCAATCGTCGACGGCGGCCAGCAGGTCAGCGGCCGCGGCGAACGGCTTCAGCGCGGAGATCTCGCGGAACATCCATGGATACATCATCTCCCCGGTGAAGAGCAGCGGATCGGCGTCGGCCGCGAACTGCGGATGTTGGGCGAGCGCGCGCTGCGCCGCCCAGGACGTCGGGACACCACCTTGCCCGAAGGTGAACTCCTGCAGCGCGAAGATCGGAGTGTCCACGAATGCGGTCGCGCCCATCACGGCGTAGCGGAAGCCGTCCGCCAGCTCGCTGCCGTGCCATGCCTCCTCCAGCATCCAGTGCACTCGCGCGAGCCCGTCGCCCATCCCGAAGGCGTTGCCGAGGATCCTGAAACGTCGCGCGGTCAGCCGGTCGCCGTCCGGCAGCCGCACATCGGCCGAATCCAGATGATCGGCGATCGCGCGGACGGCCGCCACGTCCTGCGGATAGCGCCGGTAGTACGCGGCGTTCTTCGAGGCGACCCGCGGATACGTCCGGGAGTACACCTCATCCGCGGTCGCCGACAGGCCGGGCAACCCGCCCGTCACATAGCAGGTGCGCAGGCCCTGCGGCGCCTGAGAAAGGTAGGTGAGGGTGATGAATCCGCCGTAGCTCTGCCCGAGCGTGTCCCAGCGCGCCCCACCCGTTAGCCGTGCCCGCGCGAGCTCAGCGTCCGCCACGATGCTGTCGGCGCGGAACAGTCGCAGATGCGCCGCCAACTGTTTCGGCTCCATCCCCGCCACCGTTCGGGCCGTCACCGGCGCACTGCGACCAGTCCCCCGCTGGTCGAGCAACAACACGCGGTGGGTCTTCAGGGCAAGGCCCAGCCAACCGTCCGGGCCAGTCGGCCGGGATGCCTTGCCGCCCGGGCCGCCCTGCAGGAACAGCAACCATGGCAGCGCCTCAGCCACCTTGTCCGCGGCGACGACCTCTCGCGCGAACAGGTCGATGGTGGCCCCGCCTGGATCAGCGTGATCGAGGGGTACCGCGAAGACATGATCTTTGACGGCTAATCCCGGAATCGTGGCCATGTCGCTAAGGTACCGTTCGGCACAGGATTCTCACGTTGCCAAGATCGTAGAGCGATAGGCGACGGGACCGCGGTATCCGGTCAACGCACTCACGTCGGCAGATCCGGATGCCGTCGGCGGTCCCGCTCAGTGGCGGTAGCGGAGGTCTGCAGCGCGCCTCGGCAGCGCGCGCCTGGTCAGAACTTGGGCTCGACCGATGAGGGCAGCATGTCGGCCCACTTGCGTAGTACGTCGACGGCCTGGTCCCGGAGGGCTCCGTCGGCAACCTCTTCGCGCAGCGACCGGCGGTCGGCCGGCAGGGCGACCTCGCGGTAGAACTGAAGGTCTTCGAAGCCGTAGGTGGCTACGTCGTGGCTGCTGGCTCCGAAGATCAGGCGGGGGATGCGTGCCCAGTAGCAGGCCATGAGGCACATCGGGCAGGGCTCGCTACTGGCGTACATGATTCCGTCTTCGAACAGGTGCCGCCCTAGGTTCCTGCCGGCGTGGCGCAGGGCCATGACCTCGGCGTGTGCGGTCGGGTCCCGCAGCTCGACAACGCTGCTGGTGCCTTCACCGACGATCTCTCCTGAGATGACGACGATGGCACCGAACGGGGTCTTTCCCTCGTCCTCCAGCGCGTGCCGTGAAATTTCGATGGCCCTCGCGAGGAACCGCTCATCTTGGGCGTTCAGGTGTGAGGTCATGGTCTTCCTCCTTGCCGCCCTGAGGTCTTGCCGCCATTGGATCTGCGCTTGGGCCAGGGCTTGAGTGGGGTGACGAATCGGAGTTCGGTTCGGTCGGCCGGGTATTCGGCGTCGGAGACTTCGACGACTTTCTCGTTGGCGTCGAGGGAGATGCGTCGGCAGAGGATGAGGGGAACGCCGTCGGGCAGGCCCCACAGTTGGGCCTCGGCGGTGGTGGGCATCCGGGCCGTTACTTCGTCAATGATGGTCATGATCTCGGCGCCCACCGTCGAAAGTTGGTGTTGGGTTCCTCCCGGCCACGGCTCGTTGGCCTCATCGAGGAGTGCAGGGTTTGAGCTGACAAGCGCAACCGGCATGTAGGAGACGCTCGACGAAAGGAGCAAGCCGGTACCCCTGTCGGTCGAGTCGTAGCGCCGCCGCAGCACCAGGTCTGTGGGCTCGATCCGGAACAGGTCGGCCAGGTCGGCTCCCGCCTCTACCTGGTCGTATCGGGAGCGGAACTCCTGCTCGCTGATCTGCATGTTGAGGTTGGTCTCGGCCTCGCCGACGACGGCGCGTTCGGCCTCGGGGCGGACGGCGAGATCCTTTTCGACCTGGTGGCGTTCCGACGAGCGGATCACCTTCCGGGGCGGAACGCGGACCACAGGTGCCTTGCCGCGTCCGCTGCTGATAAGGCCCTGGGCCTTGAGCAGGGCGATCGCCGCGCGGGCGGACCCGACAGAGAAGGACCGGGTCAAGGCGGCCCTGTCGATCCTGCTGTCCCAGGGCCGGGCGGTCGGCGTGCATGTGGTGGCGGCGATCCAGGACCCCCGCAAGGAGGTCCTGCCGTTCCGGGACCTGTTCCCGACCCGGATCGGGCTGCGGCTGGCCGAGGCCGCGCAGGTGGACCTGGTGCTGGGTGACGGGATGCGAGATCGGGGTGCGCTGTGTGACCGCATCCCGCAGTCCCTGCCGGGTGTCGGGTTCGTGGTCATCGACGGTGACCCGACCCCGATGCGGGTCCGGTTCTCGTACCTGAGCGATGACGAGATTCGCGAGATGGCCCAGACGTACGGGCGGTTGCGCGTGATCGACGGCGAGGTTTTGGACGGTGTCGCATGAACCCCAACCCGAACCGTGGCGAGCGTGTGGAGGGCCTGGTCCTGGTCGTGATCCTGCTTCTGGTTGCCGGCTTCGCCGGGGCTGCCTCTTTCACCCACGTCAAGGAGTGGACCCTCGACAACTCACCGGCGGGCACCGGGGCGTGGTTCGGCTGGGCCAACGCCGTCATCTCCGAACTCGTCCCCGTCGCCGCCCTGCTGACCATCCGCCGACGACGCCGCACGGGCGGCCCGATCGGCTACCCCATGTTCCTGCTCGTCGCCGCCGTCGTTCTCTCCCTCGCGGCGCAGCTCGCCGTCGCCAAGCCCAGCCTGTCCGGCTGGCTCCTCTCGGCCGTGCCCGCACTGGCGTTCATGGGCCTGTCCAAGCTCATCCTCGGCACCACCCCGGCCCCCGCCGACGAACCCGATACCGGCCCGGCTACGCCGGTCGTCACCCCGACGGCCCCACCGTCTGAGCCGCCCGCGCCTTCGGTCGAACCGACGCCAGCCGCTGCCGCGCCGGAACCGGTCGCCCTCGTCCCGGTCGAGCCCACCCGCCCGGCCCCGGTCGCCCCGGTGCCGACGACCGCGTTCATCCGCCGTAACGGCACCCCGCTCAGCCGGGAGGTGAGCCGATGACTGTTACTTCCGCGCTGCCCGGCCTCGCCCCCGCTCCGGTGGAGCCGAGGCCGGGCTCCCGGGCCGCCCGCATGTTGATGCCCCGCTCCGTCGACGTGGTCAAAGATCTGGCCGCCGACTACGGCGTCTGCACCCGCCCCGTCTCCCTGCGCCGCACCGACCTGGACTCCGGGCAGACGGAGATGATCGACCTGCCGTGCGGGGCCACCCAGGAGGCCAAGTGCCCGGCCTGCGCCAAGCGCGCCCGGCGGCTGCGGCAGCAGCAGATCCGCGAGGGCTGGCACCGCGACGACGAACCCGACCCCGGCCCGCAACCCGCCACCGAGGCGCAGCGGGCGCTGATCGTGGCTCGGGCGCATCTCGAGTTCGCCCGGGATGAAGCCGCCCGCGCCTCGCAGTGGGATCAGGTCGCGGACCTGGACGAAGCGATCGGAGAGCTGGAAGCCGAGATCACCACCGAAGGACTCCGGGGTCGGCCGGCACCACCGCACGCCAGCGAGGACCAGGAGGACGGCGACGGGAAGCGGCGGGCGCGGTCGACCAAGCGGCGGCAGGACGCCCCCGACCTCCCCCGGCTGCCGGTGGAGAACCGCACGATCGGGCGGACGTTCGAGGGTCACGGCGGGCAGGTGTTCCGGCCGTCGATGTTCCTCACCCTCACCCTCGGCTCCTACGGCCGCGTGCACTCCGACGGCACCCCCGTCGACCCGGACGCCTACGACTACCGGCGGGCTGCCTGGGATGCCGTGCACTTCCCCCGCCTGCTGGACCGGTTCTGGCAAAACCTCAGGCGGGCGGTCGGCTGGAACGTCCAATACGCCGGGGCGGTCGAGCCGCAGCGCCGGCTTGCCCCTCACGCGCACTTCGCCATGCGCGGCACCATCCCCCGGGCGCTGGTCCGGCAGGTCGCGGCCGCGACCTATCACCAGGTCTGGTGGCCGCCCGTCGACGAGCTGGTCTACGAACCCGGGCGGGCGCCGCAATGGGACGCGGCCGCCGGCGGCTACACCGACCCGGAAACGGGCGAGCTGCTGCCGTCGTGGGATGACGCCCTGGACCTGGTCGACGCCGACCCCGACGCCGAACCCGTGCACGTCGTCCGCTTCGGCAGCCAGGTCGACGCCAAGGGCGTGCTCGCCGGCACCAAGGACGCTGATCGGTGCGTCGGCTACATCACCAAGTACCTCATCAAGCAAGCTGCCGACTGCCACGACGTGACCACCGCCCGGCAGCGCGCCCACCTCGAACGGCTCTGGCAAGAGCTGCGGCACACGCCCTGCTCGGAGCGGTGCGCCAACTGGCTGCTCTACGGCATCCAACCCAAGAACGCCCGGCCCGGGCTGCGGCCGGGCAACTGCAAGAACAAGGTCCACAAGCGGGAAACCCTCGGCATCGGCGGCCGGCGCGTCCTCATCTCCCGACAGTGGTCGGGCAAGACCTTGGCCGACCACAGGGCCGACCGCCGCGAGTGGGTCAAGGCCCTGCTCGGCGTCACCACCGACGCAGCCACCGCCCCGGCTGGGGGCGAGCAGCGGCACGCCTGGGAACTGGCCCGGCCCACCGACCCGGACGTGCCGCCGATCGGGCACCGGGTCCTGCGGGCGATATCCGAACGCATCCAGTGGCGCGCTCAACTCGATGCCGCCAGACGCGATCGGACATCACTCAACGTTTCGGCAACTGGCCACACGACTACCGAGAGCGGGGAGGTATGACGACAGTGGATGAGGTGCTGACGGTGGAGGAAGCCGCGGCGCGGATGAGGATGAGCGTCCGCTACGTGCGCCGGCTGGTTGCGCAGCGCCGCATCGCCTTTCACAAGGTCGGCCGCAGCGTGCGCTTGAAGGCCTCGGATGTCGACGCTCATGTCGACGCCGGCCGGGTGGAAGCCCTCACAGTCTCTGAGGTGTGGACCGGCATGCGGAGCGTGGCCTGATGGCGGCACGGCGGCGGTTCGGCAGTATCCGCAAGCGCGAGTCGGGGCGCTATCAGGTGCGCTATCCCGGACCGGATGGGCGCCAGCGGACCGCGACGGACACTTTCGCCCGCAAGTCGGATGCCGACCGGTACCTGTCGATGGTCGAGGCGCAGATGATGCGCGGCGAGTGGATCGACCCTGAGCGGGCGCGAATCAGGCTTGGTGACTACGCGGAGCGGTGGATTGCCCAGCGGCCGGGACTGCGCCCTCGGACGGTGGGGCTCTACCGGTGGCTGCTCGGCAAGCACATCGTGCCCTACCTGGGCGGGGTGGAGCTGAGCCGGCTGGATACGCCGATGATCCGCGAGTGGCGGGCAACACTGCTCGGCAACGGTGTCTCGGAGACCATGGCGGCCAAGGCGTACCGACTGCTGCGGGCGGTGCTGATGACGGCGGTCAACGAAGACGAGCTGCTGCGCAAGAACCCGTGCCGGATCCCGGGCGCGGATCAGGAGAAGCCGGCGGAGCGGCCGGTGTTGACGCTGGCCCAGGTACTCAAGCTCGCGGATTTGATGGATGAGCGGTATCGCGCCCTGGTCCTGGTGACCACCTTCGCGTGTCTGCGGTGGGGTGAGGTGTCGGCGCTGCAACGGCAGGATGTCGACGCGGACGCCGGGGTGATCCGCGTTCGGCAGACGTTCACGGAGGTGCGCGGCGTCGGCCTGGCCCTCGGTCCGCCGAAGTCGCGTGCTGGCCTGCGTGGCGTCTCAGTGCCAGCGGCGATCCTGCCGACGCTGCGGGCTCACCTGGCGGCGTTCGTCGAGGACAAGCCGGACGCGTTGGTCTTCACAACGCCCTCCGGACGACCGATCTGGCGCGGCAACCTCAACAAGGTCATCGCCTGGTCGGCGGCGGTCGGCAAGCTCGGCGTACCCGGTCTGCACTTCCACGATCTTCGGCACACCGGTAACACGATCGCTGCGCGGACCGGCGCGAGCACCCGGGACCTGATGGCGCGGATGGGCCACGACTCGGCCCAGGCCGCCATGATCTACCAGCACGCCACCTCGCAGGCGGATCGGGCCATCGCCCAGGCGGTGAGCGACGCCGTGAAATCCGAACGCAAGAAGGCCAACAAGCCGGCGGCCGGCGCATCGGGCAAGCCCAAGGGCAAGGTGAGGAAGCGTGGCTAGTGGCCCGTGGATGGCCCGTCCAGCGCTCGGGGGTGGCGGAACGTCGAAGGCCCCGGCTCGGACTTGCGTCCTGACCAGGGCCTTCGGATCGGAGCGGGTGACGGGAATCGAACCCGCACTGTCAGCTTGGGAAGCTGATGTTCTGCCATTGAACTACACCCGCAAGCGGCACCACTGTACCCGAGTGGTCGAGCCGGTGCACCCAGGTACCCCCGCGAGCGCCGCCACCCCCACGCACCCAGAAAGAAGTTTCCGGACGGCAACATATGGCCGTTCTCAAATGCGTCGATGGGTTGTAACGTCTGCCACACGTTGCCAGCCACGGCGTGACACACCCCCTGCCACGCCGCCAGAAAGAGGTGGGCCCATGGGACCCCGTCCCAACCTGCTGACCCGGCGTGCCGCCGGTGTCGCGTCGACGACCCTCGCGCTGCTGCTCAGCACCGCCGCGGTGGGCGTCGTTCCGGCTGCTTCGGCCTTCTCCGCGGCGCCGGGCGGCGCCTGCGCGGAGCCGGCCGACAGTCACTCCGACGCCCGGATGAAGCCCGGTGCGGCGGCGAAGCACGACCCGAACGAGTTGACCGCGAAGCAGGTCCGCGAGCGGGACGCGGACCTGGCGGCGGCGTTGCGCGAGCGGGCCAACTACCGGGCCGGCGCCGGCGCGACGACGCTGGCCACCGTCACCATCCCGGTGGTGGTGCACGTGATCCAGGAGAACAGCACCCGGGCCGGCGGCAACATCCCCGACTCGATGATCACCTCGCAGATCAGCGTGCTGAACCAGGCCTACGCCGGGTCGACAGGCGGTGCGGCAACCGCCTTCGCCTTCCGACTCGACAAGATCAACCGGGTGACGAACCCGTCGTGGTACCCGATCGTGCAGGGCTCGTCGGCGGAGCGGTCGATGAAGTCCTCACTGCGGGTGGGCGGCAAGAACACCCTCAACATCTACCTCGGTGAGCTGAGCAACGACCTGCTGGGCTGGGCAACCTTCCCGCAGCGGAACCTGAGCAGCATGGACGGCGTGGTCGCGCTCAACGAGTCGCTGCCGGGCGGCACCGCCACCAACTACAACCAGGGCGACACCGGCACCCACGAGGTGGGCCACTGGCTGAACCTCTACCACACCTTCCAGGGCGGCTGCGGCGGCTCGGGTGACGGCGTCAGCGACACCCCGGCCGAGGCTTCTCCGGCGTACCAGTGCCCGACCGGGCGGGACACCTGCTCGGCGACCGGACTGGACCCGATCACCAACTTCATGGACTACACCTACGACTCGTGCATGTACCAGTTCACCCCGGGACAGGCGAGCCGCATGATCACCGCGTGGAACGCCTACCGCGCCGCGTAGCTTCTCCGCGTACACCCGGTGCCGGCTCCGTCACGACGGAGCCGGCACCGGCGTCTTTCGGGCCGTGGTCAGGCGGCCGTGCACTGCACGTCGCGGCTGCGACGGGTCGAGCGCGTCGGCGGTACGGCGACCGGCGCGGACGCCACCGGCGGAGCGTGCGGGTCGAGCCAGACCTGCACGGCCGGCCGGCCCGGCGTGAAACCCGGAATGCCCGCTACGGGCTGCTCGCGGCGGGTCAGCATCGCCACGTCGACGGTGAACTCGAACAGCCGCCAGTCGACGTGCGGCTCGGCCCGGGCGCCCTGGGCCAACCGGGCCAGCTGGGCCGGGTCGGTCACCGGCCGGGCGTGACCCGCCACGTACGCCTCGTCGTCGCTCTCCTCCGGCGGGAACGAGTGCAGCGCGTAACGGCCGTCCCGTTCGAGGTCGCGGCGCTTCGGGGAGTCGATGACGAAGCAGAACAGGCCCTCGTCGGTGATGACCGGGGAGACCGGATGGACCCGGGGCCCGCCGTCGGCGCGGACCGTGGCCAGGTAGCCGAAGCCCGGCCCGTACTGCTGGAGGAGAACGCGGATCCCGTCGGCGAGTCGGGGCTCGTCGGCGGCGAATTCGGACCAGGAAGCCATGTGGGCATTCTATCGAACAAATGTACGACCAGCGACCTCGACGCGCTGGTCACCGGCACCGAATTCCGCCAGTACGCAAGGCGCTATGGTAGTCCGATGCTGCTCTCCGACCGCGACCTGGTCTCCGAGATCAAGGCCGGCGCGCTGGGCCTGGAGCCCTTCGAGCCCATGCTGGTCCAACCCTCCAGCATCGACGTACGACTCGACCGGCTGTTCCGGGTCTTCAACAACCACCTCTACACCCACATCGACCCGGCGATGCAGCAGGACGACCTGACCTCGGTGGTCGAGGTGCCCGACGGCGAGCCGTTCGTGCTGCACCCGGGAGAGTTCGTGCTCGCCTCGACGCTTGAGGTGATCTCGCTCGGCGACCAGCTCGCCGGCCGGCTGGAGGGCAAGTCGAGTCTGGGCCGCCTCGGCCTGCTCACCCACTCCACCGCCGGCTTCATCGACCCGGGCTTCTCCGGGCACGTGACGCTGGAGCTGTCCAACGTGGCGAACCTGCCGATCACGCTCTGGCCGGGCATGAAGATCGGCCAGCTGTGCATCTTCCGGCTCTCCTCGCCGGCCGAGCACCCGTACGGCTCGGCGGTGTACGGCTCGCGCTACCAGGGCCAGCGGGGGCCGACGCCCAGCCGGGCCTGGCAGCACTGGCGCACCTGGCCGACCCGCTGAGGCAGGGACGACGAGGGCCCGCCGCGAACGGATCGCGACGGGCCCTTCGGTCACCTCTGATCAGCCTGGGCGGCCGTAGCTGTGGATCGGGCCGTCGTCGACCTTCTTCATCTTGACCGGCTGACCGGCCTGGGAGGCGTGCACCACCCAGCCGTTGCCGACGTACATGCCGACGTGGTGAATGTCGCTGTAGTAGAAGACCAGGTCACCGGGGCGCAGGTCGGCCCGACTGACGTCCTTCGTGACCCGGCTCTGCGCGGCGGCGTTGTGCGGCAGGCTCACGCCGGCCTTGGCCCACGCGGCCAGCATCAGCCCGGAGCAGTCGTACGAGTTCGGGCCCTCGGCGCCCCACACGTAGGGCTTGCCGATCTGCGCGCAGGCGAACTTCACGGCCGTGCCGGCAGCGCCACCCGGGTAGCTCGCCGGGCAGGGCGCGGGACGCAGCGGACCGCCGCCTCCGTTGCCGTACACCTTGAGGCGCAGCTTCTGAAGGCGGTCGATCTCCTCGTTGATCTGCTTCTTCTTCGCCGCCAGCTGGGCCTCGGTGCGGGTCAGCTGGGCCACCATCTCGTCCAGCGGGGCCTTCTTCGCGGCCAGCTCGTCGCGCAGGTCGGCCACCTCGCGTACGTCCTGCTGCTGGTTGTGCGCGAAGCGGTCGAGCATCTCGAGCTGCCCGACGACCTCGCTCGGCGAACGGCTGCCCAGGACCGCGTTGACTGTGGAGACGTTCTCCCCCTTGTACGCGCGCACGGCCAGGGCGCTGACCTTGTCCATCGCGGCGTCGACCTGACGCTCCAGCGGGGCGATCTGGGCGGCCAGCGCATCGGCCTGCTTGCGCTTGGCGACGAGATCGGTCCGGGTGGCGTTGTGCCGTTCGATGATCGGTTCGAGTTTGTTCCAGTCGGCGTCGATCTGGCGTTCGATCTCGGCGACGGACGGGTCGGCGTGGGCCGCGGTGGCGCTGCCGGTGAGGACGACGGCGACGCCGACAAGTGCGGCGAGAGCGGTGGTGAAGCGGGACCAGCGTGGGCGCGGCACGATCGACGACGGACCGGCTGCTGCCAGCCGCTCGGACGACGGCCGCGGGGCATGGAGTGCCACCGGGGTTCCGTTCTCCTTCTTCCTGACCCGCCTACCGGGTTAGCTGACGGGTTCGGGCGGGAAGTCGGCGCCCTACCGCAGTGGCTGCGGATTCACCCCGGGGGACCTGGGTCCCCGGTTCGCTCGGAAGCGACTCGGCGGTGTCGGTCCGTTACCGCCCGGGCTGGGCGGACCTGCTGTCGGGCCGACAAATGACCAGAGTAGAGACGCCCGTTACCGATCCGCAACCCGTGCGGCCGTGACACTCCGTACCGACTGGAGAGAGTCACGGCGCGTACGCGAAGATTTCTTTCCGATCGCGTCGATACATGGAAAGGTATTGACGCGGACTCCCGAGCGGCGCGAAGGTGACCTCACCTTCATCCGCGTAAATCTAGGGGGTTCGATGCACCGTCCAACCCTGTCCGCAGGCCGGCTCGCCCTGCTCACCGCCGCCGTGGTCGCCGCCTCGACCGCGATACCGCCACCCGCCGGCGCCGCGCCCGCCCCCGACCGCCAGCAGCAGTACGCCGCCGCGGCGACGGAGTACGGCGTGCCGACCACCGTGCTGCTCGGTGTCTCCTACCTCGAGTCCCGCTGGGACAGCAACGCTGGCACACCGAGCACCAGCGGCGGCTACGGCCCGATGCACCTGACCGACGCCCGCCACGTGGCCGCCCTGCCCGGACGCGGCCACCACGACACCGGCACCGAGGACCCGCGCGGCGACGACTCGCGCCCCGCGCGGGCACCCGCGCCGGCGCTGGCCGAGGACCCCGCACCGCCCACCGCCGCGTTGCAGACCGTGGACGCCGCCGCCGCGCTGACCGGCATGACACCCGAGTCGCTGCGTACCGACGCGAACGCCAACATCCGTGGCGGGGCGGCGCTGCTGGCGTCGTACCAGCGGGAGTTGGGTGCCCCGGTCGGAGCCGGCACCGACCCGGCCGCCTGGTACGGCGCGGTGGCCCGTTACGCCGGCGCGGACAGCGCCGACGCCGCGGCGGCCTTCGCCGACGAGGTCTTCACCACGATCGGCGCCGGGGAGTCCCGGGTGACCGACGACGGCCAGCGGATCACGCTGCCGGCCAGCGCGGTACGGCCGGAGCGTTCCTGGCTGGACCGGCTGGGCCTGCGTCGCCTGGCCCGCCCGGACGGGCTGGAGTGCCCCCGCACCATCTCCTGCGAGTGGATCCCGGCGCCCTACCAGGCGTTCGGCGACGGCGACTACGGCAACCACGACCTCTCCGACCGGCCCGCCCGGCAGAAGATCGAGTACATCGTCATCCACGACACCGAGGCGAGCTGGGCGACCACCCTGAAACTCGTCCAGGACCCGACGTACGTGAGCTGGCACTACTCGCTGCGCTCGGTGGACGGGCACATCGCGCAGCACGTGAAGACCAAGGACGTCGGCTGGCACGCCGGAAACTGGTACGTCAACGCCAAGTCGATCGGGCTGGAGCACGAGGGCTTCGCCGCGCAGGGCACCTGGTACACCGAGGCGATGTACCGGACCTCGGCGAAGCTCGTCCGGCACCTCGCGCTGCGACTCGGCATCCCACTGGACCGCCAGCACATCATCGGCCACGACAACGTGCCCGGCACCGTCGCGTCGACCGTGCGCGGGATGCACTGGGACCCGGGGCCGTACTGGGACTGGACGCACTACTTCGACCTGCTGCACGCCCCGCGACTGGACACCGGCACCCCGGCCACCGGGCTGGTCCGGATCGACCCGGACTACGCCACCAACCAGCCGGCGTTCACCGGATGCGTCACCCCGGGCGTGCCGTGCACACCGCGCGGCTCCTCGTCGGTGGTGCTGCGCACCGCGCCGTCCGCGGACGCGCCGCTGGTCAACGACGTCGCGCTGCGCCCCGACGGCACCCCTAACACCATGGAGGTGTCCGACCACGGCGCCCGGGCCTCCGCCGGCCAGACGTACGCGCTCGCCGGCCGGCAGGGTGACTGGACGGCCATCTGGTACCTCGGGCAACGGGCCTGGTTCCACAACCCGGCGTCCGCGCCGACCGCCAGCTGGACCGTCGGCGTGGTGGCCGTCCCGAAGCCCGGCCGGGCCACCATCCCGGTGTACGGGCGGGCGTACCCGGAGCAGGCCGCCTACCCCGAGGGCGTGCCCTACCAGACCATCTCTCCGTTGCAGTACACCCTGGCCGCCGGGCAGCGGTACGCCGTCGGTGCGGTGCTGGCCGGCGAGTACTACCGGGCCACCACGTTCGACGGGTCATCGCCCGGCGACTGGACGGTGATCCGCGGCGAGAACCGGTACGCGCAGATCCAGTTCGGCCACCGCATCATGTACGTCAACCTGGACGACGTGCAGCTCCTGCCGTCGCCGGTGGGCGCGCCCCGCTGAGAAACCACGACGGCCCCCGGTCGGTGACCGGGGGCCGTCGTCGTGCCTGAGCGGATCAGCCGGGTCTGCGGAACCCGGCGACCGGCATCGTGTTGATGCTGGACACCTGCACCGGTTTACCGGCACGTGGCGCGTGCACCATCTGGCCATTGCCCAAATACAGCCCGACATGGCTCAGGCCGGAGAAGAAGAAGACCAGATCACCGGGGCGGGCGTCGGCTCGCGAGACGGCCTTGCCCTCGTTCCACTGGTCACCCGTGTGGTGGGTGAGGTAGATCCCGGCCGACTTGTAGGCGTACTGGGTCAGACCCGAGCAGTCGAACGAGTTCGGGCCGGTGGCACCCCAGACGTACGGATCGCCGACCTGCTGGCAGGCGGTCTTGATCGCCTTCTGGGCGGCCGCGTTGACCACGCCGTTGATGGTCGGGCAACCGGGGGTCTTGACCGTGGTCTTCGGCAGGGACGCCTCGAGCTTCTTGATCTCGACGTCGATCTGCTTCTTCTTGGCGGCCAACTCGTTCTGCTGCCTGGTCTGGGTGGTGATCAGCGTGTCCAGCTTCTGCTTCTCGCCGTCGTACTTGGCCCGCACAGCCAGCACACCCTCGACCTCCTTGCGCTCCTGCGCGGCGAGCCGGTCGAGAACGGTGAGCTGCTCGGTGAGGGTGTCCGGCTTGGCGGCGACCAGCAGGGCGCCGATGTCGTGCGACGGACCCGAGATGTAGTAGCGGGAGGCGAGGTCACCGACCCGGTTGAGGGCCAGCTCGCTCTGCAGCGCCAGGGGCTCGATCTTCTTCTGGAGGTCGGCCGACTTCTTGCGGTTGACCTGCAGCTGTGCCCGCACCTTGTTGTACTGCTCGATAGTGGGCTCCAACTGCTCCCACTGCTTGTCGATCTGGGCCTCGATCTCGTCGACCGTGGGCTCGGCCTGTGCCGGCGCGGCGAGCACACCGGCACCGACGGCCGCCGCGGCGACCAGGACGAGCAGACGGTGGGCGACCCGGCGCAGACCGCCCGGCCGCGCGGACAGTCCCGGGGCGTGACGATGAGGGGGCATGGTTGCCACCGGCATCGACTCCTTTGCAACCGACCGCCGGGCGCCTCGCGTGAGGGAAGGGCCGAGGCAGACGACCCACAGCGGTCGGTGCCCCACATTAGGGAAGCGTCGCACCGGAATCAAGGCGAACCCGGTCACGGTGACTGTCGCGCAACCGCTTGCACACCAAGGGTATTGGTTCATCAGCCAACGATTGCGGTCAATACGTCATCGAGCGTCACCACACCGAGCGGACGCCGGCCGTCGCTGACCAGCACCATGTGCCGCCGTTCGCGGCGCATCGCGAGCAGCAGATCCGCCAACGTACGCTCCGGCGGGACCACCGCCAACGGCCGGTACACCTGAGCCGGCACCGGTGCCCGACGACTCTGCCCGGCATAGCCGAGCACATCCTTGACGTGCACGAAACCGAGCACCCGCCGGGTCGACCGCTGCACGACAGGAAAACGGGACCGACCGGTCCGGGTCGCCAACACCTCAAGCGACGCCGGTGAGACGTCCTCGGCCACCGTCACCACAGTCGACCACGGCTGCAACGCGTCCGCCGCGGTCCGCGCGTGCAGGGCCAGCGCCCCCGTGATCCGGGCGTGCTGCTCGGCGTCCAACAGACCCTCGGTACGCGCCTGGGAGACCAGACCAGCCAACTCCTCGGCGGTGAACACCGTCTTCACCGCCTCGGACGCCTCGATCCGCCAGAACGCGAGCACCCGGCGGGCGGCCCACTTCATCGCCAGCAGCAGCGGCTTGGTGGCCACACAGAACGCCAGCATCGCCGGGCCGAGCCACAGCGCGGAGACCTCCGGACCGGCCAGCGTGATGTTCTTCGGCACCATCTCGCCGACGACCGTGTGCAGGAAGACCACCAGGCCCAGCGCCAGCACGAACGCCACCGGGTGCACCGCCCGCTCCGGCAGGCCGGCCGCGTGGAACGGCGGCTCCAGCAGATGCGCCAGCGCCGGCTCGGCGATCGCACCGAGCCCCAGCGAACAGACAGTGATGCCGAGCTGGGCGCCAGCGATCATCAGCGGGATCTGGTTCATCGCCGACAGCGCCCACCGGGCCCGCTTCGAACCGGCGGCCAACGGCTCGATCACCGTACGCCGGGACGCGATGAGCGCGAACTCACTGCCGACGAAGAACCCGTTGCCCAGCAGCAGCACCACCGTCACCAGCAGCTCAGTCATCGTCGTCCGGATCCGCCGGGCGCAGCACCCGGACCTGCTCGATCCGGTGCCGCTCCACCTCCACCACGGTGAACTCCCAACCCTGGGCCTCGACCGTCTCGCCGGCCAGCGGGATGTGCCCGAGCCGGGCCATGAGATACCCGGCCAGCGTCTCGTACGGCCCGTCGGGCAGCTGGAAACCGGTCTGCTCGGCCACCTCGTCGGACCGCAGCACCCCGTCCACCAGCACGGTGCGTTCCCCACCGGGCACCGTCAACCCGACCGGGTCGACGTCGTCCACCGTGGCCGCATCGAACTCGTCGGCGATCTCCCCGACCAGCTCCTCGACCAGGTCCTCGACGGTCACCACGCCGTCCGTGCCGCCGTACTCGTCGACCACGATCGCCAGGTCGGCACCGGCCGACTTCAACGCGGCAAGTACGCCATCCAGGTTGAGGCTCTCCGGCACGTACACCGGCTCGCGGGCGACCGAGCCGACCATGGTCGACGCCCGCGCGGCCAGCGGCACGCCCAGCGCGTCGGGCACACCGGCCACCCCGGTGACCAGGTCCAGGGTCTCCTCGTACACCGGGAAGCGCGTCCGTCCGGTCCGCCGGGACTCCTCCAGCAGCTCGGCCACCGTGGCCGTGGCCCGCAACGCCACCACGTCCACGCGGGGCGTCATCGCCTCGGCCGCCCGCTTGTCACCGAAACGGATCGTGCGACGCAGCAGCATCGCCGTGTCGGTGGGCAGCGCGCCGGCCCGGGCGGAGATCGCCGCCAGGAGGCCCAGTTCCTCCGGCGAGCGGGCGCTTGCCAACTCCTCCTGCGGTTCCACGCCGAGTGCCCGCACCAGCCGGTTCGCCGAGCCGTTCAACCCCCGGATCAGCCAGCCGAACGTGCGGGAGAAGGCATGCATCGGGCCGGCGGTGGCCAGCGCGGCGGGCATCGGCCGGGCCAGCGCCGCGTTCTTCGGCACCAGCTCACCGAAGAGCATGGAGAGCAGGGTGGCAAGCGCCAGCGCCAGGAACGGCGTGAACCGCTCGGCGCCGTCCCCCGCGACCGGGCGCAGCACCGGGGTGAAGATCCGCGCCAGGGCCGGCTCGGCCAGGTAGCCGGTGAGCAGCGCCGTGATGGTGATGCCGAGCTGCGCCCCGGAGAGCTGGAAGGACAGCTCACGCAGTGCGGTGCGTACCGTCAGGGCAGCCTGGTCGCCGGCGGCGGCCCGCCTGTCGATCTCCGCGCGGTCGACCGTGACCAGGGCGAACTCGGCCGCGACGAAAAACGCGTTGCCCGCGGTCAGCGCGACGAAGCCGACCAGGGGCAACAGCGTCGTCCAGAGTAGGCCGTCGATGTCGCCTCACCTCGGCGAGATTCTTGCACGACGACGGCGGCCCGCAGGGGGCCGCCGTCGTCGATGTTCAGATCCCAGGTGTACGCGCCTCAGCCGGCGACCGGCGCGGTCTCCTTGCCGCCCTGCGGCTGCTCCGGCTTGACCGAGCGGAGCAGCACGGTGGCCACGTCGATCACCTCGACCTGCTCACCGGCGCCCTTGCCGTTGACGCCGTCGCTGAGCATCGTCGAGCAGAACGGGCAGCCGACCGCTACCGTCTTCGCGCCGGTGGCCATGGCCTCCTCGACGCGGTCCACGTTGATCCGCTTACCGATCTTCTCTTCCATCCACATCCGGGCGCCGCCGGCACCGCAGCAGAAGGAGCGCTCGCTGTTGCGCGGCATCTCGGCGATCTCGCCGGCGATCGCGTCGCCCAGCACCTCGCGCGGCGCGGCGAAGACCCGGTTGTGCCGACCCAGGTAGCAGGGATCGTGGTAGGTGACCCCTCCGTCGACCGGCTGCACCGGCGTGAGCTTGCCGGTGGAGACCAGGTGGGCCAGCAGCTGGGTGTGGTGGACCACCTCGAACTCGCCGCCGAGCTGGCCGTACTCGTTGCCCAGGGTGTTGAAGCAGTGCGGGCAGGTCGCGACGATCTTGCGCTTGGCCTTCTCCCGGCCCTCGAACGCCTCGTTCAGGGTCTCGACGTTCTGCTGGGCGAGCATCTGGAAGACGAACTCGTTGCCGATCCGCCGCGCCGGGTCACCGGAGCAGGTCTCGCCCTCGCCCAGGATCGCGAACTTCACGCCGGCCTCGTTGAGCAGCGTGGCCACCGCGCGGGTGGTCTTCTTGGCCCGGTCCTCGAACGCGCCGGCGCAGCCGACCCAGAACAGGTACTCGAAGTCGTCCACCTCGCCGACCCGGGGCACCTCGAAGTCCAGGCCCTTGGTCCAGTCCTCGCGGGTGTTCTGCGGAGCGCCCCACGGGTTGCCCTTGTTCTCCAGGTTGCGCAGCATGACGCCGGCCTCGGAGGGGAAGCTCGACTCGATCAGCACCTGGTAGCGGCGCATGTCGACGATGTGGTCGACGTGCTCGATGTCCACCGGGCACTGCTCGACGCAGGCACCGCAGGTCGTGCAGGACCAGAGAACGTCAGGGTCGATGACACCGCCTTCTTCGGCGGTGCCGATCAGCGGCTTGTCACCCTCGGCGAGCGACAGCACGTCCAGGTGGGCGAGCTGCGCCTGGGTGGCCTTCTCCTCACCGGTCAGGTCCTTGCCACCGCCGGCCAGCAGGTACGGCGCCTTGGCGTACGCGTGGTCGCGCAGGCTCAGCACGAGCAGCTTGGGCGACAGGGGCTTGCCACTGTTCCAGGCCGGGCACTGCGACTGGCAGCGACCGCACTCGGTGCAGGTGCTGAAGTCCAGCAGACCCTTCCAGCTGAACTGCTCGACGTGGGCGACGCCGAACTGGTCCTTCTCCGGGTCCGCCTCCTCGAAGTCGAGCGGCTTGCCCTGGCTCGTCATCGGGCGCAGCGCGCCGAGGCCGGAGCCGGCCGGCTTGGCCGGCTCACGCTTGAAGAAGATGTTGGGGAACGCCAGGAACCGGTGCCAGGCGACGCCCATCGTGACGTTCAGGGAGATGACGATGAGCCACGTCATCGAAATGATGATCTTGATGGCTGCGGCGACGCTGACCCCGTCCGCCCAGTCGGGCAGGACCGCACCGACGGCGTGGCTGACCGGGGTGGCCCAGAACGGGAACTCGAAGTGGTCGGTGGCGACCTTGAAGCCCCGGATGACGAACCCGAAGATCAGGACCAGGAGCACGATCCACTCGACGAAGTAGCCCTGCCACATGGTCGAGCCGGTGAACCGGGAGCGTCCGCCCGGCCGGTTCGGCCGGTTGCGCAGCCGGATCGCCATCAGCACCAGGATGCCGACCAGGCCCAGCACACCGATGATCTCGGTGACCAGGCCGAAGATCGTCCAGTGGCCGATGATCGGCAACCCGCCGTCGGTGGTGGCCACCTCGAAGTACGCCTCGAGCACCAGCAGCGACAGCACGATGAACCCGACCATCACGAACCAGTGCGCCGCACCCACCACGCTCCACTTGAGCATCCGGGTGTGGCCGGCGGTCTCCACAAGCATGGTCTTCGTCCGGGCACCCTTGTCGGCGAACCGCTCCGGCGCGGGCTGGCCGAGCCGGATGACGGCCGTCATCTTCAGGACCGCACGCACCGCCAGCCACACCGCCACGGCGGTGATGCCGGCCGCGAGGATCGTGGTGACGATCTGGACGCTGCCCATCGAGTTGGCCTCCCGGTCTGCTGCCTGTCGAGCGGCTCGGCGACCGGGGCCGGATCAGGGCGGAGACGGCGTCACGCCGTTGCCGCACCCGCGACCGGACCGGTCGATGACCTCGCTCCGCTCGGTCATGCAGTGCAGCCTACGCGCAAGGTTACTTAGCAGTAACGTGAGTCATCTCGCACCCGGCCACGCCGCCCTGCGGACACCATAGGGGGCCCCGCCCGGTCCTGCCGGGCAGGGGCACGTGGGGTGACGTGGATCCTCCGGCGACTCGGCACCGGAGCCGACTCAGCGCCAGCGGGAGAGCAGCACCAGCGAGGCGACCATCGCACCGAAGCCCACCGCGAGGTTCCAGTAACCCCACGACATGACCGGGTACTGCTGCTCGGAGAGGTAGTAGACGACAAGCCAGCCGATGCCGGCGACGATCAGGGCGACCGCCGTGACCGGCAACCACACCGGGCTAGGCTTGCGCGACGTCGCCGTCGTCGTCGGACGCACGTCCGTCGGCGGGGTGTACACCTTCTTCTTGCGGACCTGTGACTTGGGCACGACGCTCTCCAGAGGGGGTGACGACCTCGTCCGGCCTGACAACCGGGCGCGGGGGCGACGGTCCATGGCCAATAATGTTCGAGAGCTAGCGTAGTCCGGAACGCCCGCCCGGACCACGAATGGGGTCAGGCCGGTGCACGGAGTGACCGAAAAAGGCGGGACTGTTCGCATCACCGGCCTGGCCGGGGCGGACCCATCCCCGACACGCGGAAGGAACGCTCGGTGGAGTACACATCCGGCGCTGCCTCCTGGCAGAAGGTCCTCCGACGGGCCGGCGCCGGGCTGCTGCCCCGGCGACCTCGCCAACGCCGACCGGGCTGGTCGATCGGGGTGCCCCTGATCGCCGCCGCGGCCGGGCTGCTCTTCACCACCTCCGCCACCACCGCCGACGGCACCGCGCTGCGGGAGGATCGTCGGCCGCAGCTCAACCAGTTCATCGAGGACCGCCGCGAGCAGGTCGCGGGGAGCGAACGCCGGGCCGCCGAGCTGCGCGGCGAGGTCGAGCAACGGACCGACGCGCTCGCCGACTCGGACGGCCCGATCAAGGCCCAGCGGGACCGCGCCGCCGGCAGCCTCCAGGCCGCCGGCTTCACCGCGCTCGCCGGCCCCGGCGTAACTGTCGAGCTGAACGACGCGCCGCAGTCGGACCAGGTCCACCCGGACGCCAGCAACGACGACCTGGTGGTGCACCAGGGTGACGTCCAGGCGGTGGTCAACGCGCTGTGGGCCGGCGGGGCGGAGGCCATGTCAATCATGAACGTCCGCGTGCTCGCGACCAGCGCGGTACGCTGCGTCGGTAACACCCTGCTGCTGCACGGGCGGGTGTACTCCCCACCGTTCAAGATCGTAGCAATCGGCGATCCCGCTGCCCTTCAGCAGGCCCTCGCCGGTTCCGAGGGAGTCCGGTTGTTCAAGGACGCAGTCGACGACTACCAGCTCGGTTACAAGGAGGAGGCCGTCGCCAGGGTGACGGTGCCGGCGTTCGAGGACTCGACCGCCCTGCGTTCGGCTACGGTGCCCAGGTGAGCGGCGCGGACGGGCGACACCGGGACCAGGCGGACGATCCGACGGAGTTCCTGCCGAAGGTCGACCGGCCCGAGCCGGCGGCCCGGCCCGGGCCGGCGAGCAACTGGCCCACCCCGGAGC
>NZ_VDFY01000119.1 GCF_006228125.1 Micromonospora orduensis | reverse complement strand
CCCTGACCCCGCGCCCGGCCCCTGCCCACCGGGGATCGCGGGGACGGAAGCTGGGTGGGAACAGGACGGGGGCCGTGGCTTTCGCCGCGGCCCCCGTCGTTGTCGAGGTGCTCAGTGCTTGTCGTCCTGCTCCGGGTGGGCGAAGTTCAGGTGCTCCGGAGGCAGCGGGAAGGTCACGTCGTCGCCGAACGGCGACGGCGCGGCGGCCCGGTCGAAGGTGAGCTCGGTCAGCGGCAGCCTGCCCCGGTCGTCGACTGCCGGAGCGGTCGGGTGGGGCACCTCCCGGTCCCAGTTGACGCCGCTCTGCGCCTGCACCTCGGCCCGCGGGTCGTGGGAGCCACCCGCGTGTGAGTGCAACCCACCCCCGGTCGCGCCCGACGACGTCGCCGAGCCCTGACGGGCGGTGGTCACGCTGGTCTGAGGCGTCTCGCCCCTACGGAAGATCTTGCTACCAAGCCACACAAGGGGATCGTACCTGCGGTCGACGACCCGTTCCTTCATGGGGATGATCCCGTTGTCAGTGATCTTGATGTGCTCGGGGCAGACCTCGGTGCAGCACTTGGTGATGTTGCAGAAGCCGAGGCCCTGTTCGGCCTGCGCGTACTCCTTGCGGTCGGTCCGGGCATCCAGCGGGTGCATGTCCAGCTCGGCCGCCCGGATGAAGTACCGCGGCCCGGAGAACGCCTGCTTGTTCTCGTCGTGGTCACGGATCACGTGGCACACGGTCTGGCACAGGAAGCACTCGATGCACTTGCGGAACTCCTGCGAGCGCTCCACGTCGACCTGCTGCATCCGGTAGTCACCCGGGGCCACGTCCGCCGGTGGGGCGAACGCCGGAGTCTCCCGCGCCTTCTCGTAGTTGAACGAGACGTCGGTGACCAGGTCCCGGATGACCGGGAAGGTGCGCAGCGGGGTGACCGTGACGGTCTCGTCGTCGCCGAAGGTCGACATCCGGGTCATGCAACCCAGCCGCGGCTTGCCGTTGATCTCCATGGAGCAGGAGCCGCACTTGCCGGCCTTGCAGTTCCACCGGCAGGCCAGGTCGGGCGCGTCGGTGGCCTGCAGGCGGTGGATGACGTCGAGGACGACCTCGCCCTCGTTCACCTCGACCATGTAGTCCTGCAGGTCGCCGCCGGTCTCGTCGCCCCGCCAGATCCGGAACTGACGCTTCGCGCTCATCGGTTGTCCGCCTCTCCAGCGTCGGCGACGAGAGCATCGAAGTCGGCGAGCTCCTCGTCGGTGAGGTACTTGGCCAGCTCGGCCCGGTCGAAGAGGCCGATCAGCTCCGGTCGCATCTTCGGCAGCGGCTTGCGGGTCAGCCGTACGGTGTCGCCGTCCAGCGAGCAGACCAGGTTGACCTGCCGCCACTTCGGCTCCATCGCCGGGTAGTCCTCCCGGGTGTGCCCGCCGCGCGACTCCTGCCGCTCCAGCGCCGCCTTCGCGGTGCACTCCGAGACCACAAGCATGTTGCGCAGGTCCAGGGCCAGGTGCCAGCCCGGGTTGTAGCGTCGGCCCCCGGCCGCGCTCACCTTGGCCACCCGCTCCCGCAGCTCGGCGAGCCGGACCAGCGCGTCGGCCAGCTCACCCTCGCGGCGGATGATGCCCACCAGATCCCCCATCACCGCCTGGAGGTCCTGCTGGAGGGTGTACGGGCTCTCGCCGGTGTCCCGCTGCAACGGCGCCAGGGCGGTCTCCACAGCGGCCTCGACCGCGTCCACGGCCACCTTCGGCCGGGCGGCCAGCCCGTCGGCGTAGCTCGCCGCGTGCCCGCCCGCCCGCTTGCCGAAGACCAGCAGGTCGGACAGGGAGTTGCCGCCCAGTCGGTTGGAGCCGTGCATACCGCCGGAGACCTCACCGGCGGCGAACAGCCCGCGTACGTGGCCGAACGCGGCACCCGAGTCCGGGTCCACCTCGACGCCGCCCATCACGTAGTGGCAGGTCGGCCCGACCTCCATCGGCTCGGCCGTGATGTCGACGTCGGCCAGCTCCTTGAACTGGTGGTACATCGACGGCAGCCGGCGGCGGATCTCGTCCGCCGAACGCCGGCTCGCGATGTCCAGGAAGACACCACCGGCGGGGGAGCCCCGCCCGGCCTTCACCTCGCTGTTGATCGCGCGGGCCACCTCGTCGCGGGGCAGCAGCTCCGGCGGACGCCGGTTGTTGTCCGGGTCGGTGTACCAGCGGTCCGCCTCCTCCTCGGTCTCCGCGTACTGCTTGCGGAAGACGTCGGGGACGTAGTCGAACATGAACCGCTTGCCCTCGGAGTTCTTCAGGACGCCACCGTCACCGCGCACCGACTCGGTGACCAGGATGCCCTTCACCGACGGCGGCCAGACCATGCCGGTCGGGTGGAACTGGAGGAACTCCATGTTGATCAGCGTCGCCCCGGCGCGCAGCGCCAACGCGTGCCCGTCGCCGGTGTACTCCCACGAGTTCGAGGTGACCTTGTAGGAGCGTCCGACGCCACCGGTGGCCAGCACGACGGCCGGCGCCTCGAAGAGGATGAACTCGCCCGACTCCCGGTAGTAGCCGAACGCGCCGGCGACCCGGTCACCGTCGAGCAGCAGCTCGGTGATGGTGGTCTCGGAGAACACCTTGATCCGGGCGTCGTACGAGCCGAACTCCCGGTGGTCCTCCTGCTGGAGGGAGACGATCTTCTGCTGGAGGGTGCGGATCAGCTCCAGGCCCGTCCGGTCGCCCACGTGCGCCAGGCGCGGGTACTCGTGGCCACCGAAGTTGCGCTGGGAGATCTTGCCGTCCTTGGTGCGGTCGAAGAGCGCACCGTAGGTCTCCAGCTCCCAGATCCGCTGCGGCGACTCCTTCGCGTGCAGCTCGGCCATCCGGAAGTTGTTGAGGAACTTGCCGCCGCGCATGGTGTCGCGGAAGTGCACCTGCCAGTTGTCCCGGCTGTTCACGTTGCCCATCGCGGCGGCGGCTCCGCCCTCGGCCATCACCGTGTGCGCCTTGCCGAACAGCGACTTGGAGATGATGGCGGTCTTCTTGCCGGCGAGCCGGGCCTCGATCGCCGCGCGCAGACCGGCGCCGCCGGCCCCGATGACGACGACGTCGTAGTGGTGTCGCTCGATGCGAGTGGTAGTGGTCATGTCAGGGGCCCTTTAGTTGATGAACCGCAGGTCGGAGAACCAGCCGGCCGCGAGCGCCATGATGTAGAAGTCGGCCAGCGCCAGGGTGCCGAGGGTGATCCAGGCGAGCTGCATGTGCCGGACGTTCAACGCCGAGACGAAGGTCCAGGCCTTGTACCGCACCGGGTGCTTGGAGAAGTGCTTGAGCCGGCCGCCGATGATGTGCCGGCAGGAGTGGCAGGAAATCGTGTACGCCCAGAGCATCACCACGTTGAGCACCAGGATGATGTTGCCCAGCCCGAAGCCGAAGCCCTTCGGCGAGTGGAAGGCGAGGATCGCGTCCCAGGTGTTGATCAGCGAGATGATCGCGGCGGCGTAGAAGAAGTAGCGGTGCAGGTTCTGGCCCAGCAGCGGGAAGCGGGTCTCACCGCCGTACTCCTTGTGCCCGTCCGGGACGGCGCAGGCCGGCGGCGACAGCCAGAACGACCGGTAGTACGCCTTGCGGTAGTAGTAGCAGGTGAGCCGGAACAGCAGCAGGAACGGCAGGGTCAGCGCGGCGTCCGGGATGATCCACCAGCCGGGCAGGAAACGGCCGAAGTGCGAGGCCCCCTCGACACACCGCTCCGTGACGCAGGGCGAGTAGAACGGGGTCAGGTAGTGGTAATCCGCGACCCAGTAGAAGTCGTGCATGAAGACCCGGACCGTCGCGTACGCGACCCAGGCGCTGAGCCCGATCACCGTGATCAGCGGGGCGAACCACCAGCGGTCGGTACGCAACGTCTTCGCCGCGATGGCGGCGCGCGCCCGCGCTCCCCGCGGCCTCGTTGCCGTTGAAGTCATTCGAGTCGTCTCCTCGACGGGCCCGTACGGGCGGGCTGATCTTTCTCCGGTCGGCACGCGGACCGGCGAACCCGCACCCGCTGCCACGTCATGCGCACACCAACGACCACGCCGGATCGACCGACGCAGCTAAGTGACACACGTTACGCCGATCTTCGCGAGCCGTCCGCGCAAGGGAGTGTCCCGTGTGTCCGGCCTGCGGAAAAGCCCTGGCACGCCGATCGATGGCGCGTTGTTAAGAACGTCACTGTCCGCCCGGCCCGCTCACCCGGAAGCACCCCCGGTGAAGTGCCAGGACGCCAGCCGCACCGAGGGCGCGGCCCACCAGGCACCGTCCACCCGGTCCGGTTGGCGCACCGGCCGCGCGCCCAGCCCGAGCACCGCGCCCGGCCCGAGCGCCCGGGGGTACGACTCGGTGAACCGCAGGTCACGGACCGCCCGTACGACAGTGCCGTCCTCGATCAGCCAGACCCCGTTGCGGGTCAACCCCGTGATCACCAGGCTCTTCGGGTCGAGCACCCTCGTGTACCAGAGATCGCTCACCAGCAGCCCCCGGCGTACCCCGGCGACCAGCGCTGCGGTGTCCGCGTCGCCGACCGCGCCGGCCGCCGCGCCGGTGGTGCTCCGGCCCGCCGCGCTCGCCGGCCCCGCCGCCGCGCCGGACAGGCGCAGGTTGCGTGCCATCGGACCCCAGGTGGCGCCACCGGCCACGGCGTGCCCGGTGGACTCCGCACCCGCCTCGACGGCCGTCCGCCGGTCGTGCGCCACCGCGCGGGTGGTGCCCGCCTCGACCAGGGTCAGTGCCCGCCGACCGGTGCCCTCGGCGTCGAACGGCAGCCCCGACGCGCCCAACGGGTCGTCCACCAGGGTCACCGACCTGTCGAACTGGGCGACGCCCGGCTCGGCGAAGGACTGCCGCTCGACGTACCGCTTGCCGTTGAAGCCGTACCAGGACAGGTTCTGCAACAGGTCCGCCACGGCGGCCGGTTCGAACACCACCTCGTACCGCCCCGGTGGCAGCTCGACCGGGTCGGCCGCGGCCTGCGCCTTCGCGGCAGCGTGCGCGCCCAGTTCGGCGCCGTCGAGGTCGGACAGCCGGTCGGCGTAACGCCGGGCCACCCCGTCCGCGCCGTCGCGACGGGCGATGCCGTCCATCGCGGCGTCGGCGGAGCGGCCGGACGCCGTGTGCCCGGCCGAGTTGGCGAACGCCGACGACCGGTGCGCGGTACGGCAGTAACCGGCGGTGCTCAGGCCCCCGGCGGCGGCGACGAACGCGCCCACCCGGTCGGCCCGCTGATCCGGCTCGGCGTACGCGGTCGCCTCGTCGACGGGCGGCGCCGCAGGCGCGGGTGTGGGCGGCGCCAGGCCCGGCCAGGCCGGGTCGAGCGGGCCGAGGCGCGCGGCGGCCAGGGTGCGCTCGACAAGCGCGCGCAGCCCGTCGGCTGTCACGATGCTTCCGCTGCCCCCGGCGGTCCGCCCATCCAGGTGCAGCCGCAGCCGGACACCGACTGTCGACTCGGAGACGTTCTGGTGGATGGCCGAGTTGGCGAACCGGGTCAGCGCCAGGTCGGCCCGGGTCACCACCGCCTCGGCCTGCGCGCCCGGCCCACCGAGCCGCCGGACCAGCTCGACGACCTGCCCGGCCAGCTCCAGCTCCCTCACGCTGAGACCCCTTTCGTTCGCGACTGCGGGGCTCGCAAGACCGGCTCACTCCTCGCGCTCACGCTGAGGCCCCTTTTGTTCGCGACTGCGGGGCTCGCAAGACCGGCTCACTCCTCGCGCTCACGCTGAGACCCCCACCCGGACGTTGCGGAAGCGGGCCGGCGCCGCCGGATGGCCGGTGTGCCCGATCTGGCCGGGCTGGCCCTTGCCGCAATTCGGGGTGCCCCAGGGCACCGTCTCGCTGGAGAGCATGTCCATCGAGCGCCAGAACAGCGGACCGATCCCGGTGTAGGTCGGATTGCGCAGCATCCGCCCCCGCCGGCCCTTCTTGATTTCCCAGCCGACCTCGCAGCCGAACTGGAAGTTCAGCCGCTTGTCGTCGATCGACCAGGACCGGTTGAGGTCCATCAGAACCCCGTCGTCGGTCGCCGCGATGATCTCCTCCAGGGTGTGCGGGCCGGGTTCCAGGCCGACGTTCGTCATCCGCACCATCGGCAGCCGGGCCCACCCGTCGGCTCGTACGCTGCCGCCGTAGTCCAGGCTGGCCATCGCGGCGGAATCCCTACCAGCCAGCACGCCCACCCAGCGACCCCCGCGGACCGCGTCCCGCTTGACCGCGGGGGAGCCCTCGTCGTCGAAACCGAAGCTGCCCAGTGCGCCCGGGATCGTCGGGTCGATGGTGATGTTCATCAGCTCCGAGCCGTAGCGCAGCGAGCCGAGCTGGGCCAGGTCCAGCCAGGACGTTCCGGCGAACGCGGCCTCCCAGCCGAGGATCCGGTCCAGCTCGATGGCGTGCCCGACCGACTCGTGGATCTGCAGGGCCAACTGCTCGCCGCCGAGGATCAGGTCCGTCTCGCCGGCCGGGCAGGGCGGCGCGGTGAGCAGCGCCCGCGACTCCTCGGCGATCTGCGCGGCGTGCGCGGCCAGGTCCAACGACTCGACCAGCTCCCATCCGGTGGTGCCGTACTGGCCTCGGTAGCTGGGCCAGGAGCGCCGCTGCGTCTCGCCGTCGCCGATCGAGGTGGCCGAGATGCCGCCGCCGCACTCGCGGATCCGCTGGTCGATCCGGTGCCCTTCGCTGGAGACGAACCACTTTGCGGTGTCCCAGATCTGGTACAGGCCCTCGGCCAGGTCAGCGCCGTGCTCGGTCATCGCGCGGGTCGCGCCGACCAGCAGATCGCCCTTGTCTGACAGGGGAACCCCGAGCGGGTCGATCTGGCAGCCGGAGGCCCAACTCGCGGTGACGGCTTCGACCGGCACCAGGTCGACCGCCGGGCCGGGCACCCGCGCGCTCGCCATGGCCGTCCGTGTCGCGCGCCGGCCGGCGTCGCGGGCGGCGGCGTCCGACAGATCGGGTACGGCGTGGAAGCCCCAACTCGCCCCGACCAGCGCCCGGACCCCCAGCCCGATGCTCTCGTCCTGGGTCAGCTCCTCCACGTCGCCGTTGCGCGCCGTCATCGACTCGTAGCGGCGGTGCATCACCCGGGCGTCGGCGTACCGGGCGCCCGCGTCGAGGGCGGCCTGGACGGCGGCGCTGGCCGCGTCGAACTCGGTCATGGACCGACCCTAGGCCAGCGGACCGACACCCGTCAGGGGAGGAGATCTTCCGGCCGGATGGTGGCCTTGACCGGCTCGGTGAGCACGAGCAGGTCACCTGGCCTGGTCACGGACTGCTCGATGTAGTGGCCGCCCTGCCGTCGATAGAGGTGCAGCGTGCCATTCGCCTGCTCCACCAGCAGGTACCACTCGATCCCGGCCGAGGCGTAGTAGTGCATCTTGAGCACCTTGTCCGTGGACGCGTTGCTCGGCGAGATGATCTCGCATACCAGTCGCACATCACCTGCCTCGACGTTGAGTTCGTCGAAGTCGATCGGGCCGGTGATCACGAGGTCGGGGATGGGGATCCGGCCTGGCCTGAGTCGGACGTTCACGGCTTCCAGTACGTGCAGACCGGCCTCGCGAGCCGGAGCCCGTAGGGCCGCGCGCAGTTCACCGGAGATGTTCTGGTGTCGGGGGGTGGGGGCTGGGGTCACGTGGAGGCTCCCGTCGAACAGTTCGACGCGTTGCTGCGTCTCGCCGAGGGCGAGGTACTCCTCTTCGGTCCACGGGCCTTCGTGGTTGAACACCGCCGCGGTCATCGTCACCTCCACCTCGTGCCAGGGGCATCCTCTGCCGGTTACTCCTCCCATGGTCGCACCCGACGTGCGATCAGGAGATGAATGGGCGTGGATGGCGAGGTGAGGGGTGTTCAGGGCCGATGCCGACTCGTTACGCTCGGGCCCGCTGACACGTGCCGACTTTGTAGCTTATTTTCACCCTCGGGACTTTCCTGTAAGTTCTCTTCGTCACTGAGGGAGGTGGCCGTGGACAGCTCGGAACCGTCGCCGTCCGGGGACCCGGACGACCGTCCCGCCGTGCCGGCGCAGCGCTCCGACGAGGACGCCTACCTGCGGGTACGTGACCTGCGGGTCCGGTTCGACACCGAGGACGGCGTGGTGCGCGCGGTCGACGGGGTGTCGTTCGCCGTCGAACGGGGTCGCACCCTCGGCATCGTCGGCGAATCCGGCTCCGGCAAGAGCGTCACCTCGCTCGCCATCCTCGGCCTGCACGATCCCAAGCGGACCACCATCACCGGGGAGATCTCCGTCGGTGGCCGGCAGGTGGTCGGCCTCGGCGACGAGGAGGTACGCCGGCTGCGCGGCCGGGACATGGCGATGATCTTCCAGGACCCGCTGTCGGCCCTGCACCCGTACTACACGGTGGGCCGGCAGATCGCCGAGGCGTACCGGGTGCACCACCCGAAGGCCAACCGGCGCGAGGCCCGCCAGCGGGCGGTGGACATGCTGGACCGGGTGGGCATTCCGCAGCCGGCCCGCCGCTTCGACCAGTACCCGCACGAGTTCTCCGGCGGCATGCGCCAGCGGGCGATGATCGCGATGTCCCTGGTCAACGACCCGGCCCTGCTGATCGCCGACGAGCCGACCACCGCGCTGGACGTGACCGTGCAGGCGCAGATCCTGGACCTGCTCGCCGACATCCAGGCCGAGTTCCACTCCGCGATCATCCTGATCACCCACGACCTCGGCGTGGTCGGCCAGGTCGCCGACGACGTCCTGGTCATGTACGGCGGACGTGCCGTCGAGCGGGGCAGCGTCGAGCAGGTGCTCCGCTCGCCGCAGCATCCGTACACCTGGGGGTTGCTCTCCAGCGTGCCGTCGCTGCACGGCGACGCGGACGCGGACCTGGTGCCCATCCCCGGCAACCCGCCCAGCCTGATCAACCTGCCGTCCGGCTGCGCCTTCCACCCGCGCTGCCGCTACGCGGACCGCAACGGCGACCGGTCCCGCACGGAGGTGCCCGAGCTGCGCCCCGCCGGTGGGGACGGCCACCTGGTGGCCTGCCACCTGAGCGCCGAGGAGCGCGCCGAGCGCTACGCCGAGGACATCGCCTCCGTGGGGGTGGCCCGATGACCGACGAACCACTGCTGCGGGTACGCGGGCTGACCAAGCATTTCCCGATACGTCAGGGGCTGCGCGGCACCGGTCTGGTGCGGGCGGTCGACGGGCTCGACTTCGACGTGCGACCGGGCGAGACGCTGGGCCTGGTCGGGGAGTCGGGCTGCGGAAAGACCACCACCGGTCGGATGCTGGTGCGGCTGCTGGAGCCGACGGCCGGCAGCATCGAGTTCGGCGGGCGGGACATCACCCACGCCGGCCGCCGGGAGCTGCGTCCGCTGCGTCAGGAACTCCAGATCATCTTCCAGGACCCGTACGCCTCGTTGAACCCCCGGCACACGGTGGGCCGGATCGTGGCGATGCCGTTGCAGGTCAACGGGATCAAGCCGCCGGGTGGGATCAAGGCGCGGGTGCAGGAGCTGCTGGAGCTGGTCGGGTTGAACCCGGAGCACTACAACCGGTACCCGCACGAATTCTCCGGTGGGCAGCGTCAGCGCATCGGCATCGCCCGGGCGTTGGCCCTGCGGCCCAAACTGATCATCGCCGACGAGCCGGTGTCCGCGCTTGACGTCTCGATCCAGGCGCAGGTCGTCAACCTGCTGCGCGACCTGCAACGGGACCTCGGCCTGGCGTTCGTGTTCATCGCCCACGACCTGGCCGTGATCCGGCACTTCTGCCAGCGGGTCGCCGTCATGTACCTGGGCCGGATCGTGGAGATCGGCGACCGGGCGGACATCTACGAGCGCCCGCAGCACCCGTACACCCGGGCGTTGCTCTCGGCGATCCCGGACGTCACCCAGCTCGGCCCGGCGGGCCGGATCCGGCTGACCGGTGACGTGCCCACTCCGCTGGACCCGCCGTCGGGGTGCCGGTTCCGCACCCGCTGCTGGAAGGCGCGGGACGTCTGCGCCACCGAGGAGCCGGCGCTGGTCCCGCGCGACGGCGGCCGGCAGGCCACCGCGTGTCACTTCCCCGAAGGAGATGCGGCCAGCACGAGCCCCGAAGGGGATGCGGCCAGCACGAGCCCCGAAGGGGATGCGGCCAGCACGAGCCCGGAACCAGCCGGCGCCGGCCTGGTGGCGGACGCCGCCGTGGTCGGCGGCGAGCCGGCGGGTCGCGGGGTCGAAGCGAACGTCGAGGAGGTGTCGTCGTGAGCCTTTCCCCTGTGGAGGGTGTGGCGCTTGCCGAGATCGAGTCCGACGGCGGCGTGGGCGAGCCCGCGGCCAAGGGGGTCGTCGGCCGCTCGCCCGGGCAGCTCGCCTGGCTGCGGCTGCGTCGCGACCGCACGGCGGTCGTCAGCGGCGTACTCCTGATCTTCTTCATGGTGTTGGGTCTGGCCGCCCCGCTGATCGAGATGGTCTACGGGATTGGCCCGCGTGAGCAGTTCCAGAACCTGCTGGACGGTTTCGGGATGCCGCTGGGCTACGCCGGTGGGGTCACCGGGGACCACTGGTTCGGTGTGGAGCCGGGGCTCGGCCGGGACATCTTCATCCGGTTGATCTACGGGCTGCGGACCTCGCTGTTCATCGCGTTCGCCGCCGCGTTGATCACCGCGACGATCGGTGTCGTGCTTGGCGCGCTCGCCGGCTACCTGGGCGGCTGGCTCGACGTGGTGATCAACTGGATCACCGACCTGACCCTTGCCATGCCCTTCCTGATCATCGCGCTGGCGCTCACCCCCACCATCACGCTGCGTTTCTACGGCGAGCGGGGGCAGGTGTCGGCGGCCTTCGGGGTGGGCGTGCTGATCGGCGTCTTCGCCATCTTCGGCTGGACCAGCACGGCCCGCCTCGTCCGCGGGCAGGTGATCGCGCTGCGCGAGCGGGAGTTCGTGGAGGCGGCCAAGGCCAGCGGGGCCGGGCTGGGGCACATCATCTTCCGGCAGTTGCTGCCGAACATCTGGGCGCCGATCCTTGTGTCGTTCTCCCTGGCGGTGCCGCAGTTCATCACCAGCGAGGCCGCGCTGTCGTTCATCGGCGTCGGCCTGAGCGACGAGACGCCGAGCTTCGGCCGAATGATCTACCGCAGTCTGGACTTCCTCCAGACCGACCCGGCGTACGTGTTCTTCCCGGGCATCACGATCTTCGCGCTGGTGTTCGCCTTCAACCTCTTCGGCGACGCGTTGCGAGACGCGCTCGACCCGAAGTCGTCCCGGTAGGGGTCAAATCATGGCGCGATTTCTGCTCAAGCGACTCTTCTCCGCCACGCTGACCCTGTTCGCGGTGAGCGTGCTGACGTTCCTGATGTTCTTCGCCCTGCCGCGTGACCCGGTCACCAGCATCTGCTCGAAGAACTGCAACCCCGAGCGGCTGGAGCGGGTCCGCGACGACCTGGGTCTGAACGACCCGCTGATCAGCCAGTACGCCGGCTACATGAAGGGCATCGTCACCGGACGCGACCTGGGCAGCGCCCAGGGCGGCCGGTGCGACGCGCCCTGCCTGGGCTGGTCGTATGTCACCAACGAGGCCGTCTCGGACACCATCGCCCGGGTGCTGCCGGTGACCCTGAGCATCGTCATCCCAGCCGCGATTCTCTGGCTGCTGCTCGGGGTGGGCCTCGGCATGGTCTCCGCACTGCGTCGGGGCACCTGGCTGGACCGCGCGGCCATCGGCTTCTCCCTGACCGGTGCCTCCCTACAGCTCTACTTCGTGGGTGCGGTGCTGCTGCTGGTGTTCGTCTACAACCTGCGGCTGCTGCCGGTGCCCAGCTACACCTCGATCTTCGACAACCCGGCGAAGTGGGCCAGCGGGCTGGTGCTCGCCTGGGTGGCGCTTGCCTTCCTCTTCTCGGCCATCTACGCCCGGCTGTCCCGGGCGCAGATGCTGGAGACGCTGTCCGAGGACTTCGTCCGCACCGCGCGAGCCAAGGGCCTGGCCAAACCCACTGTGTACGGGCGGCACGCGCTGCGCGCGGCGATCACCCCGGTGGTGACCATCGCCGGTCTGGACGTGGGCGGGGCGCTGGGCGGCACGGTGATCACCGAGACGACGTTCGGCATCCAGGGGTTGGGGCGGACGGCGGTGGACGCGGTGCGCTCGGGTGACCTACCCACGATCATGGCCACGGTGCTGATCGCTGCCGTCTTCGTGGTGCTGGCGAACGTGCTGGTGGACCTGCTCTACGCGGCCATCGACCCGCGGGTGCGGCTGCGCTGAGCCGCCGGGTGGCCGGCACTCGACCGATGGCGAAATTTATCGACAACTGTTACACAACTCGTAGGTTTTCTTCCTTACGATCCTCGGGACGTCGGTGGTTCTCGCCCCGACGAAACCGCACGGTACATGGGTGAAGGGGGTAGTTCATGAGACCACGCGTGGCGGTTGCCGCAGGCGGCGCGATCGCTCTGGTGGTGGCATTGGGTGCGTGCTCGAAGAACACGGGCGAGGGCACCACGGTGGACACCGAACGGCAGCAGACCGGGGTCATCGCGACCGACCCCAAGGACTCGCAGGGGCCGGCGGCCGAGGTGAGCGGCGCAGCGAAGGGCGGCACCTTCACCATCATCCGGGAGTCGCCGATCTCCCACCTGGACCCGCAGCGGACGTACTCGTTCGCCGGTCTGATGGCCAGCCCGCTCTTCGCCCGCTACCTGACCACCTGGAAGGACGACGGCAAGGGTGGCCTGGTCCTGGTGGGCGACCTGGCCGAGACGCCGGGCAAGAACGTCAACAACGACTGCAAGGTCTGGGAATTCACTGTCAAGGACGGGGTGAAGTTCGAGGACGGTCGGCCGATCACCTCCAAGGAGATCGCGTACGGCATCGCCCGGTCCTTCGACCCGGACCTCACCGGTGGCCCGACCTACATCCAGGAGTGGCTGGCCGACACCGCGCAGTTCGACACCAAGTGGGACTTCAAGAAGAACAAGACGTCGCTGCCGCCCGGCCTCTCCACGCCGGACGCGAAGACGCTGCGCTTCGAGTTCGCCAAGCCCCGCTGTGACCTGCCGTTCGCGGTCTCGCTGCCGACCACCGCGCCGCTGCCCGCGGACAAGGACACCGGTGTCGACCTGGACAAGCAGCCGTTCTCGTCCGGGCCGTACAAGGTCGCCAAGAACCAGGTCGGCGTGCAGATCACCCTGGAGCGCAACCCCAACTGGGACCCGAACACCGACCCGGTCCGGCACCAGTACCCGGACCAGTTCGTGTGGACCTTCGGCCCGACCGCGGACGCCGCCAACAACCGGGTGATCGCCGACAACGGCGCCGACCAGAGTGCGCTCGCCTTCAACGCCGTGCCCGCCTCGCTGGTGGCCCGGGTGGCCGGGGACGCCTCGCTCAAGTCCCGCAGCATCCTCTCCCCGACCCCCAGCGCCAACCAGCTCGTCATCAACAACCAGCGGGTCAAGGACCTGAAGGTCCGCCAGGCGCTCAACTACGCCATCGACCGCGAAGGCATGATCAAGGCGCTCGGCGGACAGACCGTCGCCGCGCCGCTGACCACGCTGATGCCGCCGGCCACCATCGGCTACAAGGCGTACGAGGCGTACCCGGCCGGGGCGAACGGTGACGTCGCCAAGGCCAAGGAACTGCTCGGCGGGCAGACGCCGGAGCTGGTCCTCGGTGTCGCCGACAACTCCACCGAGCAGCAGCAGGGCGCCCAGCTCAAGGCCAACCTGGAGCGTGCCGGCTTCAAGATCACGCTGCGGAACATCTCGGACGACGCGAAGCTCGACGAGATCAAGAAGAAGGACAACCCCTGGGACCTGTACATCGGTAACTGGGCGGCGGACTGGCCGAGCGGGGCCTCGATCCTGCCGGTGCTCTACGACGGTCGCACCATCAAGGCCGAGGGCAACAGCAACCAGTCCTACTTCAACGACCCGGCCATCAACGCCGAGATGGATCGCATCCTGGCGCTGGCCCCGGCCGAGCAGGGCCCGGAGTGGGCCAAGCTCGACGAGCGGATCATGAAGGAGCACGCGCCGGTGGTGCCGCTCTACGTCGACGTGGCCTACAACGTGCACGGGTCCAAGGCCGGCGGGATCTTCATCTCCAGCGTCTTCGGCTACCCGTCGTTCGTCAACGCGCACGTCAAGCCGTAAGGCACACCGCAGACAGACAGGGGTCCCCTCCCGACAACGCCGTCGGGAGGGGACCCCTGTCGTCGTTCGGGAGCCCGGGGACCTGATCGGATCGGACCGCTACGGTCGGGTGCGGGGCAGGGTCCTTCGGCCAGGCTTGACGTCGAAGGGAGGCCTCGTGATCGCGGCACTCAACCAGCTTGTCGACCAGCTCGAAGAGCACCTCACCGAGGAGTTCGACGTCAACGGGGTGGCCAGGGCACTCGGCACCACCGAATACCACCTGCGCCGGATGTTCTCGTCGTTGGCCGGGATGCCGCTGTCCGAGTACGTGCGCCGACGCCGCATGACCGCCGCCGCCGCCGACGTCGTTCGGGGTGAGGACGATCTGCTCAGCATCGCCGTCCGGCACGGGTACGGCTCGACCGAGGCGTTCGGCCGTGCGTTCCGGGCCGTCCACGGCGCCAGCCCCGGTGACGTACGCCGCGACGGAGGGCCCCTTCGCACACAACCGCAGCTCAGGTTCCGCCTGACCGTCGAAGGGAGCACCCCCATGCACACCCGCATCGTCGACCGCCCCGCGTTCCGGCTCGTCGGACACGCGGCCCGGGTCCCGCTCATCCACCGGGGCATCAACCCGCACATCCAGCAGCACATCACCGGCCTGCCACCACAGGAGCATCTCCGGCTCAAGGCGCTCAGTGACACCGAACCCGGCGGGCTGCTCCAGGTCAGCGACGACGTCGACGCCGAGGCCACCGAGGGCAGCGAGCTGACCTACCTGCACGGGGTCGCGGCGTCCCGGGACACGCCGGTCCCCGACGACCTGGACGCCATCGAGGTGCCGGCCGGCCAGTGGGCGGTCTTCCGCACCTCCGGACCCCATCCGCAGGCGCTGCAAGATACCTGGGCGGCGACCGCGAGCGAGTGGTTCCCCTCCAACCCGTGGCGACTGCGGCCGGGCCCCTCGATGGTCGCCATCCTCGAACGCGCGGACGACTTCAGCAGCGCGACCTGCGAACTGTGGCTGCCCATCGAGCCGGCGTGACGTGAGAGTTCAGGTCAGGCCGGGGTCAGGAGGCAGAACTCATTGCCCTCCGGGTCGGCGAGAACCATCCACGGGACATCGCCGCCCAGGTCGACGACTGTGGCGCCGAGAGACTCCAGCCTGGCCGCCTCCGCCTTCAAGTCGTCGCCCGGGTAGGGGCGCAGATCGAGGTGGACGCGATTCCACACGGTCTTCACATCGGGTGTGCGGAGGAACTGCAGATACGGGCCGACATCCTTGGCGGAGCGCAGCACCGCGTTCTGGTCGGTCACCTTGTGCACGGTCCAGTCCGTGGCCTCGCCCCAGAAACGGGCCATGGCTCGCGGATCCGCGCAGTCGACCACCACCGTGGCGATCGGACCGGTGTCCCGGACCGGATCGTGCCAGTCCAGCACGCAGAACTCGTTGCCCTCCGGGTCGGCCATGACCGTCCACGGAACGTCGCCCTGGCCCACGTCGGCGGGGGTCGCGCCGAGATCCTTCAGGCGCGCGACCAGTTCCGCGTGCTGAGCCGCCGAGGTGGTGGCGAGGTCGACGTGCACGCGGTTCTTGACGGTCTTGGGCTCCGGGGAGGAGACGAGGTCGATGCAGACGGCGACGGGGTCGGGGTAGACGAAGCCCTCGGGTTCGAGGTTGGTCACTCCCGGCCCCTCGCTGGAGAGCCCCCAGCCGAGCACCTGCGCCCAGAAACCGCCCAGCGCGGAGTCATCCCGAGCCTTCATGTTGATTTGAACAAGCCGCGTCGCCATGCCGACGATGCTAGCGGCGGTGTGACGTTGGCCTTGGCCCGGACCGTGGCAGGTCCGGGCCGGCGGCTCGCGAACGAGGTGGCGAAGGGCCCTATTCCGGCGACCTGTTGTACCGGTCGAGCGTTGCCTTTGACGTGGAAGCATCCCGGAAGGTCAGCTCCCACGGGCCGGTGTTGACGTCCATGTCCTTGCCGAACCCCACCCATTTTCCAGCCATTCGTCGACCGGTGGGCTCCACCAGTAGCTGGATCGCGCCGTGGTACCGGGCTCCCCGGTAGTAGCCGGCGTGATCGGTCTGCTCCACCCAGGTGCCGGTGACGACGGCACCGTCCACGGTGAGATCCAGCGACAGCGACGAGGCCGCCGAGCCGGGCAGGCTGCGCACCGTCAGCCGGTCACCGTGCTGGAGAACGACCACGAAGTGCTGCCCGGCGAACGACTCTCCCCGGCCGCTGGAGTGGTACTGGTAGCGGCTGAGCCATACGCCCTCGTACGACCCGTGCACCGCGAGCGGCTTCGGTGTCGGCGTCGCCAGGCCGGACATCGGCGACGTCAGGTCGTGACCACCGTCCTGGTCGTCGACGACGTGACCGTCGGGTACGGCGGCGAAGCCGAGCAGTGAGACCGGCAGGCCGGTGACGACCTCCAGGGCGCGCGCGTACACGGGGCGCGGTGCGGCGATCGCGCCGGACTCCCAGCGCTGGACGAGTCTCTTGTTGGCGTCGTTAGGTTCGCCGACGCGGCGGCCGGCGGCCTGGAGCGCCCGTGCGAAGTCGTCCTGGCTCATGCGCATCCCGGTACGGACCGCGCGTAGAGCGGTGTTCGGGGTATTCATGTCCGCCACCATAGCTATGTGTCGTCTTAATGTCGCCTCTAATGTGCCCGAGATGTCACATCCTGTGCCGTCGCGCCCGGTGACAGATCAGCGTCATTGTGGACAGTAGGCGACGGCTGGGCCTGCCGGTGCGCCCCAGCAACGGAGGTGATGATGCCCAATTCTGAGGATGAGCCAGTCAGCCGGGGTGAGCAGATCGACGCGGCCGAACGGGAGGCCGCGCATCAGCGGATACTCGCGCAAGCCGAGGCGGAGCGAACGCCGGTGCAGGAGACGACTCGGGCGGTGCCGGATCGGCGGTGGCGTCGTGGGCGGTGAACCGGTGCCGATCGGACGCCGGGTCGCCTACCTGCGGGTGCTGCGCAGGATGTCGCAGCAGTCGTTCGCCGATCGGTTGGGGAAGTCGAAGAGCTGGGTGGACAAGGTCGAGCGCGGTGTCCGCTCCCTGGAGCGGATGTCCACGATCCGAGAAGTGGCGGCGGTGCTGCGGGTCGATGCGGCGACGCTGCTCGGCCGTGACGTCCAGCCCGTCGAGGTGGCCGAGCTCGGCGACGGGGTCGCGCGGATCCGAGCGGCGCTGTCGACGTACCCGATGGCTTTTGGTCGCCCGACGGGCCGGGAGGTGACGCCGGCCGGCCGGTTGGCCCGCGAGGTGCGGCACGCGTGGACGACCTACCAGCATGCGAGGTACCCGCTTCTGGTCGACCTGTTGCCGGCGTTGCTGACCGAGGTTCACCGCGCTCACGCGCACGACCCGGCGGTGGGTCGGGTGGCGGTGGTGCAGGCGTACCGGGTGACGGCGGCGCTGCTGGTCAAGCTCGACGAGGGCAGCCTCGCATGGTTGGCCGCCGATCGGGCGATGTCGGCGGCGACCGGTGATCGGGTGTTGCTGGCCTGCGCGGCGGTGCAGCTCGGTCAGGTGCTGCGGGCGTCGGCGCGGGCGAAGTCGGTGCTGCTCGCCGCCGCGTACCAGGTCGCCCCGCCTGACCCTGGCGCTGGCACGCCGCAAGAGCTGTCGCTGTGCGGGTCGCTGCTGGTGCAGGCAGCGTTGATCGCGGCCCGGGCGGGTAACGACCGGGCGGTCGGTGACCTGCTGGACGAGGCCGCCGAGTTGGCAGTCCAGGTGGGCGACGGGCACGACCATCACCGGACGGCGTTCGGGCCGACCGCCGTCGAGCTGGCGCGAATCACCGCCGCCGTAGAGCTGGGCGAGGGGCCGCAGGCAGTCGTCCGGCACGAGGAGGCGATCGGGCGGGAAGGGTGGCGGTGGCTGCCGGTCGAACACCGCGCCGCGCACCTGATCGACGCGGCGCGCGCCTACCTCCAGACGAACGACCCCGCCAACGCAGCTCGGGTCCTGGTGCAGGCCGACAGCACCGCCCCCGCCGAGATCCGCCACCGACCAGCCGCCCGGGACGTGGTCGCCCAGGTCGCCCGCGATCGGGATGCCCCCGCCACTATCACCCAACTCGCCATCAACCTCGGGGTGCTGTGAACACGACGGTTCACCGCAGGTGGGTACGCAGGAAGTCCAGTTCCAGGGGGAGCAGACGTTCGGCGGTGCCGTTCGCGGCCATGTGGGTGGCCCCGGTCAGCGGCAGGACGGCGTGCGGGCGGCCGGTGCTCAGCAGCGCCGCCGAGAGCCGCAGCGTGTGCGCGGCCACCACGTTGTCGTCGGCCATGCCGTGCACCAGCAGCAGCGGGCGGGCCTGATCCGGGCCGGTGACCGGTTCGGCGGCCAGCTCGATCAGCGAGTGGTGCGCGTACACGTCCATGCCGTCCTCCGGCAGGCCGAGATAACGCTCGGTGTACGCGGTGTCGTACAGCGCCCAGTCGGTCACCGGAGCGCCGGCGATGCCGCACTTGAACAGCTCCGGGTGACGCAGCACCGCCAACCCGGCCAGCCACCCGCCGAACGACCAGCCGCGCACCCCCACCCGGTCCAGGTCCAGGTCGGGGTGCTTGCCGGCGAGGGCGGTCAGCGCGTCGATCTGGTCGGTCAGGATCACGTCGGCGACCCGCCGATGGATCGCCTTCTCGAACGACGGAGCCACTCCCGGCGTACCCCGGTTGTCGATCGTGACTACCGCGAACCCGGCGTCGGCCCACCACTGCCGCTCCAGCCAGGCCGCGCGGGCGGTCACCACCTCCTGGTGCCCCGGCCCGCCGTAGATGTCCAGCAGCACCGGCAGCCGCCGGCCCGTGACGTGGTTGTCCGGGTACAGCACCGCCGCCGGCAACCGCCGGTCGGTGACCCGCTCCAACAGCGGCAGCGGAGAGTACGGAGGGGTCGCCGCCAGCGACCGCAGCTCGGCCACCTCCTGGTCGCCGCGCCGCACAGTCCACCGCACGCCGGCGTGGTCCAGCGAGGCGACCCCGATGACCAGCACGTCCCCGCCCACGGCGGCGGTGTGCCAGCCCGAGTCGGTGGTGATCCGGCGGGCGTCCACCCCGCCGCCGATCGTGGTCCGCACCCGGAACAGGTGCCGCTCGCTCGGCTCGCCGTCGCTCGCCTCGACCAGCAGGTCCGCCGGGCCCGTACCGGCCGGCAGCCGACCGACCACCCGCCGTACGTACAGCGATGGCGGAGTGAGCAGTGTGCCGTCGGCGAACAGGCACCGCGCGTCGTACCCGTCGTGGGCCAGCTCCCCGCCGACCAGCACCCGACCGTCCGGCAGGTGCGCCGGGGTGCCGGCGATCGGCTCGACCCACCGCGGATCGGCCAGCTCGGCGTGCACCTGCGTCTCACCGGTGCGCGGATCCACGGCGAGCACCAGCCCGTGCTGCTGCGACCGGCGCAGCACGGTGATCAGCGGGCTGCCCTCGCCCCAGCTCACCCCGGTCAGGTACGGGTACGTCTCCCGGTCCCAGTGCACGTCGACCCAGCCGTCGTCCAGGTCCAGCAGGTGCAGGCTGACCTCCGCGTTCGGCCCGCCCGCCCGGGGGTACGCCACGGCGGTCGGAGGGCTCGCCGGGTCGGCCGGGTCGTGCAGGTGCCACCGTTCCAGCCGGGACTCGTCGACGCGGGCGGCGAGCACCATCCGGCCGTCCGGCGCCCACCAGTAGCCCCGGTACCTGCCGAACTCCTCCGCCGCGATGTGCTCGGCCAGGCCCCAGCTCACCCCGGCGTCCTCACCGGCCAGCAGGGTGTCGGTGCCGTCGGCCTCGATCACCCGCAGCTCGCCCCGACGGACACCCTCGGCCGCGTCGGTCACGTACGCCAGTCGTTGCCCGGTCGGGTCCGGACGGGGGTCGAGCACCGGGCCGACGGCGGCCACCTCCACCACGTCGCCGTGCACCAGGTCGGCCCGGAAGAGCCGCCCGGCCAGCGCGAACACCGCCACCCGGCCGGCGGCGTCAAGCGCGTACGACCCGATGCCGCCGGCGTTGAGCCGCAGCCGCTCGCGCAACGCGCGTTCGCCGGGGGAGAGCGCGCGGGGGTCGCCGCCCCCGTCCAGCAGGGTCGCCGGGTCCGCCACCAGATGCTCCTCGCCGGTGGCCACGTGCAGCTGCCACAGCGCGTCCGCCGGGTCCTCGGGACCGGCGGAGCGCAAGAAGATCACCCGGGAGCCGTCCTCGGCCACGGCGACGGCGCGTGGCGCACCGTGGGTGAACCGGCGGGTACGGGCGGCCAGCTCCGGGAAGTCCACAGGCCAAATCGTAGAGCGGTGGCGAGGGTGATGTGGCCGACCTGGGCGGACGCGTCAGCGCCGGCCGGACCGAACCGCCGGTTAGAGTGACCGTCGTGACGACGCTGCCCGACCGCCGCCTGCTGCTGGTCCACGCGCACCCGGACGACGAGTCCATCGGCACCGGCTCGACGATGGCCCACTACGCCGCCGCCGGCGCGCACGTGACGCTTGTGACCTGCACCCTCGGCGAGGAGGGCGAGATCCACGTACCGGCGTTGGCCCAGCTCGCCGCCGCCGAGGCGGACCAGCTCGGCGGGTACCGGATCGGCGAGCTGGCCGCCGCCTGCGCGGCGCTCGGCGTCACCGACCACCGCTTCCTCGGTGGCGCGGGCCGCTACCGCGACTCGGGGATGATGGGGCTCGCCACCAACGAGCACCCCCGCGCCTTCTGGCAGGCCGACCTCGACGAGGCCGCCGGGCACCTCGTGGAGATCATGCGGGAGGTACGCCCGCAGGTGCTTGTCACGTACGACCCGAACGGCTTCTACGGCCACCCCGACCACATCCAGGCGCACCGGGTGGCGATGCGCGCGGTCGAACTGGCCGCCGTCGAGGGCTGCGCCCCGGCCAAGGTCTACTGGACGGCCATGCCGCTCAGCGTGCTGGAGGCCGGCGTGGAGCACTTCGCCGAATCCTCGGACAACCCGTTCGCCGGCATCCGGGACCTCGCCGAGCTGCCCTTCGGCACCCCGGACGCCCAGATCGCCGCCCGGATCGACGGCACCGACCAGCACACCGCGAAGGAGGCCGCGATGCGGGCGCACGCCACGCAGATCCCAGCCACCTCCTGGCTCTACTCGATTGCCGGCAACTTCGGCGGCGAGTTCATGGGCGTGGAGTTCTTCACCCTCGCGGTCGGTGCGAAGGGTCCGGGCTCCGGCCCGTACGGCTGGGAGGACGATCTGTTCGCCGGGCTTCCCGACGACTCCGCCGCCGACCGCCGCCCGGTCGCGGCAGCCGGTCTCCGGTGACTCTGCCCGCCGCGCCGATGTCGGTCGTGCAGGACCAGGGCACCCCGCCGGAGGCGGGGCCGCCTTCGCGTCTGCTGGACCTGGGTCTGCGGGTTGCCGGTGCGGTCGTCGTGGTGGTGGCCGGTGTGCTGACCGGGGTGCTGGAGCTGCTGCTCGCCACGGTCCGCGTCGGCGGTCAGCTGATCGGCGTGTCGGTGCTGCTCGCCGTCGGCGCCAACATCGTGCTGAGCTGGTTCGCGCACGAGGCGGTGGGCCGGCGGTGGGCGGTGGCGCTGCCCGCCGTGCCGTGGTTCGCCCTGATGGCGGTGGCCGCCATCCGGACCTCCGAGGGCGACCTGCTGCTGGCCGGGGACAACTGGGTCGGCCTGGCCATGATCGTGGCCGGCGCGATGACCTTCGCGGTGATGGGTTTCCGGCAGATCCTCACCCCACCGCCCACCCTTCTCGGCTGATGACGCCACACAGGTGCGGGTGGTAGATATTCCTGCCAGGGATGCGGCCCCGCGACGGGGCGTACGGCAGGAGGTCGTGCGATGGACAGACGGTGGCGTGACGTCGGAGTGCTCACAGGAGCGTTGTTCGCGGCAAACGTGGCCGCCCGGCTGATCATCAAACTCGGCTTCGACGGTGACGACACCGCCGCCGACCGGGTGTCGCTGGCGATGTTCGTGGTGATCGGTCTGATCCTGGCCGTTGTCGCCTTCCGCTGGGGCAGCCGCCGGCCACTGTCCGCCTGGTCGGCCGACGTGGCAGTGGTGGTGGGGATCGCCATGGCGCTTACCGTTCTCGTCGGGCCGCTGCTGGTCGGCGACAACCCGTTCGGCGCCGGCGCGGGCACGTTCTTCGCCCAGATCTGGCTCTACCTGCTCGCCACCGGCGCGGGAATCCTGATCGGGTACCTGGTGCTCACCGCGCTCGGCCGTGACTACCGGTCGCAGCAGCTCAAGCGGTACGCCGAGGTCAAGGCCGCCAAGCCGCGCCGCGTCGTCCGCCGCTGACCGGCCGTCGGTGGCGCCGGGTCAGTGCGGGGCGACCCGGGTCAGGTAGGTGTGGTGGGTGGTGAAGCCGAGCGCCCGGTAGAGCGCGACGGCAGCCGTGTTGCGCTGCTCCACCTGAAGGAAGGCGTGCGTCGCGCCCGCGGACACGCCCCAGTCGGCCAACGCGTGGATCACCCGTCGGGCCAGCCCCTGCCGGCGGGCTACCGGCACCACCTCGATCAGGCTGAGGCCCAACCAGCGGCGGCCCTCACCGGTCACCGTGCCACGGCCGGTCGCCACGAGCGTGCCGTCGGCGTACACGTGGGCGAAGCGGACCTGCTCCACGGCGGTGAGCACGTGCCGGGCGGCGTCTGGGAGGCCACCCTTGCGGCCGGCGGCGACGGCCAGCCACGCCTCGCTCGGCGCCGTGGCCAGTTCGACGACCACGCTGGCGGCGGTGGGCCCGGGCAGGGGCAGGGGCACGGTCTGTACCAGCGTCGGCGGGCGGCTGCCCCAGCCCCGGTCGTCCAGTTCGGCGCCGACGGGCGCGGCGAGTGGCAGCGGTGTGTTGATCATCGCAGGCTGGCCCTGCTCGGCGTACCAGCGCTCGACCGCGTCCACGGCGGCCGGCAGCGGGCGGTCCGGATCGCCGACCGGCAACGCCGAGTTGGCGCGTCCGGTCCAACCCTCGGCCGATCTCAGCAGCCAGTCGCCGAGGCGGTCACGGGTGGGCGCCGGCCAGGCCTCGTCGGCGGCGCGTTCCAGCGCCACCACGGCGGCGGCGGTCGGCCGGCGGGTCGGCGGCACCCGTTTGGCCCGGTGCACCTGCGCCACCGGAACCCGCAGCGGACCCTGCGCGGTGGCCAACGTGAGATGAGTCTCGCTCAGCTCCACCAGCTCGCCGAGGGCGTCGGAGAACAGCGGGCGGCCTTCGCGAATCCCCACAATCCGGCGGACCACGATTCGGTGTCCCACATCCTGCTGTCGGAGCACGATCGACCCCCTCCCCGGCGAGATACTAGGCTCTTACCGTCGCGGGTGATCGCGGCGTGTCTTGCGGAGGAGAAGACCGGTGACCTACATCATCGCCGAGCCGTGCGTGGATGTGCTCGACAAGGCATGCATCGAGGAGTGCCCGGTCGACTGCATTTACGAGGGCAACCGGATGCTCTACATCCACCCCGACGAGTGCGTCGACTGTGGTGCCTGTGAGCCCGTCTGCCCGGTGGAGGCGATCTTCTACGAGGACGACGTCCCCGAGCAGTGGAAGGACTACACCGGCGCCAACTATGAGTTCTTCGAGGACCTGGGCTCGCCCGGGGGCGCCTCGAAGATCGGCAAGGTGGAGAAGGACGCGACCTTCGTCGCCGCGCAGCCGCCGCGCGGCGAGGGCCACTGACCCGGTCCGCGCCGGTCTCGTCGCGGCTGCCCGAGTTCACCTGGGACTCCCTGGACGCCGCGGCCGCTCTGGCCGCGGCGCATCCGGAGGGCCTGATCAACCTCTCCATGGGTACGCCTGTCGACCCGGTGCCCGAGGTGATCCGCCAGGCGCTGGCTGACGCGTCCGACGCTCCCGGCTATCCGCTGACCGCCGGCACTCCGGTGCTGCGCGACGCGATCGCCGCCTGGGTCGCCCGTGCCTGTGGCGCCGGCGTCGACGGTCTCGGTGTGCTGCCGACCATCGGCTCGAAGGAGCTGGTCGCCTGGCTGCCGACGCTGCTCGGCATCGGCCCCGGCGACGTGGTCGTCGTGCCGTCGGTCGCGTACCCCACGTATGAGGACGGGGCACTGCTGGCCGGCGCAACAGTGGTCCGCGCCGACTCGCTCACCGCGGTCGGGCCGACCTCCCGGGTACGCCTGGTCTGGGTCAACTCGCCGGGCAACCCGACAGGTCGGGTGCTGCCCGCGGCGCACCTGCGCAAGGTCGTCGACTGGGCCCGGGAACGCGGCGCGGTGGTCGCCAGCGACGAGTGCTACCTGCCGCTCGGCTGGTCGGCCGACCCGGTGTCGGTGCTGTCCCCGCAGGTCTGCGGCGGCACGTACGACGGCGTGCTCGCCGTGCACTCGCTGTCGAAGCGGTCCAACCTGGCCGGCTACCGGGCCGGGTTCGTGGCCGGCGACCCGGCGCTCGTCGCCGAGCTGCTGAAGGTCCGCAAGCACGCCGGCATGATCGTGCCCGCCCCGGTGCAGGCGGCGATGGTGGCCGCCCTGCGGGACGAGCGACACGCCGACGAGCAGCGGGAGCGTTACCGGGCCCGCCGTGAGGTGCTGACGGCCGCGTTCACCGGCGCCGGGTTCACGGTCGAGCACTCGGAGGCCGGTCTCTACCTCTGGCTCACCCGTGACGAGGACTGCTGGGAGACGGTCGACTGGCTGGCCCGACGGGGCATCCTGGTCGCCGCGGGCGTCTTCTACGGCCCCACCGCCGGCCGCCACGTCCGGGTTGCGCTTACCGAGTCCGACGAACACGTCGCCGCCGTCGCGGCCCGCCTCGCCGAGGTCTGACCGCGCTCCGGGCGGCCGACCCGTGGGGTCGACCGCCCGGCCGGCGTCAGTCGCTGATCCGGGCGAAGACCCGCAGCAGGGTGTTCCGGCTCTGCTTCTCCAGCAGTTCGCTGGCCATCAGCTCCTGCATGGCGACCACCCGGCCGTCGTGCAGGGTCAGTTCCGCCTTCAGCGGCACCTCCCGCTTGACGTCCACGGAGGCGACCTCCTCGTACGGCAGGAACGTGTGCGCGGTCGCCAGCTCCGCGATCGGCACCGAGTCGACGAGCCCCCGCAGCCGCTTCTCGCCCTGGCTGGCCTTGCCGGGGTCGGCGATCAGGACCAGCCCTCGGTCGAGGATGAGCACGTCGTGCTCCCTACCGTCGACCTTGATGTTGGCCAGCGCCCCGATCAGGTCGGCGTCCCGCCCGGAGACCCGCTCCTCCACCACCGTCGCGCCGGACGGATCGACTCCCAGCTCGGCCAGGCGGGCCAGCGCCACGTCCAGGGTCTGCGGCGCGACGGCCAGCTTGGCGATCTCGGCGAGGTCCCACGGTTGCCCGTCCGGGCCGACGAGTCGGGCCGGGCCGGACCAGGAGAGCTGCCAGTGGGCCCGACCGGAGCGGACCGCCGCGTTGTCCAGCAGCGTCTCCATCGGCCCGGCGAACCGGGCAGCCGCCTCCTTGCGGGTCGCGTCGCCGAAGAACTGCTCGGCGAACTCGCCCAGCCGGCCGGAGCTGACCAGCTCCAGCACGGTCGTGAGGCCCGGTCCGGTGACGCCGGTGAACCGCCCCGCGGCCCGGTAGATGCCGTCCGCCTGCTGCTGCACCATGGCCGCCACCGACGAGGCGGTGAACTGTGGCCAGGGCAGCACCTGGCGGCTGCCGTGCTCGACCACGACGCCCTGCAACTGCCTGCCGGCGCTGTCGATGTCGGCGAGCAGCAGCGCGGCCGGGCGTTCGTCCGACGCGACCGTCCCCGCCGGCAGGTCCGCCATCGCGGCGACCCGGACGCCGATCGGTGGGTGGGTGTCCCACGGCGACGGCTCCCGGTCGGGGGCGTTCTCCCGCAGCTCGGCCATCTCGTCGCGGCGGGCCCGCAGCAGCTGGCCGAAGCCACCGAAGAGGTCGTCGGGCGCCAGCCCGGCGGACCAGCCCGGCTCGACGTACCGGCGCATGTAGAAGCCCCAGGCGGCGCCGAGCGCCGGCAGCGTCCGCAGCGCGGAGGCTGCGGCGTCGTGCCCGGCCAGCAGCACGGAGGAGCGGTCGGCCTCCAACTCCTGCCGCCGCGACGCGGCGTTGTCCACCATCAGGTAGAGCTTCGAGTAGCCCTTGAAGACCCAGCCGATCGGGTTGCGCGGGCTGATCCGGTCCAGCGTCTCCGCGATGGCCAGCCGACCCCGGTACGCCACGCCGCCGAGGCGGGTGTGCTTGCCGGAGTAGTGGCCCAGCTCGTGGGCGAGCACCGAACGCAGCTGGTCCATCCGCATCGCCTGGAGCAACGGCAGTCCGACATACAGGGTGCGCCGCCCGCCGATCAGGCCGAGCAGCCGACTCTGCTCGGCGACTGCGGCGTTCACCTCGGGCACCAGCCGGATCTCGTCCGGGGCGCGGGTGCCGACCGCGGTGGCCAGCTCCCGCACGGTTGCCCACAGGGCCGGCGCCTCGCGCTCGGTGAGGACCAGGCCGGGCGCCGGCTCGTTCTTCGTACGGATCGCGCGCCACAGCCCGGCGGCGACCGCGCCCAGCGCGACGACAAGGGGCAGCAGCAGCTTCCCGGTGACGAGCCCGTTCGTGTGGCCGTACAGCCAGACTCCGAGCGCGACGACGGCGGCGAGCTGTAGGAGCGCGACGACGTAGAAGCCGATCAACATGACCACCGAGGCGAGGGCCCGGTATGTCGCGGACATTTCATTTCCTCCCGCTGTTAGCCCGCATCCAGACGGCGGGCAGCGGAGCGGACCGTACGACGATGATCAAGAAGTGGACAACCCCCTTCCGGACCGGCCTTGTCAAGATCTACGATCTGCCGGTCTTCAACGGGGTGAGAGGAAACGCGGCATGTGGCCGTTCCGGCGTGGCAGCAAGCAGGTGGCCGTTCCCACGTTGATCGTGGACCCGGCGGAGGGTGACCCGACCGCGCGGGCGTTGCGCGAGGCGAGCGAGCGGCGGGACTGGGGCGCCATCCGTGATCTCCTCACCCCGGTGACCGACCCGGACGACCACGCCTTCTATGTCTCGGTGCTCGCCAACACCGACGGCCTGCAGGACTGGATCGGCGAGTGGGTCGAGGCGGAACCCCGGTCGACGCTGCCGGTGCTGGTGCGTGGGGCGCACGCGGTCTACTGGGCCTGGGAGGCCCGCAGCAGCGCCCGGGCGTCGCAGGTGAGCCAGGATCAGTTCAAGGAGTTCTGGCGACGGCTGCGGTTGGCCGAGAACTCCCTGGACGAGGTGGCTGACCGCGACCCGGGCGACACCACCGCGCGCACGTTCCTCGTCACCTCGGCGCGTGGGCGGCAGGTGGACCGGGAGGAGGCGAACCGACGCTTCGACGAGGTCGTCGTCCGGCACCCGTGGCACCGGATCGCGCACGAGCAGATGCTCCAGTACCGCTGCCACAAGTGGTTCGGCAGCCACGAGGAGATGTTCGACTTCGCCCGGGAGGCGGTGGCGAAGTCGCCGGCCGGCTCGCCACTGGGGCACCTGGTCGTCGTCGCCCACCTGGAGAAGTGGCTGGACCTGCCCGTCGGCGAGGACGAGGAGTACCTGGACGACGACGCGCTGCGGGCGGAGATCAACGCCGCGGCCGACCACTCGGTACGCCATGCCGACTACCGGCGCCGGCCGGGCTGGGCGAGCGTGCACAACACCTTTGCCATGGGCTTTTCCAAGGTGGGGGACCTGCGCTCCGCCGCCGGCCAGTTCGAGGTGATCGGCGACCAGGTGACCAGTTGGCCCTGGCAGTACATCAACAGCAACCCGGTGATCCCGTTCGTCGCGTGGCGCGACGACGCGATGGCCGCCGAGGACTGACCGGCGTCCGGGCCTGCCCCGAGGGATATCCTCGGCGCCGGACCTGGTCGGGGCCGTGTCGGCCCCGCACCCCAGCAGGAACGTCGAGGTGTGCGGATGGTGGACGGGCCCGGTGCGCGGGTACGGGCGGCGGTGGTCGGCACCGGCCTGATCGGTGGCTCGGTGCTGCTCCGGATGCACGCCGCGGGCGTCGACGTGACCGGGTGGGATCCGGACGAGGACACCCGGCGACGGGCCCGCCGGATGGGCGTACCCGTTCCGGATCTGCTGGTCGAGGCGGTGGCCGACCGGGACGTGGTGTTCCTGTGCGGGCCGTTGCCCACCCTGCCGGCGACGCTTGTCGAGGTGGCGGCGATGACCGGCGATCGTTGCGTGCTGACCGACGTCGGCAGCACCAAGGAGGAGGTGGCGGCGTTCGCCGCCACGCGCGGCCTGACGGACCGGTTCGTGCCCGGGCACCCGATGGCAGGCACCGACCGGGCGGGCCTGACGGCCGCGGGGCCGGATCTGCTGACCGGCGCCGCCTGGGTGCTCTGTCCCGCGCCCGGCCCGGCCACTGCCGCGTTCCGCTGGCTGGCCGGGCTGCTGGTGGACCTCTTCGAGGCCCGGGTGGTGCCGATGTCCCCGGCAGAGCACGACTCGGCCGCCGCGCTCGCCTCACACGTGCCGCACCTGCTCGCCGGCGCGCTGGCCGGCGCCGTGCAGCGCGCACCGCTGCGCGACGCGATACTCGCGCTCGCCGCGGGCAGCTTCTCCGACGGCACCCGGGTCGCCGGGACTCCGGCCGAACGGACCGCCAACATGCTGCTCGGCAACCGGCAGCGGGTGTTGCGGGAGCTGGCCGAGGTCACCTCGTTCCTGGACGACCTGGCCGTCGCGCTGCACGCCGGTGACGCGCCGGCGCTCACGGCGCGGTACGACGAGGCGCGGGCCTCCCGCCTGGCGCTGCGCGACCGCCGGTTCGACGCGTACGATCGGCGGTTCCCCCTCGACGGTGACCACGTCGCAGAGGTGTCCTGGCTGTACGAGTTGGGGGTGGCCGGCGGTCACCTGACCGGCTTGCGCGTCGGTGCCGACACCGTCTCCTACACGGCGCGACGCCCGGCGGCTGACTAGGCTGAGGGCATGGCAGTGGACGGCCCGGTGGTACAGGTGCGCGGCGAGGCGTACCGGGAGGTGCCGCCCGAGCTGGCGCGCTTCGCGGTCACCGCGACGGCTCGGGATCGGGACCGGGAGGTCACCTTGACCCGACTGGCCGAGCGGGCCGCCGCCGTGCGGGTGCTGCTGGAGGGCGCCGGGCCGGTGGTGGTTCGGCGGGAGACCGGCGACCTGCGGGTGCGCCCGGAGACCCGGCGCTCGGGGGAGCGGGTGGTCGCCTGGCACGGCAGCGTCACCACCACCGTCACCGTCACCGACTTCACCGCGCTCGGCGAGCTGATGCTCCGGCTGGCCGACCAGGATCAGGTCGAGGTGGCCGGTCCGTGGTGGGAGCTGCGTCCGGACAGCCCCGCGCACCGCGAGGCACGGCACGCCGCGATCGGCGACGCCCTGCTGCGCGCCCGGGAGTACGCCGAGGCGCTCGGCGCCGAGGTCACCGCGCTGATCGAGCTGGCCGACGCCGGCCCGGCCGATCGGCCGATGTTCGCCCGCGCGGCGTTCGCCGGGGGTGACGCGCCACCGGAGCTGGAGTTGGACCCGCAGCCGCAGACCGTGCAGGCGGCGGTGCAGGCGCGCTTCACCATCAGCACCCCGGTCCTGGGCTGATGCCGCCGGCCCAGGTGCTGTCCGTCGACGAGGTGGTGGCGCGGGCGTTGGCGCTGGCCGAGGCCGGTCCGCGACAACTGCTCGGCATCGCCGGCGCGCCGGGTGCCGGGAAGTCCACCCTCGCCGAGCTGATCGTGGCCGAGGTGGGGCCGGCCGCCCGGCTGGTGCCGATGGACGGCTTCCACCTGGCACAGTCGCAGCTGGTCCGGCTGGGCCGCGCGGACCGCAAGGGCGCTGTGGACACCTTCGACGCCAACGGGTACGTGTCGCTGCTGCGCCGGCTGCGCCGCCTGGAGCCGACCTCGGTGTACGCGCCGGAGTTCCGGCGGGAGCTGGAGGATCCGGTGGCCGGGGCGATCGAGGTGCCGCCGTCGGTCCGGCTGGTGGTGACCGAGGGCAACTACCTGCTGCTGCCGGACTTCCCCTGGCAGGAGATCCGGCCGCTGTTGCACGAGGCGTGGTTCCTCGACCTGGACGCCGAGGTGCGTCAGCGGCGGCTGACGGCCCGGCACGAGGCGTTCGGGCGGTCACCGGAGCAGGCGCGGGCCTGGGCGTTGGGCAGCGACGAGTCGAACGCCGCCCTGATCACCCCCACCGCCGACCGGGCCGACCTGCTGCTCCGCCTCTCCGAGCCGCTGGCGTCCTGACCCGGCCGACGTTGCGGTTTCACTCCGTGACGCCCCGGCCCTCGCGACTCATGTCCCCGGTGGTGGGCGTTCCCTCGGCGAGCCCGTACCGCAGGAGCACCGCACCCTTGCCCGAGGTGGCGGGTGGTTCGAGGAGTGTCAGGTTGCTCGGCACCGCGCCGCCGTCGAACACCTTCTTGCCGACGCCGAGCAGGATGGGAAAGATCCACAGGTTGAGCCGGTCGAAGAGGCGCTCGTGCAGGAGGGTCTGCACCAGGTTCAGGCTGCCGATCACGTGGATGTGCTCGTGCCTGTCCCGCAGGGCGGCTACGGAGCTCACCAGGTCGGGCCCGAGGTGGGTGGAGCCAGCCCAGTCCAGGTCCGGGTTGCCGCGCGACGCGACGTACTTTGGAATGCTGTTGAACAGGGCGGCTATCCCGCCGTCGACGCCATCGCCCTGGTGCGGCCAGTATCCGGCGAAGATGTCGTACGTCCTGCGGCCCAGGAGCAGCGCGTCCATGCCCCGCATGCCCTGTTCGACCTGTTGGCCGCCCGTCTCGTCGAACAGGGGCGCCTGCCACCCCCCGAACGGGAAGCCCTCCGGGTCCTCCTGTGGACCGCCCGGTGCCTGGGCGACCAGGTCGAGCGTGGCGAACAGGTCGATGTGGATGGTGCCCATGCTGTCCTCCTACTGGTCGAGCTCGCGGACCGGTCGGGCCGGGTTGCCGACCGCGATCACGTTCGCGGGTAGGTCGCGGGTGACCACCGCTCCGGCGCCGACGACTGTGTTCGCGCCGATCGTCACTCCCGCCAGCACGATCGCGCCGCCGCCCAGCCACACATTGTCACCGATCGTGATCGGTTTGGCGGCCTCCCACTTGTCGCGTCGAGGTGCGGGTTCCACCGGGTGCGTCGGGGTGAGCAGCTGGACGTTCGGGCCGACCTGGACGTCCGCGCCGAGGGTGATCCGGGCGACGTCGAGGAAGACGGCGTTGTAGTTGACGAAGCTGCGCGGGCCGATCCGGATCTGCCAGCCGTAGTCGCAGTAGAACGGCGGGCGGATCCAGGCGTCCTCGCCCACCTCGCCGAGGAGGTCGCGCAGCGCGGCGAGTCGAGCCCGTGGATCGGCTGCCGGGCTGGTGTTGAAGCGTTCCATCAGCCGGGCGGCCCGGTCCTGGTCGGCGATGATCTCGGGATCGTCGGCGAGGTAGGGCTCACCGGCGAGCATCTTGTCCTTCATGGAGGTCACCCGGTCGATGATGCCGGGCGGCCCGCCGTGAGTTGGCAGGTCCGTCATATTTTGGCCGTCTTCTTTGCATACCCGGTATGTAATACTGGCGGCGGTCAATGCGTCTCTTCTGATTTCAACGCTCCACCAAGGAGGATCCGTTGCGTCGACGCAGCAGAATGACCGCCGCCACCGCCGTCGTAGCCCTCGTGCTCGGCACACCGGCGATAGCCGCGGCCAGCCCGTCAGCCAGCACCACCACGGACGCCACCGCTCCGCGCGGCGCGTCCACGACCACGACCACGACCACCGTCACCCTGCTCACCGGAGACCGGGTCACCGTCACCCCGTCCGGGTCCGCCGCGATCCGCCCCGGCCCGGGCCGTACCCGTCTGCGGTTCCTCACCACCCGCGACCGTGGCCACCTCACCGTGCTGCCGCAGGACGCCCTGCCCCTGGTGCGCGACGGCCGCGTCGACCGGCGGCTGTTCGATGTGACCGGGCTGATCGACGCCGGCTACGACGACGCCCGTCGGGGCGACCTGCCGGTGCTGGTCGCCGGTAACGCGGGCGCGCGGCAGCGGGCCGCGACACCGGCCGGGTTGACCGTCACCACCCAACTTCCGGCCATCGGCGGGGTCGCCGCCACTGCCGACAAGCGGCAGGCCACAAACGTCTGGGCGGCGCTCACCGGCGCCGGCGCCCGGGTCGGCACGGCGGGGGGCGCCGACCGGATCTGGCTCGACGGCCGCCGACAGCTCACCCTGGACCACAGCGTGCCGCAGATCGGCGCCCCGGCCGCCTACCAGGCCGGCTTCACCGGTCAGGGCGTACGCGTCGCGGTGCTGGACACCGGCATCGACGCCGGTCACCCCGACCTGACCGGCCGGGTCGCCGAGGCGCACAACTTCACCGAGGCCGCCGACGCCGGTGACACGGTCGGCCACGGCACGCACGTCGCCTCGATCATCGCGGGCAGCGGCGCGGCCTCCGGCGGCAAGTACCACGGTGTCGCCCCGGACGCCACGCTGCTCAACGGCAAGGTCTGCGAGGAGGGCGGCTGCATGGAGTCGGCGATCCTCGCCGGCATGCAGTGGGCGGCCGCCGACCAGCACGCCGATGTGATCAACATGAGCCTGGGTGGCGGTGACACGCCGGACGTCGACCCGCTGGAGGCGGCCGTCGAGTCACTGACCGCGCAGACCGGCGCGCTCTTCGTCCTCTCCGCCGGCAACGACGGCACCGACGGCTCGGTCGGCTCGCCGGGCAGCGCCGACGCGGCGCTCACGGTGGGCGCGGTGGACCGTGACGATGCCCTGGCCGACTTCTCCAGCCGGGGCCCCCGGGTTGGCGACGGCGGGCTGAAGCCGGACATCACCGCGCCCGGGGTGGAGATCGTGGCCGCCCGTGCCGACGGCACGGGGATCGGTACGCCGGTGGGGGACGGGTACGTCGCGCTCTCCGGCACCTCGATGGCCGCGCCGCACGTCACCGGCGCGGTGGCGCTGCTCGCCCAGCAGCACAGCGGCTGGACGGCGACGCAGCTCAAGGCGACCCTGATGGCGTCGGCGAAGCCGCACCCGGAGCAGACCGCCTTCCAGCAGGGTGCCGGCCGGGTCGACGTGGCCCGGGCGATCACCCAGCGGGTGACAAGCGACCCGGTCAGCGTCTCCTTCGGTCGACCCACCTGGCCGCACGACGACGACACGCCGATCACCCGGAAGGTCGACTGGCGTAACGACGGCCCGGACCCGCTCACCCTGGACCTCAGCCTCGACGTGACCGGCCCGGACGGCCAGCCGGCACCGGCCGGCATGTTCGCCCTGGGCGCGGGCCAGGTCACCGTGCCACCGGGCGGCACCGCCGGCACCACGGTCACCGTGGACACCCGCCTCGGGACGGACGGCTACTGGACCGGCCGCGTCGTGGCCCGCTGGGGTGCGGCCGTGGCGGTCACCCCGGTCGCGGTGAACCGTGAGGTGGAGAGCTACCAGCTCACCGTCCGGCACCTCGACGCCACCGGCGCCGCCGCCTCCGACCACATCACCTCGCTGATCCGGCTCGACACCCTGGAGAGCTACAACCTGTACGACCCGGACGGCACCGACGAGCTCCGCGTGCCGAAGGGCCGCTACGGGCTTGCCAGCATCGTGTTCAGCGGGGACGACGGCGCCGCCCAACTGGCTCAGCCCGAGCTGGCGGTGACCGCCGACACCACCGTCACCGTCGACGCCCGAAAGGCACGGCCGGTGCGGACGACCATCCCGGAGCGCACGGCCGTCCCGGACCTGGTGGACATCAGCGCCATCTTCCTCACCGAGGACGGCGGCTCGTACGGATTCGGTCTGCTCGGGTTCGACTTCACCGGGCTGGCCACCGGGCATCTCGGTCGGGCGGTCTCCGGTGAACGGTTCGTCGCCACGGTGAGCAGCCAGTGGCGCAAGCCGGAGGTGGCCGACAGCCCCTACCTGTACGCGCTCAGTGAGAAGATCCCCGGCCGGATGCCGACCGGCTTCGACAGGACCTACCGCGCTCGGGACCTGGCCACCGTCACCCACGAGTTCCGGGGTGGCTACCCCGGGCTGTCCGCCGAGCGGGTGGTCTTCCCGCACCTCGAACCGGACCTGGGTGGCTGGGCGGTCGTCCTGCCCACGGCGGTGCCGGGGAAGCGGGTCGAGCACTACAACACCCGTGGGCTGCGCTGGTCCTCGGAGCTGACGTTCGGCGTGCCCACCGAGGAGGGATGGCTCGACACGAAGGCGGTGCTGGTCGCCGAACCGAAGGCGTACCGGGCCGGCCGGCACACGCGGGAGAGCTGGAACAGCGCGCCGTACGGGCCGTCGTTCCCGACGCCGCGCTGGCCGGGGCAGGGCGTCACCCGCCTCGGTGACGACATCGTGGTGGACGTTTCGCTGCACGGTGACGCCGACGGCCACGCCGGCGGGTCGATCTCGGACGCGGCCCGGACCGCCCTCTACCGCGACGGCGTCCTGGTCGACGAGCTGACCGACCCGGGGTACGGCCAGTTCACGGTGCCGCCCGGTGCCGCGAACTACCGGCTGGAGGTGTCGTCGAAGCGGAGCTTCACCGACCTCGGCACCGAGGTCGACGCGGCGTGGACGTTCCGGTCCGGGCACGTACCCGGCGAGGACTACCGGCGGCTGCCGGTGTCGGCGATCCGGTTCACGCCACCGCTCGACCGGGACAACACGGCCCCGGCCGGCCGGAGTCTGGTCATCCCGGTGCAGGTGCAGCGACAGCCCGGCGCCCCCGGGTCGCGCCTGACCGGGCTGACCGTGGACGTCTCCTACGACGGCGGCCGCAGCTGGCAACCCGCCCGGGTCCGGCACGGTGGGCACGGCTGGACGGCCACCGTCCGGCATCCCTCGGGCGCCGGCTACGCGTCGCTGCGGGCCACCGCACGGGACGCCGCCGGCAACACGGTGACACAGCGGATCATCCAGGCGTACCGGTTGCGCTGAGGCGTACCCCGTCCGGGTCCGCGGCCGAGCGCCGCGGACCCGGCGGGGACGTCAGTCGTTGGCGTGCAGGGCGGCGTTCAGTTCGATGCCCCGGCCGGTACGCGGCTTCGCCTCCAGCGCGCCCGTCACCGAGTTGCGCCAGAACAGCAGGCCGTCGACGCCGGACAGCTCCCGGGCCTTGACGACCCGGCCGTCCGGGAGGGTGACCTTCGACGCGGCCGTGATGTAGCAGCCGGCCTCCACCACGCAGTCGTCGCCGAGCGAGATCCCGACGCCGGCGTTCGCGCCGACCAGGCTCCGCTCGCCGATGCTGATCTTGTCGGTGCCGCCGCCGGAGAGGGTGCCCATGATGGAGGCCCCACCGCCGATGTCGGAGCCGTCGCCGACCAGCACGCCCTGCACGATCCGTCCCTCGACCATCGAGGTGCCGATCGTGCCGGCGTTGAAGTTCACGAAGCCCTCCTGCATCACCGTCGTGCCGGCGGCCAGGTGGGCGCCGAGGCGCACCCGGTCCGCGTCGGCGATCCGCACACCGGAGGGCACCACGTAGTCGGTCATCCGGGGGAACTTGTCCACCCCGTACACCGCCAGGTGGCGGCCGGCGGCCCGCTCGATCACCCGCAGCTCGTCCACCCGCTCCGGCGGGCACGGCCCGGCGGACGTCCAGGCCACGTTGGCGAGCTTGCCGAAGATGCCGTCCAGGTTGAGCTGGTTGGGCCGCACCAGGCGGTGCGAGAGCAGGTGCAACCGGAGGTACGCGTCGGGGGCGTCCTTGATCGGGTCGTCCAGCGAGCCGATCACGGTGACCACCTGGACGGTACGCAGACCGGGCAGCGACCGGTCGCCCAGCGCGCCCGGCGGCAGGTCCAGCACGTCCGACTCGCCCTCGCCGGCGACCAGCGGCAGCTCACCCAGGCCCAGCTTGCCGGTCGGATACCAGGTGTCGAGCACCTGCCCGTCGGCGGTGACGGTGGCCAGGCCGATGCCCCAGGCGGAATCTGCGGACGTCACTGTTACACCTCTCGGTCACGGCCGGGCTGACCTCGGCTCGCTCCTCGCGCTGACAGACCTGAAGGTACCGTGCGAACCATGGAGAACCCGCTGACCCCCGAGGTCCTCGCCGATCCGGTGGCGCTGACCCGCGCTCTCGTCGACATAGAGTCCGTGTCCCTCAACGAGAAGGCGATCGCCGACTGTGTCGAGGAGGTCCTGCGCGGTGTACCGCACCTGAGCACCCACCGGCACGGCAACACGGTGATGGCGCGTACCGACCTCGGTCGGTCGCAGCGCGTCGTGCTGGCCGGGCACCTCGACACGGTTCCGCTTAACAACAACTTCCCGTCGACCATGCGCGGCGACCTGATGTACGGCTGCGGCACCTCGGACATGAAGTCCGGCACCGCGTACGCGCTGCATCTGGCGGTGACCCTGCCCGAGCCCCGGTACGACGTGACGTACTTCTTCTACGAGGCGGAGGAGATCGAGTCGCGGTACAACGGGCTGAACCTGGTCGCCCAGGCGTTCCCGGAGTGGCTGGAGGCGGACTTCGCGGTGCTGCTGGAGCCGACGTACGGCATCGTCGAGGCGGGTTGCCAGGGCACCATGCGCTCGGTGGTCACGACGGCCGGGGTGCGGGCCCACTCGGCGCGCTCCTGGCACGGCGTGAACGCCATCCACGCGGCGGGTGAGGTGCTGCGGCGCCTCCAGACGTACGAGGCCCGTCGGGTCACCATCGACGGCTGCGACTACCGCGAGGGCATGAACGCGGTGCGGATCAACGGTGGCGTGGCCGGCAACGTGGTCCCCGACCACTGCGAGGTCGAGGTCAACTACCGGTTCGCCCCGGACCGCTCGCCGGCCGAGGCGGAGGCGCACCTGCGCGAGGTGTTCGCCGGTTTCGAGGTGACGGTCACCGACACGGCCGCCGGCGCCCGGCCCGGGCTGGAGGCGGCCCCGGCGAAGGAGTTCCTGGCGGCGGTCGGCGCGGCACCGATCGGCAAGCTCGGCTGGACGGACGTGGCCCGCTTCGCGGCCATGGGCATCCCCGCGTTGAACTTCGGCCCGGGCGACCCCAACCTGGCGCACCACCCGGACGAGCACGTGGAGATCAGCAAGATCCGCGACGGCGCGGCAACCCTGCACCGCTGGCTGGCCCCAGCCTGACCGGGCGGCGCCTCCGGGCCGCCCGCGCCGGTGATCAAGAGGTTTGCGTCAGCCGGGCCCGTTGTCGGCGACGCAAACCTCTTGATCGGCTCCGGGTGGGGGAGGGGCGAGCAGGGGGATCGGGTCCTGCTGGCGGGTGCGGCGGCGTTCGGCCACCACATCTCGGATCCGTCGCTGCATCTGGCGACGGATCCGGATCATCTCGCTGTTGCTGATCACGCTGTCTCCTCCCCCGAAGGCGCGCGCCGGGGCATACCCGGTATGTGAATAGTAAGACGTACGAGCGAGCCGAATAGTTGCCCTTGATCGGGACTTATTTCTCGGCGTCCGCGACCCGACCCAGCAATCGCCAGGTGGAGCACTACGGTTGCTCCATGAGCGACAGCAACGGGCGGGAGGCCAGCCGCGGTCCAGCGAAGGAGCGGCACCGGGGCGCGGTGACGCTGCGTCGAGGGGCGATCCCGAGCAGCACTGCCGACCAGCGACTGCTGGATTCGCGTGGACGCGGCGACTGGAAGACCAGGGACGCCTGGCGGGCCCTGCGTATCCTCTCCGAGTTCGTCGAGGGTTTCGATACCCTCGCCGACCTGCCGCCGGCGGTCAGTGTCTTCGGCTCCGCGCGCAGCGGCCCGGACACCGCCGAGTGCCGACTCGCCGAGCAGGTGGGCGGGGCACTGGCCCGGGCCGGCTACGCCGTGAT
>NZ_VDFY01000177.1 GCF_006228125.1 Micromonospora orduensis | reverse complement strand
ATGCGGTAGGCAGGGCGCGGCGGGGGCGGCGCCCTGCCTACCGCATCGTGACCACCCGCCGGGTAGGTTTCGACGGGACGGACGCCGTGGTGGCGACCGGTCCGGCCAGTGCGAGCACGAAGGAGTGCAGGTGCGCGAGTTCTCCGTTCCGCCGATCGTCACCGTTGGCGACGCGGCCAACCTCACCGATCCGGTCTGGGAAAGCGCCGAGGTCGCACCGGACACGGTCCAGTTCGCCCGCCGCGCCCGCACCGCCGACGGCGGCACCACCTGGGCAGAGGTGACCTGCCTGCAGTTCCGCGACGAGGTCGCGGCGGTCGCACGCGGACTGATCGCCGCCGGCGTCCAGCCGGGCGACCGGGTCGCGTTGATGAGCCGCACCCGCTACGAGTGGACCCTGCTGGACTACGCCATCTGGACGACCGGCGCGGTCACCGTGCCGATCTACGAGACGTCCAGCGCCGAACAGGCCGCGTGGATCCTCGCCGACTCCGGCGCGGTCGCCGTCATGGTGGAGACCGACCGGCACGCCGACCTGGTCGCCGATGTGCGCGACCGGCTGCCCGAGCTGAAGCACCTCTGGCAGATCGAGCTCGGCGGGGTCGACGACCTGGTCACCGCCGGCGCCTCGGTCGAGCTGGGTGAGGTCGAGCAGCGCCGCAAGGCGGTCCGCTCCGGCGACATCGCCACCATCATCTACACCAGCGGCACCACCGGCCGGCCCAAGGGCTGCGTGCTCAGCCACCGCAACATGTACGCGGACATCGCCAACGCGGTCCCGGTGCTGCCGAACCTGTTCAACGCCGGCGCGGCCACCCTGCTCTTCCTGCCGCTGGCGCACGCCTTCGCCCGGCTGATCCAGATCGGCGTGGTGCAGGCCCGGGCCACCATGGCGCACTGCGCCGACCCCAAGAACCTGGTCGCCGAGCTACAGGAGTTCCGGCCGACCTTCGTGCTCTCCGTACCCCGGGTGTTCGAGAAGGTCTACAACGCGGCCAAGCAGAAGGCCGAAGCCGACGGCAAGGGCGGCATCTTCGCCCGCGCCGAGCAGGTCGCCATCTCGTACAGCGAGGCGCTGGAGACCCCGGGAGGGCCGGGCCTGGCGTTGCGGGCCCAGCACGCGGTCTTCGACCGGCTGGTCTACCGCAAGCTGCGCGCGGCGCTCGGCGGCCGGTGCCGCGACGCGATCTCCGGCGGCGCGCCGCTCGGCGCCCGGCTCGGCCACTTCTTCCGCGGCATCGGCGTGACGATCCTGGAGGGCTACGGTCTGACCGAGACCTCGCCCGCCGCCGCGGCGAACCTGCCCACCGGCACCCGGATCGGCACCGTCGGTCGCCCGCTGCCCGGCGTGACCGTACGGATCGAGGACGACGGCGAAATCCTGATCTCCGGTGAGCTGATCTTCCAGGGCTACTGGCACAACGACGCGGCGACCGCCGAGGCGCTCAGCGCCGACGGCTGGTTCCGCACCGGCGACCTGGGCCAGCTCGACAGCGACGGGTACCTGAGCATCACCGGCCGCAAGAAGGAGCTGATCGTGACCTCCGGCGGCAAGAACGTCGCCCCGGCGGTGCTGGAGGACCAGGTGCGGGCGCACCCGCTGATCAGCCAGTGCGTCGTCGTCGGCGACCGGCAGCCGTTCATCGCGGCGCTTGTCACCCTCGACGAGGAGGCGCTGCCCACCTGGCTGGCCGGCGCCGAGCTGCCCGCCGACACCCCGGTCGAGCAGCTGCGGGAGCACGAGGGTCTGCGCGCGGAGATCCAGTCCGCGGTCGACGCCGCGAACCGGACCGTCTCCAAGGCCGAGGCGATCAAGGTGTTCCGGATCCTGCCCCACGACTTCACCGAGAGCACCGGCGAGCTGACCCCGTCGCTCAAGGTCAAGCGGCAGGTCGTCCACAAGATGTACGCGGCGGAGATCGCCGACATCTACCGAGGCTGACTACCATCCGTCACGTGCCCGCATCGACATCCGCCGCACCGCACCCGCATCCCCTCGCCGCGGCAGCCCGCCTGGTGATGCTGGCGCTGGTCGCCGTCCTGACCCTGTTCGCCACCCACGACGTCGCCCAGCTGTGGTGGATCGCGCTGCTGGCGGTCGCCGGGCTGCCGTCGCTGCTCGCCCCGCAGCACCGGCTGATCGGCCCGCTGAGCCGGGTGGCCGAGGTCGTGGTGCTGGGGCTGGCCGCGAGCCAGGTCGCCGCGGACGCGGCGATCGGCGGCACTGTCGACGGCCTGGGCGCGTCGGCGGTGCTGCCCTACCTGGCGGTCCCGGTGACAGTCACCGCGCTGCGCCGCCGCTTCTCCGAGGGCGCCGCCCTGCTCGCCGTCACCGCCGCCACCCTGCTGGTCAGCGGCGCGCTGACCGAGGTCGGCGGGGGGCGCCAGCTCGGCCAGCCGGGCTACCTGGCGGTCTGCGCCCAGTGGCTGATCCTGGCCGCCCTGGGGCTGTACGCCGCCGGCACCCTGCACCGGGTGATGGCGGTGCGCGGCGAGGGCAAGCCCCAGCCGTACGCCGAGGCGACCCGGCTGCTGACCCAGCTGCGCACCGTGGCCCGGCAACTGCCCGGCGCCACCCTGGACCCGGGAGGCATCTCCGAGCACCTGATCGAGGAGCTGCGCACGGTGGCCCGGGCCGACCGGGGGGCGGTGCTGTCGGCCAGCGGGGGCGGCCGGCTCGTGGTGCTCGCCCAGGCCGGGGTCGACCGGGTGGACTGGGAGACGACCCTCGACGCGGACTCGGCAATCGCCGACGCCTGGGCCAGCCAGCAGGCCACCACTGCCGCCCGGTCGCAGTCCCGGACGCACCGCGGCGGCGACGTGTCCGCGCTGATCGTCCCGCTGGTCGCCGGCGTCCGCACGGTGGGGCTGGTGGTGCTGGAGGCGGACGTCGCGCAGGCGTACCCGCCGCCGGTGGTGGACCGGGTGACCGCGCTGACCCGGCCGGCCGCGCTGCGGCTGGAGGCGGCGCTGCTCTTCGACGAGGTCCGCTCGCTGGCCACGAACGAGGAACGGCAGCGGCTGGCCCGGGAGATCCACGACGGGGTGGCACAGGAGCTGGTGATGGTCGGCTACGGCATCGACAACGCCCTGGCCACCGTCTTCGACGACGCCGACGAGACCGCCGAGGCGCTGCGGACGCTGCGCGGCGAGGTGACCCGGGTGATCACCGAGCTACGGTTGAGCCTCTTCGAGCTGCGCAGCGAGGTGGACCGGCAGGGCGGGCTGGCCGCCGCGATCGCCGAGTACGCGCGCACGGTGGGCGCCTCCGGCGGGCTGCGCGTGCACCTGTCACTGGACGAGTCCACGGCGCGGCTGCCGGCGGCCACCGAGGCCGAGTTGCTGCGCATCGCGCAGGAGGCGGTCACCAACGCGCGCAAGCACGCCGGCGCGTCCAATCTGTGGGTCACGTGTGAGGTGGACCCCCCGTACGCGCAAATAGAAGTGTCGGATGACGGTCAGGGGATGGCTGACCAGCGCCCCGACGGACGGTACGGTCTTGCGATCATGGCCGAGAGGGCGGAACGTATCCGGGGCCGGTTGGAGATCAGGCCGCGGCAACCCAGCGGCACGACCGTGGCGGTGGTTCTCGGCACCTCGTCCCGGCGAGAGAACGTGCGCGACAGCGCAGCACCAGAAGGGGAGTAACCCGAGGATGACCACAAGTCCGACACCGGCCACCCGCACCAAGGTCCTCCTTGTCGACGATCACGACCTGATTCGCAAGGGCCTGCGGCACGCGTTCGAGCGCGACCGGCAGTTCGAGGTCGTCGGTGAGGCCGCCACGGCGGCAGAGGGTGTACGTCAGGCCGGCGCTCTGCAGCCGGACGTGGTGATCATGGATCTGCGCCTGCCCGACGGTAGCGGCCTGGAGGCCACCCGCGCGCTGCGCAAGTCCAGCGCGTCCATGGGCATCGTGGTGCTGACCATGTACGCGGGCGACGACCAGCTCTTCGGCGCCCTGGAGGCCGGTGCGAGCGCCTTCGTACCGAAGACCGCCCCGGCCGACGAGGTGGTGGCCGCCGCCCGGCACGCCGCCTCCTCCCCCAGCGCGTTCACGGCCGCCGACCTGGCCGAGGCGATGAAGCGTCGCCTCGCCCCGTCCGGTCCGCAGCTCTCCCCCCGCGAGGGGCAGGTGCTGCGGCTGCTCGCCGACGGCATGAGCGTGGCCGGCATCGCCAAGCAGCTGTTCGTCAGCGAGTCCACGGCCAAGACCCACATCTCCAAGCTCTACGAGAAGCTCGGAGCGGCCAACCGGGCTCAGGCGCTGATGACCGCGCTGCGGCTCGGCCTGCTCGAAGCGCCGGACGCCCCGAAGTTCTGACAGGCCCCCGCTCGTCGAGCGGGACACCGCGATCGAAGTCCGCGCCAGCCTCACCGCCGGCGCGGACTTTCGCGTATCGACCGACGTCGGCGGGAGACCTGGCGGCACGCTATGGTCTGGCGGGCGTGTCGGGGGCACAATACCCGCGCGGGCGACGATGCCCGCGACGCCGACTCGGAAGGGGTGAGCGCATGCAGCGGCCGGACTGGGCGCCCGACACCATCGACATCGAGCGCCCGAGCGTCGCGCGGATGTACGACTACTACCTCGGCGGCTCACACAACTTCGCGGCCGACCGGGCCGCGGCGCAGGCGATGGTGGCCGCGGTGCCGGAGGCGCCGCTGATGGCGCAGGCCAACCGCGCGTTCCTGCGCCGGGCGGTGCACCACCTGGCCGAGGCCGGGATCCGGCAGTTCCTGGACATCGGCTCGGGCATCCCCACTGTCGGCAACGTGCACGAGATCGCCCAGCGGATCGACCCAGCGTCGCGGGTGGTCTATGTGGACGTCGACCCGGTGGCGGTGGCGCACAGCCGGGAGATCCTGTCCGGCAACGACCGGGCCGTGGTCGTGCAGGAGGACCTGCGGCACCCGGAGGCCATCCTGAGCCACCCGGACGTGCGCAAGCTGCTCGACCTGAGCCAGCCGGTGGCCGTGATGATCGTGGCCGTGCTGCACTTCGTCTCCGACGACGACCGGCCGGCGGAGCTGCTGGCGACCCTGCGCGACGCCCTGGCCCCCGGCAGCTACCTGGTGTTGTCGCAGGCCAGCGACGACGGGCGCAGCGCTGACGAGCGGGCCGAGGCGGAACGGGTCTACCGGCGTACCGACAGTCCCCTCTGGATCCGCGGCCGGGCCGAGCTGACCGCGTTGTTCGACGGGTTCGAGCTGCTCGACCCGGGTGTGGTGTGGGTGCCGCAGTGGCGGCCGGACACTCCGGACAGCGCGGAGGACGCCGAGCGCGCGGTCTTCATGGGCGGCGTCGGGCGACTCGGTGACTGAATCGCCCGAGGCGGCGTCCCGTCCGAGCACCTTCGCGCGGGCGTGGGCGAAGGCCGTCTCCGGCACCAGCTACCTGCCGATGACGCAGGCGCAGCTTGAGGCGCTGCTGCACCGGCTCACCGGCCAGTTGGCAGGGGCGCTGCTCGCCGAGCCGTTCGACCTGCGCGCCGGGCACCGGGTCGGCGCCGAGCTGGTCGCCGCGCACATCGCCTCGGCGGAGGGGTTGGGCCGGACCGTCGAGGTGATCCAGCTCCGGCTGGTACGCGACCTGGGCCTGGTGGCCGAGGACGTCGAGGACCGGATGGCCCGGCTGCTGGCCGCCGTGGCGACGGGTTACGCCCGCGCGCTTCGCGACCGGACGCTCGACGAGCAGGAGTCGATCCGTCGGGCCGCCATGATGGCGCGTACGCAGGCCCTGCGGGCCCTGCGGGCCAGCGAGGCGCGGTTCCGGCACCAGGCGACGCACGACCCGCTCACCGGCCTGCCCAACCGGACGCTGTTCACCGAGCGGCTGACCGCCGCCCTCAACGAGCCGGGTCGGGGCGCGCAGCGGATCGGGGTGTGCTTCCTCGACCTGGACCGGTTCAAGGTCGTCAACGACACCCTGGGGCACCAGGTGGGCGACCGGCTGTTGACGATGGTGGCCGAGCGGCTGTGTCAGGACCTGGGTGAGCACCTGGTGGCCCGGCTGGGCGGCGACGAGTTCGTCATCCTGGTCGAGCGGACCGGCGGCACCGACGACATGGTGAAGGTGGCCGAGACGGCGCTGGCCGCGGTGCGCACCCCGGCGCTTGTGGACGGGCACGAGTTGCAGGTCTCGGCGAGCATCGGCATCGTCGAGCGGCAGGTGGCCGGCGCCAATCCCAGCGATCTGATGCGGGCCGCCGACGCGACCCTGCACTGGGCGAAGTCGGCCGGCGGGGCCCGCTGGGCGCTCTACGACGCCGAACGCAGCCGGCGGGAGCTGGCCCGGTACGCGCTCTCCGCGGCGATCCCGGCCGCTCTGGAGCGGGGCGAGTTCTACCTCGACTACCAGCCGTTGACGTCGCTGCGCGACGGCCGACTGCTGGGTGTGGAGGCGCTGGTGCGCTGGCGTCATCCGGAGCTGGGTGTGCTGCGTCCGGACAGCTTCATCGGGTTGGCGGAGGAGACCGGCCTGATCGTGCAGTTGGGCGGGTGGGTGCTGGCCGAGGCGTGCCGGGAGGCGGAGGCGTGGTCGGCCGGCGGCGTCCAGGCGCCGTTCGTGAGCGTCAACCTGGCCGTTCGGCAGGTGCACCGGGCCGGTCTCGTGCAGGACGTGCTCGCCCTGCTGCGGCAGACCGGGCTGCCACCGGAACGGCTCCAGCTGGAGATCACCGAGAGCACGATGATGAGCACCGCCGAGGAGCCGGTACGCGCCCTGCGGGTGCTCGCCGACCTCGGTGTGCGGATCGCCATCGACGACTTCGGCACCGGCTACAGCAACCTGGCGTACCTGCGGGACCTGCCGGTGACCGAGTTGAAGGTGGCCGGGGAGTTCGTGGCCGGGCTGCGGTCACCGGCGGTCGGGCGTACCGACGAGCGGATCCTGGCCTCGCTTGTCTCGTTGGCGCACGCCCTGGATCTGACGGTGACGGCCGAGGGTGTGGAGACCGCCGGGCAGGCCGAACGGCTGCGGGCGATCGGGTGCGACGCCGCCCAGGGCTGGCACTTCGGCAAGCCGGCGCCGGCCGACCGGATCCTGGCCCGCATCCGCTGACCGGTGCCGTTAAGCACGGGGAGTAGACACCGTCTATGCCGTCCTGGTAGACACTGTCTATGAGCAACGGGGAGGCGGGCGTCCGGGCCCGACTGGTGGCCGCCGGGGTGGACCTGGTGCTCCGCGAGGGCCAGTCGGCCGTGTCGCTGCGGGAGATCGCCCGCCGGGCCGGCGTCTCCCACGGCGCGCCGCGCCGATACTTCCCCACCCACGTCGACCTGCTCTCCGCCATCGCCCGCGAGGGCTTCGCCGACCTCACCACCCAGGTCCAGAAGACGATTCGCGACGTCGACCCGGACCCGCGTACCCAACTGACCGCGCTGGCCCGGACATACCTGGACTTCGCGGCGGCGCACCGGGGCATGTTCGAGCTGATGTTCCGGCACGACCTGCTGGACAGCGGCCGGCTGCGGCTGCGCGAGACGAGCCTGCCGCTGTTCGCCGTCCTGGCCGACCTGGTGGCCCAGGTACGCCGGCCCGACGACGCCCCCGCCTCGGTGCTGGCCGGCGCGCTCTGGGCCAACCTGCACGGCATCGCCCAACTCTGGGCTTGGGGCAGCCTGCCGCTGGCCACCGGCGCCACCGACGACGACGTCCTGCTGCGCGCCACGCTCGACGCCCACCTCGGCCCCGCCCCGCACTGAACCGGAGGACACGTGCCCCTGCTGTACGACCTCAGCAAACTGACAGTCGGCACCGTCCTGCGGGCGGGCTGGCGGCCCCGCGTGGAGGGACTGGAGCATCTGCCACGACACGGCGGCGCGATCCTCGCGGGTAACCACCTCTCCGTCGCCGACGAGGTGTTCCTCGCCTGCCTGACACCCCGACACGTCACCTTCTGGGCCAAGTCCGAGTACTTCACCGGCCGGGGACCGGGCGGCTGGCTCAGCCGGCGGATCGTCGCCGGCATGGGCGCGATCCGGGTCGAGCGCGCCGGCGGACGGGCCGCCCTCACCGCCCTCGACGCCGCCGGTCCGGTACTGCGCGACGGCGGTCTGGTCGCCATCTACCCGGAGGGCACCCGCTCCCCCGACGGCCGGCTCTACCGGGGCCGCACCGGCATGACCCGGCTGGCCCGCGACGCCGGGGTGCCGATCGTCCCGGTGGGCGTTCTCGGCACCGCCGAGGTGCTGCCGATCGACGCGCGACTGCCCCGCCGGCACCCGGTCACCCTGCGGTTCGGCCCGCCGATCCCCGTCGCCGGCCGGATCAACGGGCCACGCGACTTCCGGGTCGTCACCGACGAGGTCATGGTCGCGATCCAACGGCTGACCGACCAGGAGTACGTGCCGCGTTACGCGCCACCCCGGGCGAGCACCACGTGAAAGGACCGAGCGGTCAGCCGGCGAGCAGCTCCGCCATCCGCTGCGCCTGCGTCTCCCAGCGCCACTCCCGCTCCACCCACGCCCGGCCCGCCGCACCCAACTGACGGGCCAGGTCCCGGTCGGCGAGCAGCCGGGCGACCCGGTCGGCGAGCTGGGCGACGTCCCGCCCACCGACCACGTAACCGGTCTCGCCCTCGCGGACCGCGTCCGGCGCGCCCCCGGAGTCGCCGGCCACCACCGGAAGGCCCGTCGCGGACGCCTCCAGGTAGACGATGCCCAGCCCCTCCACGTCGAGGCCCCGGTTACGGGTGCGGCACGGCATCGCGTACACGTCGCCGGCCGCGTAGTGCGCCGGCAACTCCGCCGACGGCACCGAGCCGGTGAAGACCACGTCGCGTTCCACGTCGGTCTGCCGGGCCAGCTTCTCCAACGTCGCCCGGTACGGGCCACCGCCGACGATCAGCAGCGCCGCGTCGGGCACCCGACGGCGGATCTCCGGCAGTGCCCGGATCAGCATGTCCTGCCCCTTGCGGGGCACCAGCCGGGACACGCAGACCACCACCGGCCGGTCGGTCAGCCCCAGCCGGGCCCGGACGTGCTCACCGTCCACAGTGGGGTGGTAGGTGTCCACATCCACCCCCGGAGCCAGCCGGCGCAGCTCGGTCACCCCGTCCAGCACGCGGGCGAGCCGGGTCCGGGTGTACTCGCCCAGGTACGTCGTGACGTCCACACCCCGACCGATGCGGCGCAGCGCCGGCCGGGCCGCCGGCAACGCCGCCCACCCGACCTCGTGACCGTGGGTCTGCGCCACCACCCGGCGTACGCCCGCCCGCCGGCGCAGACCCGCGGCGAGCAGCCCCAGCGGTGCTGCAGCGCCGAACCACACCGTGTCGCAGTCGTACGCGCGGGCCAGCCGGGCCGCCCGGCGGGCGATCAGCGGGGTCGGCAGCAGCACCCGGGTGCGTTCCCGGACCACCTCGAACGGCTGGTCGGCATCGAACTTCGCGGCGCCCCGCCAGCTCGACGCGTACACGACCACCGAACCGGCCGGCTGACGCAGGGCGAGGTTGTGCACGAAGGACTGGATGCCCCCGGGGCGGGGCGGAAAGTCGTTGGTGATCAGCAGCGTACGGCTCATCGGCCAGCCTCCCGGGCGTACGCGCGGGCGGCAGCCATCCGCTCCACGGTGGACGGATGCGAGGCGGAGTAGAGGTACTCCCAGCGCGGCGGGTCAGGGTCGCCCAGGTTGACCGAGCCGAGCCGCCGCTGCATCGACTCGAAGGCCACCGGGTCGCCGGTGAGCGCGAGCGCGTGCGCGTCGGCGCGCGCCTCCACCCGACGCGACATCAGCGCCTGCACCGGCGCGGCGACCAGCCCGGCCACCGTGACGAGGGCGAGCAGCAGCGGGAACGCGCGTGGTTGGGCGACCGAGTCGACGCCGGCCAGCCGCAGCAGCGGCCCCCACGAGCCGAGCAGGTAGAGCGCCACCACCGCCGCGGCGGCGCCCAGCGCCCCGGTCAGCGTGCCGACGGCCACGTCGGAATCCTTCGCGTGCCCCAGCTCGTGCGCCACCACGGCGGTCACCTCGGCCGGGGTCGCCTCGGTCAGCAGCGTGTCGTAGACGACCACCCGCCGGGTCGGGCCGAGACCGGAGACGTACGCGTTTACCGCCCTGGTGCGGCGGGACGCGTCGGCGACCAGCACGTCACGCACCGGCACCCCGTCGCGGGCGGCCATGCTCATCAGCTCGGTGCGCAGCGGACCCCGCTCCATCGGGGTGAACCGGTTGAACACCGGCTCCACAAGCACCGGCAGCACGAACGACAGCAGCACCACAAGCAGGGCCGCACCCGCCGCGCCGAACGCCCACCACCAGCGCGGCGCGAGCCGGATCACCGCGTAGAAGCCGAACAACGCCACCGCGCCGATCACCGCGCTCACCGCGTACGACTTGAGCAGGTCGACCGCCCAGCCGTTCCAGCCGTTGGTGCTGAGCCCGTAGCGGGTGAGGACGCTCTGCCGCCAGGCGGCGAACGGGAGCGTCACCAGGTCGGCGACGAGCACCACCGCCAACCCGCCGAGCACCGCCTGCGCCGCCCAGTGCCCACCGAACGGCCGGCCCACCAGCTCGACCAGGCGACTGCCCAGGGGGGTCAACCCGAGCGCGAGAGCGACAAGCAGGCCGACGGCGAGCGCTGTGTAGCCGCCGGGGCGTAGGGCCGCACGGAACTCCCGCCCCCTGGCCACCTGCTCGGCCGGCAGGTCACCCAGCGCGGCGAGCTGGTCGGCCCGAGGTGCCGGCGGGCGGTGCCACGGGATGAGCAGCGCGGCCAGCACGACAAGCGCGACGGTCAGCCCGGCCAGGGCCAGCAGCGCCCAACCGCGCGGGGTCACGCGGACACCGCCGTGCCGTCGTCGCGTCGTACCCCGCTCATCCCGCCGCTCCTCCCGCCGTGACCGCTCATCCTATGGCCCGCGAGAAGCGCGCCTCGGGCGCGGTGTCACGGTCAGGCGACCCGGCGTACCGCGCGGTGGTCGGTGTCGCCGGGACGCCCGGGCGCGTCCAGCACCTCCACCTCGAATCCGGCCCGTGCGAGCACCTCGATCGCCTGGACCTCGGCGGCGACCAGCCCTGCCGCCGGGGACGTGTCGTCGAACAGGGCGGCCAGCAGGCAGCCGGAACAGTCGTCACCCCGCCTCGCGCACCCGTCGCAGTCGATGAGCATCACGCCTCCTGATCGTTGGCGGAGCACGGTCGACGCCTTGTCGTCGCCACCCGAGCACCGTCGGTGACATCGACGCTAACCACCGGGTACGACAGAAACCCCACCCGACCGCCCGTTGCGACCGAGATCCACTCCAGATCAACGATATCGGGGTATCCCGACCGCCCGGACACCCCACGTCGCCGAACGCGTCAGCCCTGCGCGTCGAGGTCGCGCAGCGCGTAGCGCAGGTGCTCCCACTCCTCCCCGAGGATCACGTGGACGCAGTGCAGGACAGTCACGTGATGGTCGGGCCACCAGGCGCTCGGGCGGGACTCTTCCAGCAGCTCAGGTGTGACGGCCGCGAGGAAGTCGCGCACCATGGCCTGCCGCTCGGCGCGCACCTGAAGAACCGCGTCGAAGGTCGGCTGCTCGGTGGCGAAGACCGACAAGTCGAAGCCGTCGGTCTCGTACTCCACGTGTGACTGACCGAGCGGGTGGAACGGCTGCGGCAGGCGCAGGATCGCCTTGCCCAGCCAGGCGTCGGCGGCGAACGCGAGATGCCGCAGCGTCTGCGCGAACGACCACTCACCGTCGACCGAGACGTCGACCGCACCGTCGGGCATGGACCGCACCCGGTCGACCGCCGCCGCCCAGGCCCGTTCAAGCCCCGCCCACGCCCTGCGGAAGTCGGCCGGGTCGGTGGCCCGCCTCAGCTCCCGCCCGGGAAACCGACGGTTCAGCTCGGCCTCCACGAGCGGCACGACATCGACGCCGTTGACCAGGAACGTCGCCTCGGACAACCACGGCGCGTCGATGTCCAGATTGGCCACGTCGACACCGCGCATCACCGCGCCGGCCAGCGACGACCTGGTGAACCGCGCACCGCGCAGGTCCCGGTCGACGAACACCGTGACGTCGTCCTGAGGCATCGCGACTCCCTTTCTCGGCGGTCGCGGCGATGCTAGCGCCGAGGTCCGACACGCACGACGGACGATCCGGCCGCTGACACCGAACGCGCCAGCGGCCGGATCATCTCCCCCTAGTCGAGGGAACGCGGGATCACGGGTAGTGCACCCGAGGGCTGGTGAAGATGCCGTGCAACGTCCCGCTGCAGGTGTAGACCTCGACCACCGTCACGGCCGAACCATTGAAGTTGTTCATCACGTTGACGGTGCGGCTGACCGGCCCGAACCGGCCGGTCCGGCTCAGGTTGTAGTACGTCCACGCGCTGTTGCCGTTGTTCGTGGTCCGCAACTGGATGTACGCCGAGCACCGGGACTGGTCCGGGGTGGCGTTCATGTAGAAGTCGCCCACCACGTTCTGGTTGGAGCCCTGGTAGGAGATGCAGGAGCTGATCGGGTAGGCGCCGGTGCAGCCACCACCCGACGCCGCCTGCGCCGGTCCCGGCGCGACGAGGAGGGCCGCCAGCGCGACGACCGCGCCGAGGACGCTTCCGAGTAGTCGTTTTCCCATGTCGTTGCCTGCCTTGGTCGGTGCCCGACGGTGGCCGGGCGGATGCGGACACCGTCGCCGACCGCGCCTGCAGGAATCTCGCCAAAACCCTGTCCGCCGACCCGTCGGCGGGTGCCGTGCGGCAACGGGTGCCCTCAGGAGCGGGCGAGGCGCCGCAGCAGCGAGTCCGCGCCCAGCGGGTACGCCCCGTGCCTGCGCACCCCGTCGGCGACCTCGCGGTCGGAGGAGACCACGACCACCGGGCGGCCGGCCGGCTCGGCGCGGACCAGCCGCCGGATCAGCTCGTCGGCGGTCTCGCCCTTGCGGGAGAAGAGCACCCGTACGCCACGCGGCGCGGGTGGCAACCCGTGCATCCGCTCGGCGCCGTCGAAGACCACTGTGACCTCGTCGCCGGTCTGCGCGGCGATCCCGCCCAGACCGGTGATCAGGCGTTTGCGCTGCTGTTCCAGGGACATCTCGCCGAAGCCACGCTTGGTGACGTTGTAGCCGTCCACCACGAGGTGCGCCCGGGGCAGGGCGAGCAGCTGGTCGAGCCGGGCCGGGTCGTCGGTGTCGCGGGCCCGGGCGGCCGGGCCGGCCGGGGCGCTGCCCGGCTGCTCGGCGAACGCGTCGGCGACGAAGTCGGCGGGGAGTTTGTCCACCGGGTCGAGCGCCAGCTCCCGGCGCAGCCCGACGGCGGCCTGGCCGATGGTCTCCAGCAGCAGCCAGAGCCGGGCGTCGTCGACCGAACGCGCCTCCTTGGCGCTGGCCCGGGCCACCCCGGCGGCGGCCTCCGCCTCGGCCAGTCGAGCCCGGGCGCGACGCAGCTCGGCGTCCACGTCGGCGCTGGCACGGGCCGCCCGGCCGCGTTCGGTGGCCAGCAACTCGGTGGCCTTGCGCTCGCGGGCCTGGGTCTCCCGCAGGGTGCGGGCCAGCTGCCGGGACTCCTCGCGGAGCTGACCCAGCTCCTCACGGACGCGGGCCAGCTCGTCGCGCAGCTTCTCCGCCTCGACCCGGGCCACCGCCCGGTCGTGCTCGGCGCGGGTGGCCCGCTGCTCGGCCTCGCGGACCAGCTCGGCGACGACCGCGCTGTCCGCCTCGGCGCGTACGGCCGCTCCGCTGGCGTCGATCAGCTCCCGCCAGCCGCGCGGACGGGCCAGGTAGGCCAGCGCGGCCACCTCGACCGGGTCGGCGGCGGCCGGCGCGGTGCCTTCGACCACGGCCGCACCGAGGTCACCGGCATCGGCCAGCACCCGCGCGGTGACCCGCTGCCGAAACAGCGGGTCGGCGGTGAGCTGGGCGGCGATGACCGGCGCGCCGAGCCGGGCCCGCCGGTTCGGGGCGAACTTGGCCACCCGGCGCAGCGGCACCGGCACCTCGTCGGCGGGCAGGGTGGGCAGCACCGCCGCGGTGAGCGTCACGATCCGCTGGCGCACCGGCTCGGGCAGTGTCGGTTCCGGCTCGACACCCGAGCCGTCGGCCGGCGTCGTGGGGGCGGATGCGCCCGATGGGTCGGTGACTACGTTGTCGTCCGGGTTGCCCGCACCGTCGCGCGCGACCGGATCCTCCTGCGGGAGGTGGTCGTCGTACGGCTCGGTGAGGGGCATGTGGCAAGTCTCCCACCGCGACCGGGCCCACCGCCCGGTGAGTGAGCCGATCTCTCATCCTACCCCCATGGTGACTGGTGGGGACGTTGCGACAGGAGTGTCGGACCGGGGCGCTAGCGTGCCGCCGATGGCACAGGCGGAGTACGTCCAGGAGTCACTTGCCGGTCTCGACCCGGCGGTGGGCGGGGTGGACCCGGCGCTGCCGCTCTACGCGACCACCTTCGTGGTGGTCGACCTGGAGACCACCGGCGGCGCGCCGGACGGCGGTGGCATCACCGAGATCGGCGCGGTCAAGGTGCGCGGCGGCGAGCAGCTGGGTGAGCTGGCGACCCTGGTCAACCCGGGGCAGCCGATCCCGCCGTTCATCACCGTGCTCACCGGCATCACCCAGGCCATGCTGCTGCCGGCGCCACCGATCGAGCAGGTGCTGCCGAGCTTCCTGGAGTTCATCGCCGACGCCGTGCTGGTGGCCCACAACGCCCCGTACGACGTCGGGTTCCTCAAGGCGGCCTGCGCCAAGCACGGTTACCGCTGGCCCAACCCCCGCGTCCTGGACACCGCGGCGCTGGCCCGCCGGGTGCTGACCCGCGACGAGGTGCCCAACCGCAAGCTCGGCACCCTGGCCGCGTACTTCCGCACCGCCACGCAACCCACCCACCGCGCGCTGGACGACGCGAAGGCCACCGTCGACGTGCTGCACGGGCTGATCGGCCGGCTCGGTGGGCACCGGGTGGACACGGTCGGCGACGCCATCGAGTTCGCCCGGGCGGTCACCCCGACACAGCGCCGCAAACGGCACCTGGCCGAGGGGCTGCCGAAGGTCCCGGGGGTCTACATCTTCCGGGCCGCCGACGACCGCCCGCTCTACGTCGGCACCTCCGTCGACATCGCCACCCGGGTGCGCAGCTACTTCACCGCAGGTGAGAAGCGCGCCCGGATCTCCGAGATGCTGGCGGCGGCCGAGCGGGTCGAGGCGGTGGAGTGCGCCCACTCGCTGGAGGCGGAGGTCCGCGAGCTGCGGCTGATCGCCGCGCACGCCCCGCCGTACAACCGGCGGTCGAAGTACCCGGAGCGGATGGTCTGGCTCAAGCTCACCGACGGTCCGTACCCTCGGCTGTCGATCGTCCGCGACCTGACCCCCACCGACACCGCGTACCTCGGGCCGTTCACCTCCCGGCGGGCCGCGGAGCTGGCCGCCGCCGGCTTCCACGACGCGGTGCCACTGCGCCAGTGCACGCACCGGCTCTCGCTGCGCACCGTCACGCCGGCCTGCGCGCTGGCCGAGCTGGGTCGCTGCGCGGCGCCCTGCGAGCACCGGATCACCCCCGAGGAGTACGACGACAGAGCCGTCCTGCCGTTCCGCACCGCCACCGCGAGCGACCCGCAGCGGGTGGTGGACGCGCTGCTGGCCCGGATCGACGTGCTCTCGGGCGACCAGCGCTACGAGGACGCCGCCGTGGTGCGGTCCCGGCTGGCGGCGGTGCTGCGCGCCACCGTGCGGATGCAGCGGCTGGCCGCGCTGACCGGGATCACCGAGCTGGCGGCGGCCCGCCCGGCGGCCCGGGGCGGCTGGGAGCTGGCGCTGGTCCGGCACGGCCGGCTGGCCGGCGCGGGGGTGTCCCCGCCGGGCGTCCACCCGCGACCCACGCTGACCGCCATCCGGGCCACCGCCGAGACGGTGGCCGGCGGGCACGGGCCGGTGCCGGCGGCCACGGCCGAGGAGTCCGAGCGCATCCTGTCCTGGTTGGAACGACCGGAGACGCGACTGGTGGAGATGTCGTCCGGTTGGTCGTCGCCGGTGGGTGGCGCGGGCCGCTTCCGTGACCTGCTGGCGAAGGCCGAGAACGGTCCGTCCCACCAACTCTCGACCGAACGCTCATGACCAAGTGACCGATCGGACTACGTCGACTCGCTTAGGCTGTTAGAGAAGTGCAGTCCTGCCCGATTCGTGGGCCTGCTCCCGGCCGTCGGTCTCCGGCGTCGTGGAGCCGGGGTGAGGAGGTGTCCCTCGTGGACGTCGACGCCGGACACGGCGCCGCCCTGGGGGGCGCCCTTCCGACCCAGCCGGGTGAGCTGCCGCTCGCCCGCCGGCTGCGGTCACTGCTCACCTGGCCGACCACCGACTCCGACCCGGTCACGCAGCTGGTCCGCACCCACCGGGGCATCCACGCCGGCACCGACCCAGCGGTGCTGCGCCGGGCGTACACCATCGCGGAGAACATGCACCGCGGGCAGTTCCGCAAGAGCGGCGAGCCGTACATCACCCATCCCCTCGCGGTGGCCCAGATCTGCGCGGAGCTGGGGATGGACACCACCACCCTGGTCGCGGCGCTGCTGCACGACACGGTGGAGGACACGCGCTACACGCTCCAGGCCCTCTCGGAGGACTTCGGCGGCGAGGTGGCCCACCTGGTCGACGGGGTGACCAAGTTCGACAAGGCGTTCTACGGCAAGGCCGCCGAGGCGGAGACGATCCGCAAGATGATCGTCGCGGCCGCCAAGGACGTCCGGGTGCTGATCATCAAGCTGGCCGACCGGCTGCACAACATGCGCACCCTCGGCGTGCGCTCCGCGTCGTCGCGGGAGCGGATCGCCCGCAAGACGCAGGAGGTGCTGGTCCCGCTCTGTGACCGGCTGGGCATCCAGACCCTCAAGCGCGAGCTGGACGACGTGGTGCTGCTGCACCTGGAGCCCGAGGAGCACGCCCGGCTGGCCCGGCACGTGCACGACCGGCCGGGCTGGGACACGTACCTGGACTCGGTGGTCGCCCGGGCCCGGGTGGCGTTGCGCCGCAGCCGGGTCGACGCCGAGGTGAGCCCCCGCCCCCGGCACCTCTACTCGATCTGGAAGGACACCATCGCCGGCGGCCACACCGCGCCGTACGATCTGCCCCGCATCGTGGTGGTGGTCGACGGCCCGGCCACCGACTGTTACGCCGCGCTGGGCGCGATCCACGGCACGTGGCGGCCCGTACCCGGCCGCTTCAAGGACTTCATCGCCTCACCGAAGAACAACCTCTACCGCTCGCTGCACACGAGCGTCTGCGGCCCGCAGGACCGCACGGTGGAGGTGCTGATCCGCACCGAGGAGATGCACCGCTCGGCCGAGTACGGGATCGCCGCCGACTTCCGCTTCCCGCGTTCGGGCAGCAGCAGCGCGGCGGCCCGCGCCGAGCAGTTGGACTGGCTGCGCCGGGTGCTCGACTGGGAGCCGGCCGCCGCCGACCCGGCGCAGTTCCTCGAGTCGCTGCGGTGCGACCTCGCCGAAGGGCAGATCCAGGTCTTCGCCGACGGGCGGCAGGTGGTGCTGCCGGCCGGCGCCACGCCCGTCGACCTCGCGTACGAGCTGGGCAACGAGCGTGGCGACCACTGCCTCGCCGCCCGGATCAACGGCCGGTTGGCGCCGCTGAGCTCGGAGCTGGACGAGGGCGACGTGGTGGAGATCTTCACCGAGAACGACGGCGACAACGGTTTCGAGGCGGGCGTGGCGCCGCGCGGCCCACGCCGGGAGTGGCTCAGCTTCGTCAAGTCACCGCACGCGCAGATGCAGATCAACAGATGGTTCGCCGAGCACACCGAGCCGGGCATCACGATCAGTGACAAGGTGCGGCTCGGTCGGGCCACCATCGGGCTGGCCCTGCGCCAGCACAACCGGGGCCTGGCCAGTGACCTGCCGCTGCTGCGCCTCTCCGAGGAGTTGGGCTATCCCGACCTGGAGACCCTGCTCGTCGCGGTCTTCGACCGGGTGATCGAACCGGACACCGTGGTACGCCAGCTCATCGACCTGGTCGACCATCGACAGTGACCGGGCCGGCCCCAGCACGTCCGAAGAACATTCGTGACCACTAGCCTGGAGTCATGATCCCCCGCTCCCGTGCCACCGGTAGGGCCATCTTCTACCAGGCCTTCTACCGGCTGCCCCTGCCGGTACGCCGGCGCCTGGTCAAGCTGGCCGTACCCAAGTACATCGTCGGCGCGGTCACCCTGGTCCGCGATTCCGAGGCGACGGGCGCGGGCCGGTTGCTGATGCTGCGCCAACCACCCGGCAAGGGTTGGTCGCTGCCCGCCGGCCTGCTGAACCGGGGCGAGGCGCCGGTGGTGGGCGCGGCCCGGGAGCTGTTCGAGGAGTCCGGCATCCGGCTTGCCCCGTCCCGGCTGCGCCCCGCCGTACCGAACGCGATCGTGCACGCCAAGGGATGGGTGGACGTGGTCTTCGAGGCGGAGGTGCCGGCGTCCAGCACCGAGCTGGTGGTCGACGGCGCGGAGGTCTTCGAGGCCGCCTGGCATCCGCTGGACGACCTGCCCAAGCTGAGCTGGTCGACCGCCCGGCTGCTCGCCTACTACGACATCGGGCCGCTGGCCGGGCAGTTTCCGCCACCGGTGCCCGACACCACGCCATGACCGGGGCGGGCCTGCCGGAGGACCTGTGCGCCGTGGTTCTCGCCGCTGGCGAGGGCACCCGGCTGCGTCCGCTCACCGAACGGGTCCCCAAGGCGCTGTGCCCGGTGGGCAACGTGCCGCTGCTGGACCGGGCACTGGCCCGGCTGACCGGGCTGGGCCTGGCCGGGCCGGGTCGCGTCGCGGTGAACGCGTGCTACCTCGCCGACCAGGTGGTCGCCCACGTCGGCGACCGCGCCCACCTGTCGGTGGAGCCCGGCGAGCCGCTGGGCACCGCGGGCGGGGTGGCCAACCTGCTGGACTGGATCGACGGCCGGCCGGTGCTGGTGGGCAACGCCGACGCGTACCTCGCCGACCCGGCCGCTCCCCCGGGCCCCGACGTGGCCGCGTTGGTCGACGGCTGGGACGGGCACACCGTACGCCTGCTCGGCCAGCCCGCCGCGGACCCGACGGCGCCGGGCACCTTCGACGGGCACTGCTTCACCGGGTTCTCGCTGCTGCCCTGGCGGTTGGTCCGCGACCTGCCGGTGGTCTTCTCCGACCTGGTCCGCGCGCTCTGGCGGCCCGCCGAGGCGGCCGGGGAGCTGGAGGTGGTGCCCTACCCGGGCACCTTCTTCGACACCGGCACCCCGGCCGACTACCTGGCGGCAAACCTGCACGCCGCCGACGGCGGGGTCCTGGTCGATCCGTCCGCGACGGTGACCGGTCACTGCGTGGAGTCGGTCGTCGGCGCCGGCGCGCGGGTGGATGGCGACGTGTGCCGCACCGTCGTGTGGCCGGGGGCGGTGGTCCGTGACGGGGAACGGCTGCACGACGTGATCCGGTTCGGGGACTGTCGCACCGTGCCCGCCGCCGCCCACGGCTGAGCCGCGACGGCTCCCGCCTCGGGGTCGGCCGGGAACATCTAGCATGGGCGACGACGCCGACGAACGGAGAAATGCCCCGTGATCACCGCGATCGTGCTGATCGACTGCGCCACCGACGCGATTCCCGAGGTGGCGGAGACCCTGGCCAACCTTCCCGGCGTCAGCGAGGTCTACTCGGTGGCCGGGCACGTCGACCTCATCGCCATCGTCCGGGTCCGCGAGTTCGACCAGATCGCCCAGGTCATCGCGGGCAGCATCTCGAAGGTGCCGGGCGTGCTGAACACCGAGTCGCACATCGCGTTCCGGGCGTACTCCCAGCACGACCTGGAGGAAGCGTTCGCGATCGGCCTGGCCGGCACGGACTGACCACCGCCCGACACACGGCGGCCGGTCCACCCCGTGCGGGGTGGACCGGCCGTCTGCTTGCCGCTACGTCAGCTCTCGCTGGGAGCCGGCGTCTCGGTGGTGCCGCCGCCCGGAGCCGGCGACTCGGTGGTGCCACCCGGAGCCGGCGACTCGGTGCCCGTGCCACCCGGCGACTCAGTGCCGGTGCCACCCGGGCTGGGCGTACCGCTGGCGCTGGTCTGCGGGACCGGGATACCGAGCTGGTTGGCGAGCTGCACCAGCTCGTCGTAGTGCGCCTGGAGCGTCGGCAGGGCGGTCTGGGCCAGCTGGACCACCGACTGCTCGGAGCCCTGTGAGATCTCTGTCTGGGTGGCCTGGATGGCCTGGACGTGGCCGGCCAGCTGACTGGTCACCCAGAGCCGGTCGAACTCCGCGCCGCTGGCGTTGTTCAACTTGTCGAGGACCGCCTGCTGATCGGCGCTGGGCTCGTTCGGCAGTTCCACGTTGAGCTGGGACGCGGTCTGCTGCACCGTCTGGTCCAGCTGGGTGTGGTCGGTCTTGAACATCGCACCGAGGTCCTTGACCCCCTGGTTCTGGCCCTTCTGCTGGGCCAGGTCACCGGCGGTGATCTCGAACAGGTTCACCTGGTGCACCGCCTGCAGATACTGGGTGTCCTGCGTCGACGGCTGTGCCGCGGCCTGCGCGGCCGCTGCCGGCGCGACGCCGACCAGTACCAGCGCGGCCAACAGGCCGAGGCGTTTGATACCCAACATGTTCCCCCCCCTTGAGACGTCGGACCGCACGGATACCCGGCTCACCGGGGTTATTCCTGCGATCCCCCGACGCGCGGGGTCGACCGGTCCCACCGTGACCGTCCGACTCCTGCTCGGATGGGCAGTGCACGCGGACACGACGGGGCGCCCGCCGGAATTCCGACGGGCGCCCCGTAACGGTGCGATCAGGCGGTCAGCGTCGGCTCTCGCCGCTGCCGATCTCCTCGCGCTCGGGCCGGGCCTCGACCGGCGGGTGCCCCGGCGAGACCGGCGCCTCGACCGGCTTCTCGATCGGGTAGAAGAAGCCCCGGATGGCCGGGCCGAGGGCGCCGAGCCGGTTCATCTTCTTGGGCACCACCCAGCCGACGTACTCCAGCTCACCGTGGCCGTCCGCGTGCCCGTTGGACGCGCTGAGCGGCTGGTGCACCTCGACGAACCGGCCGTCCGGCAGGCGCCGGATGATGCCGGTCTCGACGCCGTGCGCGAGCACCTCCCGGTCGTGCTGCTGCAGACCCAGGCAGAGCCGGTAGGTGACGTAGTACGCCATCGGCGGGACCACCAGCAGGCCGATCCGGCCCGCCCAGGTCATCGCGTTCAGGCTGATCTGGAACTTGTCCGCGATCACGTCGTTGGCGCCGGAGAGCGTCAGGACGATGTAGAACGCGACGGCCATGGCGCCGACTGCGGTCCGGGCCGGTACGTCCCGGGGACGCTGGAGCAGGTTGTGGCTCTTGCGGTCCTTGAGCTGCCGGGCCTCCAGGAACGGGTACATCGTCGACAGCCCGACCAGGATGCCGGGCAGGACGACCGTCGGCCAGAACAGCGGCGGGATGACGTACCCGTCGCCGATCGGGATGTTGATCTCCCAGGCCGGCATGAGTCGGGTCGAGCCGTCGAGGAACATGACGTACCAGTCGGGCTGGCTGGCGGCCGAGACCACCCACGCCTCGTACGGGCCGAACAGCCAGATCGGGTTGATCTGGAACAGACCGCCCATCAGCGCGATGACGCCGAAGACGACCATGAAGAAGCCGCCCTGCTTCAGCGCGTACCGCGGGAACATCCGCTCGCCGACCACGTTGTTGTTGGTCCGGCCGGGGCCGGGCCACTGGGTGTGCTTCTGCTTGAAGACCAGCCCCAGGTGGACGCTGATCAGCGCGACAAGCAGACCCGGGATGAGCAGCACGTGGGCGATGAAGAACCGGCTGATGATGATCGTGCCCGGGAACTCGCCACCGAAGACCGACGAGGTGACCCAGGAGCCGATCACCGGGATGGACAGCATGATCGCCGAGGCGATCCGCAGGCCGGTGCCGGACAGGCCGTCGTCCGGCAGCGAGTAGCCGGTGAAGCCGGCCAGGAAGCCGACCCAGAACAGCAGCGAACCGATGATCCAGTTGGTCTCGCGCGGCTTGCGGAAGGCGCCGGTGAAGAACACCCGCAGCATGTGCACGACGATGGCGGCCATGAACAGCAGCGCCGCCCAGTGGTGCATCTGCCGCATCACCAGGCCGCCGCGCACCTCGAACGAGATGTCCAGGCTGGAGGCGTACGCGGCGGACATCGGGGTGCCCTGCAACGGCGCGTAGCTGCCGTCGTAGACCACCTCGGTCATCGCCGGCTCAAAGAAGAAGGTGAGGAACACGCCGGTCAGCAGCAGCACGACGAACGAGAACAGCGCGATCTCGCCGAGCAGGAAGGACCAGTGGTCCGGGAAGACCTTGTTCAGCAGCTTGCGCAGCGGCGTGGCCACCGCGAAGCGGTCGTCCACTCCCACCGCGGCCTTGCCCGGCGTGGCTGCCAGGTCAAACTTTCGACGCTTCATGGCCGCTCCCAGAAATCAGGCCCGACGGTCTCGGTGTAGTCGGACTTCGCCACGAAGAAGCCCTCGGAGTCGACCTCGATGGGCAACTGCGGCAGCCGCCGGCTGGCAGGGCCGAAGACGGGCTTGGCGTTGTCGGTGATCAGGAACTGGGACTGGTGGCACGGGCAGAGCAGACGGTTGGTCTGCTGCTCGTACAGGCTGGCCGGGCAACCGGCGTGCGTGCAGATCTTGGAGAACGCCGCGTAGTTGCCCCACATGTAGTCGCCGTGGCCGATCCGCTCGTTGGCCCGGCGCGACTCCTGCGCGTCGGAGTCCCGAAGGTGGATCAGGAGCGTCGGCGAGTCGGCGTGCCGGTTGCTCACGCCGTGGTCGATGCCGGGGAAGACGGTCAGCTGACCGCCGGCGCTGATGTCGGCCGGGCGGATCGGGCGGCCGTCCTCACGGACCAGGCGGATCCGTTCGCCACCATCGGCCGCGGCGAACCCGGTGGTGAACATCTGGTTGTTCTTGTGCGGCTTCGAGATCAGACCGCCGACCAGAGGCGCCGCGACGACCGCGCCGACCGGCGCGAGACCGGCCAGCAGCGAGATGCCGAGCAGCGGGCGACGCTTCACACCCAGCTCGTCGGCCATGTAGAGCATCGTCTGGCCGGTGATCGTACGACCCTCGGAGTCGACCTGACCCTCGTGCCGGTCCTGGATCGAGACCTCCTTGGGCAGCAACTTCTTGCCCCAGGTCAGGATGCCGAAGCCGACGGCCAGCAGGGCCACGCCGAGGGTGGCGCCGAGCAGCGGCGTGTAGAACTTGTCGCCGCCACGGCCCGGCTCGTACTGCCACGGCCACCAGATGTAGATGGCCAGGAAGGCGGTCGCCGCCAGACCGGTGATCAGGAAGAACCCGGCCACGACCCGGGTCAGCCGGCGCTCGGCCTTGGTGCCGGGCAGCACCTGCGGCTCGTAGTGCACGATCTCGATGTCGTCCCGGCGCGCGCCCTCGCGGACGATGTCGAACCGGGTCAGCTTGGGGTCGTTCACGTCGAGCGGCTCCCGGCCCTGCGGGGCCTGGTGCTCGGTGTGGGTGCTCATGCCGTCACCTCGCTACGGGTGGCGCCGCTGGGCACCACAGCACTGAATCGGATGATCCGCTCGGTCACGACTTGCCCGCAATCCACAGGCTGGCGAAGACGAGCGCCACGATGCCAACCAGGAAGATCGCCAGGCCCTCGGTGGACGGCCCGTACCGACCCAGGTTGAACCCGCCCGGGTCCTGGTCGTGCTTCAGCGTCTCCTGGATGTACGCGATGATGTCGGCCTTCTGCTCCGGCCGGAGCTGGTTGTCGCCGAAAACCGGCATGTTCTGCGGGCCGCTCAGCATCGCCGCGTAGATCTGCCGGTCGGTCGCCGGGTGCAGGCTGGGGGCGAACTTGCCCGAGGAGAGCGCGCCGCCACCGCCGCCGAAGGCGTGGCACTGCGAGCAGTTGATCCGGAACAGCTCGCCGCCGGCCGCGACGTTTCCGCCGTCACGCAGCTCGTCGCCCTCGGGGACGACCGGGCCGCCGCCGAGCTCCTGGATGTACTGGGCCAGCTGGCGGGTCTGCTCGTCGGTGAAGACCGGGGGCTTGCGGTGGGCCTGGGCCTCCTGCCGGGCCATCGGCATCCGGCCGGAGCTGACCTGGAACTCGACCGAGGCCGCGCCGACGCCGATCAGGCTCGGTCCGCGACCCTCGACGCCCTGGGCGTTGCGTCCGTGACAGGTCACACAGCTCACATCGAACAGCGCCTTGCCCTCGGCGGCGGCGCCGGTCAGCGGCGGGTTGTCCTGTGCCTGCGCACCGGGGGCGAAGACGGTGTAGGCGCCGCCGGCGAGCATCAGCGCGGCGAACAGCCGGACCGCGGCGCCCAGCCGGCGGCGGCCCCTGCTGCGCGCGGCGGGCCGCCCGCGCAACCGCGCGAGCAGGCCGCGTCGGCGGTCGTTGTCAGAAGTCATGAGCGGTGTCCTTAACCGGTTGGACCTGTCTCAGGGGACGGAGCAGCAGTGCGGAGTGTGACGCGCAAGATCACTGAAGCCAGTAGATCATGGCGTACAGCCCGATCCACACGACGTCGACGAAGTGCCAGTAGTACGACACGACGATCGCCGAGGTCGCCTGCGCCGGAGTGAACCGGCCCATGGTCGTACGGACCATGAAGATGATGAAGGCGATCAGACCGCCGGTCACGTGCAGACCGTGGAAGCCGGTGGTCAGGTAGAACATCGACCCGTAACCGTCTTCGTTGATCTTGACGCCCTCGTGCACCAGCTCGCGGTACTCGTTCAGCTGGCCGAGCACGAAGATCAGGCCCATCACGAAGGTGACGGTGAACCAGCGCCGCAGCGCGTGCACGTCACCCTTCTCCGCCGCGAAGACACCGAGCTGGCACGTCACCGACGAGAGCACCAGGATCACGGTGAAGGTGGTCGCGTACGGGATGTTCAGGTGCTCGGTGTGCTTCTCCCATTGCTCCGGCGCCGCAGCGCGGATCGAGAAGTACATCGCGAACAGCGCCGCGAAGAACATGAGTTCGCTGGAGAGCCACACGATCGTCCCGACGCTGACCATGTTCGGTCGGGTCAGGGAGTGGATCCGGCTCTTGTCAATGGCTGGGGCCGCAGTCACGCCGTCATTATTGCCCCTGACCGGGGCCGGCGATCAGCGGGGTGGCAAACCTGCGCCTTCCGTGGCCCGGGCGTCGAGGTCCGGTTCGCCTGGCCTAGCCTGAAAAGCGTGCTGCACGTCGATCAGATCTTCGCCGCCACCTCGGCCCCGCCGCCGTTCACCGTCGGTCGGGTGCTGACCGAGACCCGGCTGGACAGCTGGCTGGCCCTCGGCCTGGTGCTCGCCGCCGGCCTGTACCTCTACGGAGTGCACCGGCTGCGCGTACGCGGCGACCGCTGGCCGGTCGCCCGCACTGTGTTCTTCCTCGGCCCCGGCCTGGGCGGCATCGCGGTGGTCACGGTCAGCGGACTGCACGCGTACGACACCGCGCTGCTGTCGGTGCACATGATCCAGCACATGGTGCTGTCCATGGTGGCGCCGATCTTCCTGGCGCTGGGCGCGCCGATGACGCTGGCCCTGCGCACCCTGCCGGTCGGGCCGCGCAAGCGCCTGCTGGCGATCGTGCACAGCCGCGTCGCCCGGGTGTACAGCTTCCCGCTTGTGGCGTTCGCCATCTTCGTGGTCAACCCGTTCGCGCTGTACTTCAGTGATCTGTACCGCTTCACCCTGGAACACGCCTGGGCGCACGAGCTGGTGCACGCGCACTTCATCCTGACCGGCTGCGTGTTCTTCTGGCCGCTGCTCGGCCTCGACCCGCTGCCCGGCCGCTGGCCGTACCCGGCGCGGGCGCTGCTGATGCTGCTCTCCGTGCCGTTCCACACAGTGCTCGGGCTCACCATCATGCAGAGCAGCACCCTCTTCGGCGGCGACTGGTACCCGTCGCTCAACCTGAGCTGGTCCGACCCCTGGGACGACCAGGTGGTCGCCGGCGGCATCCTGTGGGCCGGCGGCGAGTTCGTCAGCGTCACCATGCTCGCCGTGCTGGTCGTGCAGTGGGTCAAGCAGTCCGAGCGGGAGGCCCGCCGGGTCGACCGCGAACTGGACCGCCAGGAGGCCCGCGAGCGCGCCGCCGGGCCCGCACCCGTCTGAGCTGCGCAGACGGTACGCCGACCGCGCCGCGTCGGGCGGGATGTCGACTGCGTCACGTCGACCGGTACGATCTGCGGGCAGCTACGAGGTGGAAGCGGAGTGCCGGCATGAGCGATCGTCTTTGCACCGTTTTGCTCTACAGTGACGACCCGCAGGTCCGTGACCGGATGCGGCTCGCCGTCGGCACCCGGCCCGCGCCCGGGCTGCGCATCGAGTTCGTCGACGCGTCGACGTACGCCGAGACCATCCGGCTGGTCGACGACTACGAGATCGACCTGCTGCTGCTCGACGGTGAGGCCAGCCCCGGCGGCGGCATCGGCATCGCCCGGCAGATCAAGGACGACCGGGACGACGCTCCCCCGACCTGCCTGGTGATCGCCCGCGCCGCCGACCGATGGCTGGCCGCGTACGCCGAGGTCGACGCCACGCTCGTGCACCCGCTCGACCCGGTGACCACCGGAGGCACGGTGGCCGAGCTGCTGCGGACGCACGCACCCGCCTGACGTCCCCCGCCCTCCGGCACCGTCACCTCCCGGCGCCGGACGAGTCGGCGCCGGTTCCAGCCCACCCGCACTTCGTACGCTCGGGAGGCCCGCCATGGGCGATCGGACCTGGCCGCACCTGCTCAACGCGCTGCTGCGCGGCGAGGAGCTGACCACCGCCGACACCGCCTGGGCGATGGACGAGATCATGACCGGCTCGGCGAGCCCGGCGCAGATCGCCGCGTTCGCCGTGGCGCTGCGGGCCAAGGGTGAGACCCCGGCCGAGCTGGCCGGTCTGGTGGAGGCGATGCTGGGCCGCTCGGTCCCGGTGGTGCTCTCCGAGGACCTGCGCCGCACCGCGCTCGACGTGGTCGGCACCGGCGGTGACCTCGCCCACACGGTGAACATCTCCACGATGACGGCGCTGGTGGTGGCCGGCGCGGGCGTGCGCGTCGTCAAGCACGGCAACCGGGCCGCCTCCTCCCTGTGCGGCACCGCCGACCTGCTGGAGTTCCTCGGCATCCCACTGGATCTCGGCCCGGAGCAGGTGGCCCGCTGTGTCGAGGAGGCCGGCATCGGGTTCTGCTTCGCGGCCCGGTTCCACCCCGGGATGCGGCACGCCGGTCCGGTCCGCCGTGAGGTGGGCGTGCCCACCTTCTTCAACTTCCTCGGCCCGCTGACCAACCCGGCCCGCCCCCGGGCCGGCGCGGTCGGCTGTTTCGACTCCCGGATGGCCCCGGTGATGGCCAGCGTGTTCGCCGCCCGCGGCGACTCGGCGATAGTGATGCGCGGCGAGGACGGGCTGGACGAGTTCACCACCGCCGCGCCGACCCGGGTCTGGGTGGCGCAGGGCGGCACCGTACGCGAGGCCGTGCTGGACGCGACGGCCCTGGGCGTACCCCGGGCCACCCTCGCCGACCTGCGCGGCGGTGACGCCGCCTACAACGCCGGCGTGACCCGTCGCCTGCTGGCCGGTGAGACGGGTCCGGTCCGGGACGCGGTGCTGGTCAACGCGGCCGCGGCGCTGGCCACCCAGGGCCCTCTGGACGGCGATCTGACCGAGGCGCTGCGCGCCGGCCTGGACCGGGCCGCCGAGTCGATCGATTCCGGGGCGGCGGCCGCGAGCCTGGACCGCTGGATCGAGACCGCCACCGCCGTCTGACCCGGCCGCCGGGGGGACCGAGCGGAGGATTGTCGGACCCGGGTGGGAAAGTACAGCCGAGTAGTTCTCCGCTCCCGTCCGTGCGCTGATGTCGCATCCCGGGGGCGGCTCGCCCGGAGTGAGAGGAGACGCCCGTGTCGCACCGCGAGCTCTACTGCGACGTCTGCGAGGGCGTGACAGCGTTCGAGGCGCCGCCCTGCGTCGACGGCCACGGCACCGACTGTCCCGAGCTGATCTGCACCGGCTGCGGTGCCGCGGTGGTGGTCGCCACGTTCGTGTCCCCGGTCACCCGGCTGGCCGACCGCCGCCGCCGTCCGCCCGCCCGTCGCCGCGCCGCCTGACCCATCCAAGCCGGGGCATGACGAAGGCCCGCTCCCCCACCGGGGAACGGGCCTTCGTGGCGTCCAGGGCCGGCCGCGACGGCGACCGGGTGGATCAGTGCTCGGCGGTGCGCCGGGTGCCGGTGTAGTACTCGAACAGCAGCCCGCAGGCGGCGAAGACGACCGCCACCAGGCCGGCGCCGATCAACCAGTACTGCCAGAACACCAGGCCGAGCGAGGCGATGGCGGCGGCCAGCGCCAGACCGAACGGCCAGTAGCTGCCCGGGCTGAAGAAGCCGACCTCACCGGCGCCGTCGGCGATCTCGGCGTCCGGGCGGTCCTCCGGACGCAGGTCGATGCGGCGGGAGACGAACCAGAAGAAGCCACCGCACATCGTGCAGAGCAGGAACGACAGCAGCAGGGCGATGGTCCCCACCCACTCGACGCCACCGGACGCACCGTTGGTCCACGCGGCGTAGAGGATGGTGGCGCCGAAGAGGAACCCGGCGATGATCAGGAAGATACGCCACTCGGTCTTCATGTGGCTGCCCTCAGCTTCCCGGGAAGGCCGGAGCGTCGTCCGGGTTGAAGTTGCTCTGCGTCCGCCGGGTGTCGAACGGCCGCGTGGTCTCCGCGTACGGCTCCTCACCGATCGCGGCCAGCGCGTCCTGCGTCGACTTGCCGCTCTGCTTCGCCGCCAGGAACTGGTCGTACTTCTCCGGCGAGACGACCCGCAGCTCGAAGTTCATGAACGCGTGGTAGCTGCCGCACAGTTCGGCGCAGCGCCCGACGTAGGCGCCCTCGGTCTCCAGGCTGGAGACCTCGAAGACGTTGCGGATCTTGCCCGGCATGACGTCCCGCTTGAAGAGCAGCTCCGGCACCCAGAAGGAGTGGATGACGTCGCGGCTGGTCTCCTCGAACCGGATCGACCGGTTCGTGGGCAGCACCAGCACCGGGATGACCTCGCTGGTGCCGAGCGTCGACGCGGTGGTCCGGGCGTCCGGGCCCTGCCCGTCGCGGTAGTTGAACTGCCAGTTCCACTTGAACGCGACGACCTCGACCGTGACGTCCGGGTTCTTCGACAGCTTGTCCACGTCGGTCTGCACGATCGCCGTGTAGTAGAAGAGCACCGAGACGATCAGGATCGGCGCGATGGTGTAGAGGAACTCCATCGGCATGTTGTAGCGGGTCTGCACCGGCAGCGCGTTGCCGCGCTTGCGGTAGCGCACGACGCACCAGAAGATCAGACCCCACACGAAGACACCGACCGCGAGGGCGGCGATGCAGGAGGCGATCCACAGGTCGTACATCCGCCGGGACTCCGCCGAGATGCCCCCCTGCGGCCAGCCGAAGCCGTCGAACGCCGCTCCGACGTCACAGCCCGTGAGCAGGACCAGCAGCGCCATGCCACCGAGACCGAGCCCGGCCAGCCGACCAGCACCGCGCCGCCGGCGCCCACCGGCCCCTGGGGAAGCGCTGTGCCGTACGGCCGACGGCCGTACCTCCGAACTCCTTGCGACCACCTGGTCCTGCCTCCCTAGCGCGCCGCGGTGCGTCTTTCCTCGGCACCGACGGCAAAGGCGTCACCGACGGTCGCAGATTACTCGACCATGACGGACTCGGCCGTGGTGGGGTCACTGTCCGCCCCCATCGGGGGGATCCTGGGCATACCGGCGCGATAGCGTAGGGATCCGTGAGCGCGAGGAGTGAGCCGGGTTTGCGAGCCCCGCAGCCGCGAACAGAAGAAGCCCCGTGAGCGCGAGGAATGGCGGACCTGTGAGCGCATCCCCGGTCTACCTGGACGCGGCGACCGCCGCGCCTGCGCATCCGGTCGCCCGGCAGGCGCTGCTGGCCGCCCTCGACGACGGCTGGGCCGACCCCGGCAAGCTCTACACCCAGGCCCGCCGCGCCCGGCAGCTGCTCGACGCCGCCCGCGAGGCCACCGCGCAGACGCTTGGCGTCCGCGCCGACGAGGTGTCCTTCACGTCCAGCGGTACGACGGCCGCGCACGGCGCGGTGCTCGGCGCCCTGGCCGGGCGGCGCCGGACCGGGTCGACGCTTGTGCACTCGGCGATCGAGCACTCCGCGGTGCTGCACGCCGCGGAGAGGCACGTCGCGGCGGGCGGCACCGCCATCCCGGTGCCGGTCGACCGGCTGGGCCGGCTGGACCTGGACGCCTGGTCGGCTGCCGTCCGTGCTCCCGGCGTCGCGCTGGCCGCGCTGATCAGTGCCAGCCACGAGGTCGGCACCGTGCAACCGGTCGCCGAGGCCGCCGCGGCCTGCGCCGACGCCGGGGTGCCGCTGTACGTGGACGCGGCGCAGTCGGTCGGCCGGGTGCCGCTGCCCGCCGGCTGGTCGGTGCTCACCGCCAGCGCGCACAAGTGGGGCGGCCCGCCCGGGGTGGGGGTGCTGGCGGTGCGCAAGGGCACCCGCTGGGAGTCACCGTGGCCGGCCGACGAGCGGGAGGGTGGTCGTACCCCCGGGTCGGTGAATCTGCCCGCGGTGGTGGCGGCGGCGGCGAGCCTGCGCGCGGCGGCGGCCGACGCCGCGGCCGAGGAGGCCCGGTTGGCGCCGCTTGTGGATCGGATCCGGTCGCGGGTCGCGGCGGAGGTGCCCGACGTGGAGGTGGTCGGCGACCCGGTGCTGCGGCTCCCCCACCTGGTGACCTTCTCCTGCCTGTACGTCGACGGCGAGACGCTGCTGCACGCGCTGGACCGGCGGGGCTTCGCGGTGTCGTCCGGCTCGTCCTGCACCTCGTCCACGCTGCGGCCCTCGCACGTGCTGGAGGCGATGGGGGTGCTCTCGCACGGCAACGTCCGGGTCAGCCTGCACCGGGAGACGACCGAGGCGCACGTGGAGCGGTTCCTCGCCGAGCTGCCCGGGATCGTCGCCGGGCTGCGCGCCGAGGCCGGGGTGGTGGGGCTGTGACCATGCCCGACGAGGTGCTCGACTGCCGGGGCCAGCGCTGCCCGCTACCGGTGATCGCGGCGGCCCGGCGGATGCCCCAGGTGCCCATCGGGACGGTCGTGCGGGTGCTCGCCGACGACCCGGCCGCGGCGGTCGACATCCCCGCCTGGTGCCGGATGCGCGGCCAGGAGTTCCTGACCGCCATCACCGGCCCCGAAGGCCCCGCCTACGACATCCGCCGCACCCACTGACCCCCGGCTCGGGCTACGGCAGGAGGTGGGCGCGGACCTCGTCCGCCGCGGTGTCGCCGTAGGACTCGGCCAGTCGCTTGACGAACAGGTCGCGGCGGACCTCGTACTCCTGGGTGCCGACGGTCTCCAGCACGAGCGTGGCCAGCAGGGAGCCGACCTGGGCGGCGCGCTCCAGGCCGACGCCCCAGGACAGCGCGGTGAAGAAGCCGGCCCGGAAGCCGTCGCCCACCCCGGTCGGGTCGACCGCCCGGATCTCCCGCGCGATCGGTACGTGGATCGGGTCGATGTCACGCCCGGTGATCTCCACGCCGTGCTTGCCCAGCGTGGTGACCCGCACCTTGACCAGGTCCAGCAGCTGGTCGTCGCTCAGCTGCGCCTTGCTCTGCAACAGCGACTTCTCGTAGTCGTTGGTCATCAGGTACTCGGCGCCCTCGATCAGGGCCACCACGTCCTCGCCGCCCATCCGGGCGAGCTGCTGCGACGGGTCGGCGGCGAACGCGTACCCGCGGGTGCGGCACTCGGCCGAGTGACGCAGCATCGCCTCCGGGTCGTTGGCGCTGACCAGCACCAGGTCCAGACCGCCGAGACGGTCGGCGACCGGGGCCAGCTCGATGTTGCGGGCCTCGCTCATCGCGCCGGCGTAGAACGAGGCGATCTGGCACATGTCGGTGTCGGTGGTGCAGACGAACCGCGCGGTGTGCGCGACCTCGCTGACGTGCACCGAATCACAGTCGACTCCGTGCCGCTCCAGCCAGGAGCGGTAGTCGGCGAAGTCGGCGCCGACCGCCCCGAGCAGAACCGGGCGCAGGCCCAGCTGCCCCATGCCGAAGGAGATGTTCGCCGCCACACCGCCACGGCGGAGCACCAGGTCGTCCACCAGGAAGGAGAGGGACACCTTGTGCAGCTGATCGGCGATGAGCTGGTCGGCGAAGCGACCGGGGAAGCTCATCAGGTGATCGGTGGCGATCGAGCCGGTCACGGCGATCTTCATATCAACCCTCGGGGTCGGGAGCAGGGCGCGGTCAGCCTACCGGCCCGGCGAACCGGCGGGTGTCCGACCGGTCGGACAACGGCGACCGGTCGGGACCGCTCCCAGGCACGACGACGGGGCCGCCCCGAAGGACGGCCCCGTCATGGCTGGTGCCTGGCGCGCGACTCAGTTGAACGAGTCACCGCAGGCGCAGGAGTTGCCCGCGTTGGGGTTGTCGATGGTGAAGCCCTGGGCGTCGATCCGGTCGGCGAAGTCGATCGTCGCGCCGGACAGGTACGGGGCGCTCATCCGGTCGACGACGACCTCGACACCACCGAAATCGGTGACGACATCACCGTCGAGCGAACGCTCGTCGAAGAACAGCTGGTACCGCAGGCCGGAGCAGCCACCCGGCTGCACCGCGACGCGGAGCCGCAGGTCGTCGCGGCCCTCCTGCTCGATCAGGGCCTTGACCTTCTGCGCCGCGACGTCGGTGAGGACGACGGAAGTAGGGGCCTGGGCCTCGGTCGACTCGGTCTGCGCTGGCGTGGTCACGTGGAAGTCTCCCTGCGCGGTTTGGGTCCGGACGCACTGGCCAACGCCGCGCGCCGTCCAGTGATTCCCGGTTGTGGTCCTTCCCCGATCGTACGCCGCCCCGGCCGGGCGCACCCGCGTGGCGTGACCGCCGCCGCAGGTCGGCCCGGTCGACGGGGCGACTCCCGGCGCTCAGCGGCTCCACTGCCGGGCCAGTCGGGCGCCCAGCTCACGCAGCCCGTCCGCGGGGCGGCTCAGCGCGGCGTCGAGCCCGCCGGCCGGTTCCCCGCCGAAGTGCTCCACCAGGCTGTACGCGTCGGTGACCCCGGCCGACGCGGCCTCGCGCCGGCCGGTGCTGACCTGGCCGGCCACCACCACGCAGGGGACGCCCCGGTCCCGGGCCGCGCCGGCCACCCCGGCGACCACCTTGCCGCGCAGCGACTGGTGGTCGAAGGACCCCTCACCGGTGATCACCAGGTCGGCGGCGTCCAGCGCGGCGTCCAGCGCGGTGGCCCGGGTGACCAGGCCGATGCCCGACTCGCAGCCGCCGCCCAGGGCGAGGATGGCCGCGCCGAGACCACCCGCGGCACCGCCGCCGGGCAGCGCACCGAGCCCGGCCGGACAGCCGGGCAGGTCCCGCTCCAGCACCGCTGCGAAGCGTTCCAGCGCGGCGTCGAGCAGCAGCACGTCGGCGCGGTCGGCGCCCTTCTGCGGGCCGAACACGTTGCTCGCCCCGTGCAGGCCGAGCAGCGGGTTGTCCACGTCGGTGGCGGCGACCAGGCGGGCGTCACGCAGCCGGGGCGCGCCGTCCAGGGCGTCGACCAGGGCCAGGGCCGCCCCGCCGTACGGCAGTGCGGCGCCCGCGGCGTCCAGCGGCGTCACGCCCAGCGCGGCGAGCATCCCGGCGCCGGCGTCGTTGGTGGCCGAGCCGCCCAGCCCGATCACCACCGTCCGCGCCCCGCTCTCCACCGCGGCGGCCACCAGCAGACCCAGCCCGTACGAGGTGGTGGTCTTCGGGTCGCGTTCGGCCACCGAGAGCAGGTGCAGCCCGCACGCCTGGGCGCTCTCCAGGTAGGCGGTCGAGCCGTCGGCGGTGAGCAGGATCTCACCGGCCGCCGGCCGGCCCAGCGGGTCGACCGTCGGCACCGGCACGCGCCGCCCGTCGAGGGCGTCGGCGAGCACCTCCACGAAGCCCGGCCCGCCGTCGGCGAGGGGCCGGATCAGCAGGTCGTCACCGTCGGCGACGGAGCGCCAACCGGTGGCCACCGCGTCGGCCACCTCCGGTGCGGACAGGGTGCCGGCGAACTTGTCCGGGCAGAGCAGCACGCGCATGCCGAGCAGTGTGGCAGCCCACACCGAGCGAAGCTGCGGCGCGCTCGCGCTGTGGGACCATGGGCTACGTGACTTCGACCTGGGTGGAACCCTCCAACACGGCGACGGCTCTGCTGCTGCTCGGCCGGGGCAGCGACCCCGACACCGAGCGCGGCGTCGAGTGTCCGGGCGATCTGCCGGCGCCCAGCGATCCGGATCTGGTGGCCCGCGCCACGGCGGCGAAGGCGAAGCTGGGCAGCAAGGTCTTCGTGCTGGGGCACCACTACCAGCGCGACGAGGTGATCCAGTTCGCGGATGTGACAGGCGACTCGTTCAAGCTGGCCCGGGAGGCGGCGGCCCGTCCGGACGCGGAGTACATCGTCTTCTGCGGCGTGCACTTCATGGCCGAGAGCGCCGACATCCTCACCACTGACGCCCAGCGGGTGATCCTGCCCGACCTCGCGGCGGGCTGTTCGATGGCGGACATGGCCGTGCTGGGCCAGGTCGAGGCCGCCTGGGACACGCTTACCGAGCTGGGCATCGCCGGTACGACCGTCCCGGTGACGTACATGAACTCGTCGGCCGACATCAAGGGCTTCGTCGGCCGCAACGGTGGCGTGGTCTGCACGTCGTCGAACGCCAAGCGCGCCCTGGACTGGGCGTTCGAGCAGGGGCAGAAGGTGCTCTTCCTGCCCGACCAGCACCTGGGCCGCAACACGGCGGTGCTGGAGCTGGGCCTGTCGCTTGACGACTGCGTGCTCTACGACCCGCACAAGCCCGGTGGCGGGCTGACCCCGGAGCAGCTGCGCGACGCGAAGATGATCCTCTGGCGGGGGCACTGCTCGGTGCACGGCCGGTTCACCCTGGACAGCGTCAACGACGTACGGGAGCGGGTGCCCGGGGTCAACGTGCTGGTCCACCCGGAGTGCCGGCACGAGGTGGTCACCGCGTCCGACTACGTCGGCTCCACCGAGTACATCATCAAGACGATCGAGGCGGCGCCGGCCGGCTCGGCGTGGGCGCTGGGCACCGAGCTGAACCTGGTCCGCCGGCTCGCGCTGGCGCACCCGGACAAGCAGATCATGTTCCTGGACAAGGCGGTCTGCTACTGCTCGACGATGAACCGGATCGACCTGCCGCACCTCGTCTGGGCCCTGGAGGAGCTTGTCGCGGGTCGGGTGGTCAACCAGATCACTGTCGACGCCGACACCGCCCACCACGCCCGGGTGGCACTGGACCAGATGCTCGCCCTGCCCGGCGCGGACACTCCGCCACCGACCGCCGGCTGATCACGATCCGTAGCGCCGTTGGTACGCAAAAGTGCCGGATCACCGATTAATGCCACACACGCCGGTGTGACCGAGTCCTTTTTCGTCACCGAGGGCTATGCTGCCGGAGCGACGACGCGAGCGGGCCGTTTCGATATGGCCGCATCCGGGGTAGCGACAAGGTTCACGCTCCCCACCATCAACACAGCAGCACCGAAGCGCTGGAGGTTGCGTTGACCGACGACGTCCTGGTCGTGCACGGAGGTACTCCGCTCGAAGGGCGGATCCGCGTGCGCGGCGCGAAGAACCTGGTTTCGAAGGCGATGGTCGCCGCGCTGCTCGGCGACACCCCGAGCCGGCTGTTCGACGTGCCAAAGATCCGTGACGTCGAGGTGGTCCGGGGTCTGCTCGGTCTGCACGGCGTCAAGGTGACCGACGGTGCCGAGGACGGCGAGCTCGTCTTCGACCCCGCGAACGTGGAGAGCGCGAGCACCGACCAGATCAACGTGCACGCGGGGTCGAGCCGGATCCCGATCCTGTTCTGCGGTCCGCTGCTGCACCGGCTCGGGCACGCGTTCATCCCGGACCTGGGCGGCTGTCACATCGGCCCGCGTCCGATCGACTTCCACCTGCAGGCGCTGCGGGAGTTCGGCGCGACTGTCGACAAGCGGCCGGAGGGTCTGCACCTGTCGGCGCCGAACGGTCTGCACGGCACCAAGTTCGCCCTGCCGTACCCGAGTGTCGGCGCCACCGAGCAGGTGCTGCTGACCGCGGTGATGGCCGAGGGTGTCACCGAGCTGCGCAACGCCGCGGTGGAGCCGGAGATCATCGACCTGATCTGCATCCTGCAGAAGATGGGCGCGATCATCAAGGTGCACACCGACCGGGTGATCGAGATCCAGGGCGTACCGAAGCTGCACGGCTACACGCATCGGCCGATTCCGGACCGGATCGAGGCGGCGAGCTGGGCCGCCGCCGCGCTGGCCACCCGTGGCCACGTCGAGGTGCTCGGCGCGCAGCAGGCCGACATGATGACCTTCCTGAACATCTTCCGGTCGGTCGGCGGCGAGTACGAGGTCACCGACGCCCGGCCGCCGAAGCTGGGCGACCTGGGCCAGGAGGGTGGCATCCGCTTCTGGCACCCCGGTGGCGAGCTGAACGCGGTGGCGCTGGAGACCGACGTGCACCCCGGCTTCATGACCGACTGGCAGCAGCCGCTGGTCGTGGCGCTGACCCAGGCCCGCGGCCTGTCGATCGTCCACGAGACGGTGTACGAGCAGCGGCTGGGCTACACCGAGGCGCTGAACTCGATGGGCGCCAACATCCAGGTCTACCGGGACTGCCTCGGTGGCACCCCGTGCCGTTTCGGCCGGCGCAACTTCAAGCACTCGGCGGTCATCGCCGGGCCGAGCAAGCTGCACGCCGCCGACCTGGTCATCCCCGACCTGCGGGCCGGGTTCAGCCACCTGATCGCGGCGCTCGCGGCCGAGGGCACCTCCCGGGTGTACGGCGTCGACCTGATCAACCGGGGCTACGAGGACTTCGAGGCCAAGCTCGCCGACCTGGGCGCGCACGCCGAGCGTCCGTAACGTCGACCACCTGGTCGCTACGACAACTCCAGTTCGGCGCATCTGACGCCGCGCTGCGATCTGGAGCCGTCGGCCCGGTGCACCGCGATGTGCACCGGGCGCGGTTCGTTGGCTACCCTTGCCGCGTGCCGTCGCTCTTTCGCCGCAAGTCCACCGACCTCGTCGACGAGGCCGTCACCTCGGTGAGCCCCGAGGAGACCGCCGACCGTCCCCGGGGTTACACCCCTGCCAAGGGTCGTGAGACTCCGAAGCGGCCCACCGCCGGCCGTCGCCCGGCCGGCCCCAGCCGTCCTCTGACCAAGGAGGAGGAGCGGGAGCGCCGCCGCCAGCTGCGTGCCGAGGCCGCGTCGGAGTTCCGCCGTGAGGGTGGCCCCCGCGACCGGGGTCCGGAGCGGCTGCTGGCGCGCAACGTGGTCGACTCCCGTCGTACCGTCGGCACCTGGTTCTTCGGCGGCGCGCTGATCGTGCTGATCGGGTCGAACGCGGCGATGCCGCCGCTGGTCCGGCTGATCTCCAACCTGCTCTGGGGCGCGCTGGCGCTGGGCGTGGTGATCGACTCGGTGCTGATCTGCCGCAAGATCGGCAAGCTGGTCCGCGAGCGCTTCCCGAAGACCGACCAGCGCATGGGCTCGCTCTACCTGTACGCGGTGATGCGGTCGATCACGTTCCGGCGGATGCGCGCCCCGGCTCCCCAGGTGAATCTGGGCGACAAGGTCTGAGTGCCCGCGCCGCGCACGAACGGCATCGGCCCAAGCCCGTCACGAAGCATCCGGGACCCGGATGTTCGTTGTACCGTACGCGTAGTTCACCCTGGTGAACAGGTTGTCGCTGTTCGGCCGACGAACACTGATCCCTGGAGCACAGCCATGCCCGCTGAGCCGGACGGCCCCCTCGCCACCATCGCCGGGGCCCTGCGTCGGGAACGCGAACGGGTCGGCATCTCGCTGACCGAGCTCGCTCGCCGGGCCGGCGTCGCCAAGTCCACCCTCTCCCAGCTGGAGTCGGGGACCGGCAACCCGAACATGGAGACGCTGTGGGCGCTCAGCAGGGCGCTCAACGTGCCGCTCGGCCAACTGGTCGAGCCGGCCACTGGCGGCGTGCGGGTGATCAGGGCCGGCGACGGGCCGCAGGTCGGCTCCGAGCAGGCCGACTTCACCGGCACCCTGCTCAGCGCCGGCGCGGCGCACCTGCGGCGGGACATCTATCTGATCAAGCTGGAGCCGGGCGCGATCCGGACCGCCGACGCGCACACACCGCGCAGCGTCGAGCATGTGGTGCTGGCCGCCGGACGGCTGCGGGTGGGCCCCGAGTCGGGCCCGGTCGAGATCGAGCCCGGCGACTACGCGGCGTTTCCCGGCGACGCGCCGCACCGCTACGAGGCACTGCTGCCCGGCACCGTCGCGGTCCTCGTCATGGAGCATCCCTGAGCCTCGGTCGGGCCGTACCGCCCCAGGCCCGCGTCGACGGTGGGAGTATCGTCGAAAGCCAGATTCGGTTATAGAACCAAATGTCCGAAACTTTGGGATAACGTTTGCACCCGTGGACGGTGCCACAGTGGCGGTGGGAGAGCCCACGCCGTTACCCTCCATCCGCAGCCACGCCCTGCCGGGACGGGCGAACCGGAACCGGTACGCGAGGCCCCAGCGCGACAATTTGCAACGAGGTGACAACGCCGTGAGCGAGCGGACGCGAGCCGGCCACCGGGGCGTGGCAGGCGGCGACCGGACGCCCGGCGGTCACCGGCGTACGAAGGCGGACGGCCCACCTCCGGCGGGGATCGACCGAGCGGTCGGGTGCGGCGACGGGCTCGGCGGATGAACGGCCGCTACACCGACCGGTGGCGGGACCCGAACGAACCGTCCTGGGTGCTCGAACCGACCACCGAGTGGCATCCCCAGTTCCCCGGCCAGCGCTACCCCGGCGACATCGGGATGTCCCACCAGCCACCCCCGCCGCCACGCGGCCGGGCGACCGTGGTCGGTCGTACCGAGGTGCCACCCCTGTCTCTTATACACATCTCCGAGCCCACGAGACCGGAGCCTAGCTCGTATGCCGCCTTCTGCTTGAAAAAAAAAA